>CAVKJM010000046.1:0-10129 GCA_963656505.1 bacterium
CTCACGACCAACGGATTAAAAGTCCGCTGCTCTACCGACTGAGCTAACGACCCTCTCAAACCAAGCGGTCAGCTCTAGTTCGCTAGAGGAACAGTCAACCGAGGGAGCGAATTAAACACGAATTCTCAAGGAAAGTCAAGATCGGCTAAGCCTAAAAAAGGCTGTGTTGTCAATCGTGCTAAGCCTAGTGGGTGACAGGATCAATGCGGGCAGAGGGTCAAGCTCTCTTGAAATTAATCAAATCTATGCGGTTTTGTCTCCTTTATTAGGGTAAACACTAATAAATTTAACATCGCAAAATCGTACAGCGTCAGAAAAATGGTGCATAATAAAAAACGTAAAAAGTCG
This sequence comes from bacterium, assembly GCA_963656505.1. GTDB lineage: Bacteria > Pseudomonadota > Gammaproteobacteria > Burkholderiales > Burkholderiaceae_F > Duodenibacillus. The sequence continues at coordinate 349 of CAVKJM010000046.1, forward strand.
AGAGACGCCACTAGCAATGCTAATTAAAGCAAAACTTGAAGCGAAAGGCTCTCAGAGGATAATTTAATGATCTTCAAAGGCTTAAATCTTTCGACAAATGGTTATTAATAGTTTTTATCTATTTAAGGAGACTGCATCATGGCAGCCGACAAAAAGAAGACGGAATCTGTGCGAGTTGAACGTGTCAATGATCAGGCCGAACGCAAAAAGGCCTTAGAGGCGGCCTTGGCCTACATTGAAAAGGAATTCGGCAAGGGTTCGATTATGCGTATGAGCGACTCCGATCACGTTGATGATGTGGAAGTTGTGAGTACGGGTTCTTTGGGTCTAGATCTTGCGCTTGGCGTAGGAGGCCTACCCCGTGGCCGTGTCGTTGAAATCTTTGGACCAGAAAGCTCTGGTAAGACAACATTGACACTGCACGTCATCGCCGAGATGCAAAAAATTGGCGGCACTTGCGCTTTTATCGATGCCGAGCATGCGCTTGATGTTCAGTATGCGCAAAAGTTAGGTGTGAAGCTCGATGACCTCTTACTTTCTCAGCCAGACACGGGTGAACAGGCTCTTGAAATCACTGATGCCTTGGTCCGCTCCGGTTCTGTTGACTTAATCGTCATTGACTCTGTGGCAGCTTTAACACCCCGTAGCGAAATCGAAGGCGATATGGGTGAAGCGCTCCCTGGTCTTCAGGCCCGCTTGATGAGCCAGGCGCTTCGCAAATTGACCGCCTCGATTACAAAGACGAAGACTCTTGTGATCTTCATTAACCAGATTCGTATGAAGATTGGCGTAAGTTACGGCAATCCTGAAGTCACAACGGGTGGCAACGCCTTAAAGTTCTACAGCTCTGTGCGTATTGACATTCGCCGTAAGTTGCCGCTCAAGCACGGCGATGAGGTCTACGGATCCGAGACTCGCGTGAAGGTTGTGAAAAACAAAGTGGCGCCTCCCTTTAAGGAAGCGATGTTTGACATCCTTTATGGCGAAGGCATCTCGCACGAAGGCGAATTAATCGATTTGGGTGTTGAACTCAACGTTGTCGCCAAGAGTGGCGCCTGGTATAGCTACGAAGGTGAACGCATCGGACAAGGCCGCGACAATGTGCGCGAATACTTAAAAGAGCACCCAGAAGTCGCTATCGAAATCGAAAACAAGATTCGTGCACTTCGTGGCATGAAAGCCAAGCCCACAAGTTTGTCGGGCCAAGATAAGGCCTCTGAAAAGAAGGAAGCCGAAGAAGCGGATGCCTAACAAAGAAGGAAAAGTAACTTCTAGACCCCGTAGCCTCGCGGCGCGGGGTATTGCCATTCTCTCGCGTCGTGAGTACTCAAGAAAAGAGCTTCGTGAAAAGCTTCTTCAGTACGAAGAAGATACGGAAAAAGTCGATGCGACATTAGATGAATTTGAAAAGAAGGGCTTTTTAAGCGATGAGAGGTTTGCCGAAGCCCTTTGTCGCACGCGTTCGCCACGATTCGGCAATTTCCGGCTCGCCCTCGAACTTCGTGAAGCAGGGGTAGCCTCTGAAATCGCGAATCGTGCAATCGAAGCCACGGCGCCTGAAGTTGAACGCGCTAAAGAGGTTTGGGAGCACCGTTTTGGAAGTGCCCCTGAATGCGATAAAGAACGCCAACGCCAGATTCGATTCCTCGCCAATCGCGGGTTTTCTTTTGACTCAATCCGTCGAGTGCTCGACGATGTCTCTTAAATGAGTCGTAACAAAAAGAAACGCATAAATCGCCAAAATAGACGCTTTCTATAAAATGCCTATTTCTTCGAGCGTCAAAAAAGGGTTAAGTGCATGCAATCGATTATCGATTTATTAGTAAACCTTCATTGGGGTGCTGTCGGTCAAATTATTTTGATTGACTTACTCTTAGGAGGCGATAACGCTGTTGTGATTGCTCTTGCCTGTCGCGATTTACCCCATCAGCAACGCATCAAAGGAATTGTGCTCGGTACAGCAGGCGCGATTATCTTGCGTGTCATTCTTATCACCTGCGCTGTTGCCTTGCTCGATTTGCCCTTCCTTAAGGTCGTGGGCGGTGCGCTACTTATTTGGATTGGCGTAAAACTCTTACTGCCAGACTCTGAAGAGGGCGAAGAAAAAGTTGCTTCAAGTACCAAACTATTTGCGGCTGTAAAGACAATTATCATCGCTGACTTTGTGATGAGTTTGGATAATGTGCTGGCAATTGCCGCTGCCGCTCAACAAGCGCACGACGATCATCAGACGCTACTCGTAATCTTTGGTCTACTCGTCTCGATTCCTTTCATTGTTTGCGGAAGCCAAGTAATCCTCGCTTTCTTGGATAAATTCCCCATCATCATTTGGTTTGGTGGAGCGCTTTTAGGTTGGATTGCTGGATCGATGATCTCAACGGACTCTTGGATGCTCGATCAATTTCCAGCGCTTGCAAACTACCACACGGTAAGTTGTATTCTTGGAGCCGCGCTTGTCGTTGCTATCGCCTGGGGCATTCGAAAGCGAAAACCCTAAAGCTCGTTGAGCTCGCGTAAGAGTTCGATGGCACTGCGTAAGTCCTTAGCAACAGCTAAGGCCGAGGCGCTTTTTGCAGGAATTTCTTTTCCGTCTTTACCAAGAAGAATGCGCGTAGGAACACCTGCACGCAAAGCAGCTTCTAAGTCTCTTTCTTTATCGCCGAAAGCAAGACTACGTTCTAAGTCGATATCAAGCTCTTTAGCGGCCTTTAAAAATAGGCCGGGCGCGGGTTTCCTGCAATCGCAGACCTTGCGATAGGCCTCAAGCGGCGCATCGGGTAGGTGTGGGCAGCAGTAGATGCCAGAGAGAGGCGCCCCTGCTACTTTAAAAAGATTTTCAATATAGTCATTGAGAAGCGCCAAATCGCTTTCTTTATAAAAGCCGCGGGCAATGCCCGATTGATTGGTGATGATGACAAGTTGAAACCCTGCGTCATAAAGGGCTTTTGCGGCCTCTAAAACGCCATCGATTACAACGAAGTCTTCAATGCGATAGACATAACCGCGATCGACGTTAATGACGCCGTCGCGGTCTAAGAAAGCGGCTTTCGTAGCCATTTTTTATAGTTCGCCTGTTGGGTAGGTCTTAGCCAAATAGTGCATGTATTCGGCCGTTCCCTCTTCGACACTATGAAATTGCACATCGCATCCGGCGGCACGCAACTTCTCAAGATTGGCTTGTGTGTAGGCTTGATACTTACCCTTTAGGGCCTCTGGGAAATCGATGTATTTAATTAATCCGCCGCTTACGGCTTCTTTTAAGCTGTGCGTTTTACCCGATAAGGTATTAACAACGGTAAGCGCAACATCGTTAAAGGGTTGAGCGTGTCCTGTGCCGCAGTTATAAATGCCTGTGACGGGTTTATTTAAAAAGTGCATCGCAACAGCAATGACGTCTTTAACATAAACGAAGTCACGCATCTGACCACCGTTACCGTACCCTAAGCAGCCCTCGAAAAGACGAACTTCACCATCTTTGCGGAATTGGAAATACTGGTGGAAAGCGACGCTCGCCATACGGCCCTTGTGCTGTTCGTGAGGCCCGTAGACATTAAAGTAACGTAAACCAATCACGGGCGCTTTTAAGTCACGAGCCCTGCTACGTAAGACCTGATCGAAAAGGTACTTGGAGTAGCCATAGACATTTAAGGGCTTTTCGTAGCGCACGTCTTCAATAAAGACAGGGCTTGCCCCATAGGTTGCAGCTGAACTTGCGTAAATAAAAGGAATCTTTAACGCCTGCGCCCACTCAAAAAGTTCGAGTGTGTACCGATAGTTATTTTCCATTATGTAGTGACCATCGGTTTCCATGGTGCTCGAGCAAGCGCCTTGATGGAAAATCGCTTCTGGCTTTGGGGCGCGCCCCGTTCTTACGCGTTCGATAAAGTCTTTTTTATCGAAGTAGTCAGTAATCTGACATTCGCAAAGATTCTTGAATTTTTCGGCGCGTGTGAGATTGTCCACAGCGATGACATCTGTGATGCCCGCATCATTTAAAGCGATGACATTGTTGCATCCAATAAAACCAGCAGCGCCAGTGACAAGATAAGACATAGTTAATTTCCGAAAAGTTCGTTGTAAGAGACGCTCGCCGTACCGAGTTTGCCGACGACAATGCCGCCAGCACGGTTAGCGATACGTACCGCTTCCGATAGATTTAATCCAGCGGCAAGCATGGCAGCGGTGACAGCAATCACAGTGTCTCCTGCGCCAGAGACATCGAAAACTTCTCTTGCCTGCGCAGGAACGGTTTGAACGCCGTCTGCTGTAAATAGTGTCATGCCTTCTTCGCTTCGTGTTAAAAGAAGCGCTGTAAGCCCTAAGCGGTCACGCAGGTTTTGCGCTCGAATCGTTAAATCTTCTTCGCTAGTCCAAGAGCCAACCACAAGAGCAAGCTCTGCGCGATTCGGTGTAATGACAGTCGCGCCTGCGTAGCGATCGTAGTTGTCACCTTTGGGGTCGATTAACACAGGAATGTTTTTATCTCGCGCAATCTCAATCATGCTTCTGATGTGCGCAAGTCCCCCTTTACCGTAATCGGAAAGGACAAGCGCATCGTACTGATCGATAGCGTCGGAAAACTCCGTTAAGAGATTGGCAAGCACATCTCCCGAAGGAGGCTCTTCAAAATCGATACGCACAAGTTGCTGTTGACGCGCGACGATACGCAATTTCAAAATCGTTTTAAGCGCGGGGTCAGCAAGCAGTTGGCAGTTAATGCCAGCAGGAGCCAAGAGCTTCGTTAAGTTCGTGCCGTTTTCATCGGCACCGATAATTCCCATCAGGGTTGTTTTCACACCAAGGCTTGCCACGTTAAGTGCAACGTTAGCGGCTCCCCCGGGGCGCTCTTCACTGCGAACGATACGAACAACTGGAACTGGAGCCTCAGGTGAGATTCGATTGGTGTCTCCGAACCAGTATTTGTCTAGCATGGAATCGCCGACAACAAGAACGTTTTTTTGAGCGAGTAATTGCTTATCCATAAAGCAGTCAATTAATAAGTGCGTGACAGATTTGTCACAGGTTTTGGCATTTTAGCGTCATCGATCGGGCTCTTGTTGCAAGAATTCGTGCTTCTAAACAAAAGAACGACAATATAGCGCCGCTTATTTTGCTAGGCTTGTAGCCTATATGTTTGGCAAAGGAGGTCAGTCCAATGCAAAACTCAAGCTTTGAAAAAAGAATCGCTCGCGCCAAGAGCGCAGCAAAGGGGCGTTGGCGCTCGATTCTTCTTACTTCGGGCGTCAAGGCTGAATTCCTCGATAAGGTCAATCGCCCGTGCCCTGCGTGCGGAGGGCGAGACCGTTTTTCTTTTCTTGATAAAGAGGGAGACGGCAACTACATCTGCCGAGGATGCGGGGCAGGAGATGGCTTTTCGCTACTTACAAAAGTTTTGGGCGGCAGGTTTTTGGATGCCTTGGAATTTGTCGAACGGTTTTGCGCCATAGATCCAACTTCAGAAGATACAGATTCCACTCAAAGAAAAATCAGTCCTGAAGAAGAAGCCGAACGTGAAAGGCTTCGCAAGATTACACAACTTTGGGCTGAGGCCTCCCCGATTGTTACGGGAGACCCTGTTTGGACGTATTTAGCCAATCGCGGATTAAATCCCGTGAATGCAACGCCTGAAGTGCGCTATCACAAAGCGCTCGAATATCTCGATGATGATGGGAAAGTCGCAGGAGTCTATGCGGCAATGCTCTCTCGCGTCACAGATAAACATGGTCGCGTTGTCAATCTTCACAGGACCTATCTTGAAGACGGAAAGAAGGCCAATGTTTCTAGACCTAAGAAACTTATGCCAGGCGCATTTAAGGGCGCTTTCGTGCGCTTTGGTGAGGCAAAAGAGGTTTTAGGGTTGGCCGAAGGCATTGAAACGGCTCTAGCGTGCACGGAGCTTTTCTCGCTTCCCGTTTGGGCTACTCTTGGCGTGACTAATTTAGCCAATGCCGTAGAGCTTCCAAAGACAATCACGTCTGTTCGCATCTATGCCGATAACGACAAAAGTTACGCAGGTCAAGCCGGGGCTTATACCTTGGCGCACAAATTGGCCGTGAAGGGGTTGGACGTGAAGGTCATTGCTGCCCCTGAAGTTGGAACCGATTGGCTCGATTTTCTTAACAGAAAGCAGTAGTCTTCGAGTCCTAAGAAGGTTGGGCTTTATTAAGTAAAACTGAAAAAAAGCGGCAACGCTTGGAGAATAAAGAGAGTGACTTGGGCTTATCGGATGATTACGCGCGCGGTCTTACCGCTAGCGAAGTTTTATCTTAGACACAGAGCGAAAAAGCAGCCTGAGTATCTTGAGCATTGGGATGAGCGATTTGGCTGGAAACCGTTTCCCGCTCCAACAGATAAGCCTCGCCTTTGGCTTCATGCCGTAAGCGTCGGAGAAACCATTGCTGCCCGTAGCTTAATTGATGCCTTTTTTAAGCGCTTTCCTAAAAGTGAAATTCTTTTAACGGCCATGACACCTACGGGCCGCGAAACAGGAAAGAAAATTGTCGAAGCTTATCCAGGGCGCATCACACAATGCTATTTACCGTATGACACACCCGAATTAATGGCACGGTTTTTTGAAGAAACCCAACCCAAAATGGGTGTTGTGATGGAAACCGAGGTTTGGCCCAATTTAATGGAAGCGGCCACGGCCTCCCAGATTCCTGTCATTTTGGCTAATGCTCGCGAATCAGAGAAATCGCGCCGCGTGGCAGCGCGCTTTCCAAGCGTGATGAAACCAGCGTTTGCTGCATTTCGGCTTGTTTTAGCGCAAAGCGAAGACGATAAAAAGCGCTTAGTGAGTTTAGGTGCGAAAAACGTTCTTGTCTGTGGATCGGTGAAGTTTGATATTCGACCCGATGCAAAGCAACAAGAAAATGCGCACAAATTAAAAGCAGCGCTCAATCGCCCCATCGTTCTTCTTGCAAGCACGCGCCAAGGCGAAGAAGTGATGTTTCTTGATGCTATCGATTTACTGCCGCAAGAGGCCCTTATTTGGCTTGTTCCAAGGCACCCACAGCGCTTTGATGAAGTTGAAGCCGCGCTAATTGAAAGAAAGATCTCCTACGTAAGAAAAACAAAGACGCCGAATCTTGAATCTTTAAATAAAGATGTGCGCGTTGTTTTAGCCGACACGATGGGAGAGATGAGTTTTAGCTGCGCTTTGGGAGACGTTTGCATTATGGGCGGAAGCTTCGGAGGTACGGGGTCGCAAAACTTTATTGAGCCTGCCGCATCGGGGGTTCCTATCGTTCTTGGGCCTTCGACCTTTAACTTCGCCAAGCCCGCAGAAGACGCGATTGCTTTTCATGCGGCCGTGCGTGTGAAAGATGCGAAAGAGGCGATGGCGCTTGCTGCCACCTGGTTAGCAGATGGAAAACTGGCGGACCGCTCGTATGCGGCTAAGAGCTTTGCACAAAGCTACACGGGAGCAACCGAGCGGATGATCAAGGAGATAGCCTTGCTATGGCAAAAAGCGCAATAAAAAATGTTCTTTCTATCGCAGGAGTTGACCCCTCTGGTGGCGCAGGGGTCTTAGCCGATATTAAGAGCATCAGTGCAATGGGTGCTTATGCCACAGGTGTGGTTGCTGCGTTAACAGCACAAAACACGACTTCCGTAACAGGCGTCTTTCCCATTCCAGCCGCATTTGTGCGTGAGCAACTCGAGACGCTTTTTTCTGATGTGCGAATTGACGCTGTGAAAATCGGGATGTTGGGTGAAGCTGATGTCGTGCGAGTTGTCGCAGAGGCATTGCGACGCTTTAAACCGCGTTGGATTGTGATCGATCCTGTGATGGTCGCCAAAAGCGGAGACTCTTTAGTCGGAAAAGATACCGTCAAAGCGATTGTTAAAGAACTTCTTCCAATCTCTCACGTCATGACGCCAAACCTTCCGGAAGCAAGCGTTCTCTTAGGCCGAGAAATCACGGAAGTCTCGCAAATGAAAGAAGCTGCGATCGATCTTTACGCTTTGTCAGGTAAGCACTGCGCCGTTCTCTTAAAAGGCGGGCACTTATCAGATAAGAGTTGCTCGGATTTTTTCTATGACGGAAATACGATCACAGAGCTTTCCGCTAAACGCATTGCAACAAAAAATACCCACGGTACAGGCTGCGCCCTTTCTTCTGCGATTGCTGCGGCGCTTGCGAAAACCGATAATCCCATTAAAGCCATTCGTGAAGCGAAAACCTTTATCACAGAAGCGATTGGCGCTTCAGATTCTCTGGATGTAGGAAAGGGCCACGGCCCCGTGAATCACTTTGTTTCGCTCTGGGGCGTCGCAAAGTAATTTTGTACAATAACGCCCACAAATTTTTAAGACTATTGGATTCGAGAACGCCTCATGCAAAAGCTCAAAATTGTTGGTGAACATCGTCTTGTGGGAGAGGTTCGTGCCTCAGGCGCCAAGAACGCGGCATTGCCGATTCTTGCGGCCTCTTTACTGACTGCAGATGAGTTGATTCTTCACAATATGCCCGATTTAGCCGATGTCCGTACGATGGGGCGGCTCCTTTCGGGAATGGGCGTTGCCTACGAGCGCATTAATGCCGATACCGTGCGTCTTAAAGCCAATGCTGTGACAAGCACAGAGGCTCCCTACGATTTAGTCAAAACGATGCGCGCTTCTGTGATGGTTTTAGGCCCTTTAGTGGCTCGCTTTGGCGCGGCTCGCGTTTCTTTACCTGGCGGGTGCTCGATTGGCGCTCGACCGATCGATCAACACATTAAAGCGCTAAAGAAGATGGGGGCTGCTATCGACATGGATCATGGGTATGTCGATGCAAAAGCCAAGCGCCTTAAGGGCTCTCGTATTGTCACTGACATGGTTACTGTGACGGGAACGGAAAACATCCTGATGGCAGCGACCCTTTCAGAAGGTGAAACCATTATCGAAAACGCCGCGCGCGAACCCGAAGTCGTGGATTTAGCCAATTGCTTAAATGCGATGGGTGCGCGCATCGAAGGCGCAGGAACGGCGCGTATCGTGGTTGAAGGCGTGAAATCTTTGCACGGCTGTGAACACTCGGTACTAGCCGATCGCATCGAAACAGGGACCTTCCTTTGCGCTGCGGTTGTCACGCGAGGCGACGTCCTTGTGACGCACGCGGCTCCTGCGACACTTGATGCTGTGATTGAAAAACTGCGTAGTGCAGGCGCCACTGTTGAAACAGGGGCCGATTGGATTCGAGCACGCATCAATACAAGGTCTCGTGCTGTAGACGTTCGCACAGCGCCCCACCCAGGGTTCCCGACGGATATGCAAGCGCAATTTATGGTGTTGGATTCGGTTTCTGAGGGCGCAGGACGCATTGATGAAACGATTTTCGAAAACCGCTTTATGCATGTGCCTGAGTTGCAGCGTATGGGCGCGCAAATCTCGGTCGATGGCCACACCGCTGTTGTTCACGGTATTGAAAAGCTTGAAGGCGCCAATGTGATGGCAACAGACTTGCGAGCTTCCGCTTCTCTTGTGATTGCGGGACTAGCTGCACGAGGCGAAACCATTGTTGACCGTATCTATCACTTAGATCGCGGTTACGAACACTTGGAAGACAAATTAAAAGCGCTTGGCGCCGATATCGTTCGTATCGGCTAATTACTTTCGGATAAAGACCAAATCCCAAATCCCGTAGCCTAAGCCTTCGCCTCGGGCTTGGAATTTTGTGCGTGGCCGCTCGCAAAGGGGGTTGGCTTGCGATTTGGCAAATCCCTCTTGAGAGAGATTTTCCAATAAAGGTTCAGCGCTTAAGACTTCAAGCATCTGTTCGGCGTAGTTTTCCCAG
>CAVKJM010000047.1:0-10125 GCA_963656505.1 bacterium
AGATGTACTCGATTGGTGTTCGTGGACAACATCGCTTCACAGCGGGTAACTTCCAGATTGTCCCAAGCGTTGGCGTACGAGTTTCTCGCTTAGAAACCGATGCGATGGCTATTGGCTCAGTTAAGGTTAATAAGCAAAAACAAAACCTCGTTCAGGTTCCGATTGCCTTACGTATCAATGGCACGACACAGAACGCTGCTGGTTGGGCTGTTTCTCCGAGCTTTAAGCTCGCGTATGTTCCAACCTTTGGCGACAAGGAAATCACGGCTCTTGGCGCGAACCAAACTGTGATTGACACGAGCCCCGTGCAGGCTGACTTCGGTATCCGTGCCCAGAAGGGCAACCTCATGCTCAATGCCAACTTCATGGCAGGCACTGGCAACGACGGCGCCTCTTCTATCGGCGGCAAGATTGGCCTGAAGTACGTCTTCTAAACACCTAACGTTTTAAAGTAAAGTCTCGAGACGGTAGTAGGAGAAATTCCACTACCGTCTTTTCATCTCTTCCTCATTCGCTTAAATATTGGGATAGATGCTTTTTGGCGAGGGTTTTTCGTGATTTGCCATAGGCTTTCGCGAAGTTTTCCTGTTTCGCAAAATGTCTACAAGGGACTAGCAAAGTTGTCTTTCGTATTTCTAGGAGGGCTCTTTCTTTTCATATACGACAATTTACCTATGCATCTAGTGAAAACCACTTTCCTTCCCCTCTCGTAATCTTTCAATTGGTGGACCTTAGGTTTCATCAACCTTCTAACCATGGGAGATTAGGAATATGAAAACTTTAACAAAGACACTCATTGCGACAAGCGCTCTCGCAATGTTTGCCCAAGCTGGTTTTGCAGCAAGTGTTGAAATGTACGGGCGTGTTGATAACGGTTTGTACTTTACAAACGTTAAGAAGAACGGCGCAACAACAAAAAGCTTCACAATGGAAAGCGGTATGGCAGGTGCGTCTCGCTGGGGTATTAAAGCCTCCTCCGATGAAATCGCTCCTGGCTGGAAAGTTTCTGTGAAACTCGAAGGAAAGATTACAACCGACACTGGTGAACAAGGAAGCGATGAGCTTTTCGATCGTGAAAGTTCCATTATCGTGTCGTCCCCTTACGGCGATCTTCAGTTTGGGCGCATCGGCTATCTGCACGGTGGTGTCACAGGCGGCATGATTGCAGGACAAACAAATCCCTTTGGCGTTATTTATAAGCAGTGCGGCGCACAGAACGTTTTCATGAATGCCGCAGCTCGCACACCGAACACAATTCGTTATGAAACACCGAGTTTCTCTGGTTTCTCTCTTGCAACACAGTGGTGCAATAGTGCCGAGGACGACGAAGAAACCAATGCGCTACCTAACCGCAAACGCTATTTCGGTGTTGGAGCTAATTACAAGAGCGGGAACCTTCGCGTTGCAGCAGTCTTTGGATCGACCTACTACAGCCGCGATTCCAAGACAAGCGGCTCTGCGGTTGAGGGTGATGAACGCTCCTACAGTTTAGCGGCGAACTACAACTTTGGTGTCGCTAAGGTTTATGCTGGGTATCAGTATGGCGAAAACCTTGGCAATGCCACAAAGATTATGGGCAGCTCGATTCTTGGAGCTAAGACTCATAATGTGATTGCTGGCGTAAGCGTCCCCGTTGGTAACGGAACAATTATGGCTTCTGCTGGCATGACTAAGACAAAAGACGGGGCCTCTACTTCAAACACAAAACTTGTGAAGCAAGATGGCTACCAATGTGCTTTAGGTTATAAGTATGCCTTTAGTAAGACAACGGCCTTCTACTCTGCTGTCTCCTATCGTCACCTGAAAGGCACAAAATACAATAAGAGCGTAGACAAGACGAAGACACTTGCCATTATGGCTGGTCTCGGAGTTAACTTCTAGGATCCCTTTAGTTCTCCTGTTATAAAGCCTCAGCGCCCTGGTAGCAATGCTAGGGCGCTTTTCTATCTGCAAGGGATCCACACGAGAGAAAAGCATGCCGTCCTCGCGATTCAATACGAGAGGACGGCACGCAGGAGGGTTAAAGGAAATTTACATGAAGCAAGAAAAACCACTTCTCAGGATGGCTTTGCTTCTATTGCCATCCTGAGGAATGAACAACAGTTACTTCCAACCGTAGAACTGTTTGGCAACACGCCAAGCGACGTTTTGCAGATAGACAGCGTCTTCGGCCTTAATGGGCTTATCGCATTCACCGAGCCAATTGGCTCCAACCCATTCTGGGTTCTTTTGATAGAGCATGGCGTAAATCATCGCACCAAAGAGATAACTACCTTCAGCTGATGGATGCTTTAAGTCCGATTTGTTGTGTAGGTTCAGATCAGGCCGTTCTGCGCGTACTGTTTCAAAAGCAATACCAACAGGCAAAACAATGGCTTTGTTTTCGTTTGCTACGGAAATCGTGGCATCAGCCAAAGCAATCGTCTCAGAGCGCATGTCATAGCCCTTGGGCGATTTCTTTGAGGCCCACGTTGCGACAACAACAGGAACTGATCCATTCTTACGAACGACAGCAATGGCATTTTTCAAAGCGGCAGCGTACTTCACCTTTGGTGAATTAGCTGGGTTCTTTGCGTCCTCCTGATAAGGTTCGCGTGACTGAGCCTGCAAGAAGACAACATCGAACTTAGGCTTATTCGGGCGGTTGTAATCTTTAAGTGTGGCGTCATCCTTATCAAAATACCGTTCAATCGGATGCTGATAGAGACGACCCGCGGAAATCGTCTGCATACGGCTCTTCCACTCTTCTCCAGCATTCTTGTTAATAAAGCCTTTGACATAAGCACCGATTCCGCAGTTGTAGTATGTGTAGGAATTACCAACATACAGACCGCGAGTGGGGTTCTTAATTCCGAGCGATTTAACGGCAGGCTTAACGTTATAGAACTCAGCAGGATTGGCTTCCTTAAATTGAGCAACTTTAACAGCTGGCTTCGCATTCTCGCTGGCCTTTGTTGCGAGTTTTACTCCGTAGAAATCTGCGACCGTCTTCACAGCCACAGCGCAGAGTTTTTCGCGCACAACGGGATCAAGACTATGATCGCAGAGCGTTTTCCAGAAGGCTTTTTGCGCAACGAAAGGATCCTTCTTGTAAACAGAAGCATAAATTGTCGCTGCCTCAAGGAAAGAACCTTCAGCTGTCGGGTGTGTGTTATCTGCTCGAATCAACGTAATCTCAGGAAATTTCGCCTCGCTCTGGGCAAAAGCAAGTCCAACGGGGATGACAAGCATCTTGTTATCGTTGGCGATTTTGACTGTTGCATCTCGAACAAGTTCAATCTTCGGAGCATTCTTGTTCTTTTGTACCCAGGTCATAATGAGCGCTGGCTCGCCGCCTTGTGCACGAATCGCTTTGACGTGCTCGGGCATGTAATACGCATCACGTGCTTGATCTTCGACTGGGCGATTAGAAGCTTGCATCAAAACAAGGTCATACTTCTCACGCTTAGCAACTTCTGGTTCAAGGTACTTCTTTTCAATCGTTGCCTTGGCTGTATGCGACTTCATCGAAGCGTTATCAAGATATTCGGCTATCGGGTATTGGGAAAGATTTCCGCGACCGATAGTAGCGATACGTGTTTTAAATGTCTTACGAGCAGCCTTCTCATCTTTTGCTCCTGCGGCAATTGCTTCGCCAATCAGGAAGTTTGAGAGATACCCATTTAAACCACAGTTATAGTATGTGTAAGAATTCCCCACAACAAGCATCGTCTTTGGAGCTTTTGAAAGAGCTTTCACAGAAGGAGCTTGAGAAGAAAGGACAAAATCGACTTTTCCTGCTGTTGCTGAAGTGCCTGAGAAGGCTTGTCCAGACAGCATAAGAGAAGCGGCGATAGCAATCGCTGTTACGTGCAATTTTTTCATTTTTAGACCTCTAGAGTTGGGCAGAAAAGAGCGAGAAGCTTTTTTCTGCCCGTTTAAGAGAAATGACTACATGTTGAAGATTTGGTTCATCACCACAATCGTCCCGAAGCAGGCGAACATCGGAATCATGTTGCGCCGTACAAGACTCATCGGACTCACACCGGCAACGAGAGCAGCGGCAATCAAGCATCCTGCCACTGGGCTCATCGAGCGGAAGATCGAGCACGCTAAGTGCATCGGGACCATCATGGCTGGCAAGTGGCCACCAACTTGGGCTTGAACGTCAACCGAGAGACTTGCGAAGGCCGAGAATGCGCCCACGCCAGAACCTGTTAAGAACGTCACAATACCGACCAAGCCAGACAAGACACAAGTCATACCACCAGCGCCGAATCCAAAGCCTTTAGCCATATCGATGATTTCGTTTACTAAACCAGAAACACGTAAGCCCGTGGCGAAAACTTCAGCACAAATCACGAGTGCCACAACGCCACCGAAGAGCGCGCCCATCTTCTTAAAGAACACGAGGCAGTCTTTCATCACAAGCTTCGCATCTCTTAAGCGAATAAGTTCAATGATGGCAACAACAATCCACGTTAACATCAAGGCACTCGGTGTGCTTAACTTAATTGAAGAAATACCGAACTTCGAGAAGACAAAGAGTAGAACGATAGGAACAAACGGGAAGATAGCGTACCACTTCGGGCATTCGCGCACGGCAGTGGTCTTGGCTTCTTGCACTTCATCTTCAATGTCAACTTTCTTTGCGTCGTAGTACTTCGCGGTAAAGAAAATCGCAACGGCTGTCACAATATAGGCTGGCCAGCAAGCGACAAGTTGCCACTCGATAAAGTAAACCATCGAGTCAACATTCGCAACTTTAGCAGCAAGCTGTTGTGTGCCAAACAGAGGTCCTGCGGCCACAGCCGAGCAACAAGCGATACATGCAGCAGCGGCTCCACGACTTACGCCAACACCAACAAGAATCGGATAGAACGCCACCAATAACAACATCGTTAAACCAGCCGCCGAGACGACAACGAGGTTAATGCCTTGCCCGATTAAATAGGCCAAAGCCAAAACGAGGTAGGGCTTACTTAAAGCACGCAACGGTTCAGCGCACAATTGCACGAGACGATTTGCGGCTCCAATTTGGCTCATGTAGCCTGCGAAACCACCGCAAGCCATAATGATTAAACCAACACCAACAATCTGTTTCTTGGTAATCGCATTGATCAATTCAATCAAGTCAAACCAAATAAATCCTGTGGATTTCGTTCCCTTGGGTAGGAACTGAGTGATGCCACACAAAATGCAAATTGCCACAAGAATCAAACCACCTGCGAGTAAAACGATGTGCACTGGATAGCGCTTGATAATCATCCATCCGGCAACAATCGTGATCAGCGCGGCAGCGATGATTGGGATTGTCATTTCACTTTCTCCTTTTATAACGAGTTTTGATCTAATACTTCTAAGAGGTTGGGTCTTTTTTACTTACCCTCTTTGATTTTTTTAGCCGTAGCGCTGCGAAAACTCGAACACAAACGCGGCTATTTTTAAAAACTATCTACCAAAGAAACGGCAAACCGTTTCTTGAGCTACTTCGCGCAAGAATTTCGCAAGCGAAGGTTCAACCTCACAATCAAAGTCAATTGTTCGTACATCAATCTTGAAAAGCGTTGCAATGACCGTGCAAGCCAACAAGTACGAGCCAGCTGGCGTCGGATGACGATTGTCTCCGATATAAATCGGGCAAGCAGGATCTTTCTTGCGTGCCTCGGCAAAAGCTAACCCTGTGGGAACTGCGATTGCGTCATTGTCGTTAGCGGCAGTCAAAATCGCATCGGCTAGTTGTGCTGTCATCTCAGGGCGATCTGCGTAGGCCCAAGAAATCAAGAAAATCGGAGTAGCGCCGTGCTTGCGGCAAATATCGGCATCAATCTTCGCAAAGCGCTTGAAGTCTTCTCCCAATTGAGGATGAATCGGTCCCTGAGACGAATCAAGAAGCAAGACGCTATCCCAAAGCTTTTCTTTGGGGTCGCGGAATTTCACGGTGTTCTTGCCATCCGTACTAAAAGAGTACGAACTAATCGCATTGGGGCGAAAATAACTTTCCAAATCGTGCCAACTCAGGCTTGCGCCATTAATAGCCACCAAATTACCGCGATACTTTGGAACAACGGGAGCCTTCTGTAGTAAACGACGCGTAAAGCGATGCGCACCATTATTAAAGAAAAAGAAGGAGTTCCCGACCCAAAGAAGCGCTTTAGGAGGCGCGATTTCTTTAACCTTTGGCAATACCGTATGCTGCAACCCTGTTACAGCGTTCAGAGGCTGTGTTTCTAATCCCATAGACTAACTCCTAAATCTCTAAGGAGAGTTCCGTAGAGAAAACTCCTTAATTTCACTTGAAGTCAGTCTATACTGCGCGAGAGCAACAACTATTTCAGTCGGGTCAAACGACTTTGCGCAAGCCGCAAAAGAAAACTATGGGATTCGTTTGAGAAAGGAAATGAGAGATTTGGTTGCGGGGGAAGGATTTGAACCTCCGACCTTCGGGTTATGAGCCCGACGAGCTACCAGACTGCTCCACCCCGCGGTCCATGTGAAGAATTTGAGATTCTATAGAATGTCTACTTCTTCGTCAAGATTTGCAGAGCCTCATAGTCATTACGCACGAAAATCATCGCTAGTTTAAATCGGCGGGAAGAGGCTCGCCGATAATTTTGCTCGTGTATTATATTTTTGTATAATACTCATCATGAAGCTTGAAGACCTTCCTGATTTCGCTAAGCCCTACAAAAAGAAGGGCTACGAAGTGCGCTTGTGCGGCAAGGCGTACCGCCTCCTTCGCGTCTCTTCAAAGCGCGTCGAAGGGAAGAAATATCCTGTTCTTTCTCAAGAGTACATCGGCACAATTCTCGAAGACGGAACGCTCAAGAAAAGCAAAACCGAATCCCGTGGACCAGGATTTGTTCAGGAATTTGGTCTAAGCGATTTTCTGATGAAGCGATTCAGGCGAACGTTGCAACGCTCGATTTACGGTTACGAGGGAGAAAGGGGCTTGCACATCCTTCTGCTGGGCATCCTCTTTTATGTTTTTGGCACAGTCTCCGAGGAGGCGATTAAGCACTGTCGGCTTACTTGCAAACATGCCAAGGTTTTAAGCAGTGTCGCTTCAGAACAGCGTAAGCGCATTGAACGGCTTAGTCAGAAGATTGCTACCGAGCAGGAGAAACTCTTTGGTGCAGATCGAGCCGATTTTGAGATGTTTATGCGGCTATGCGTCGTGGAATCGGTCTCAAAGAAGGCGCCCGAATATCCAGAAGAAGCCCTAGAGATTCTTCGCCGCCATGAAGGAGCCCTCTCATGAATAAGAGTACGGCTCTTCTTGACAGCATGTCCTGTGTGGCAGTGTTCTTTCAGAGCTTAAACAAGCCTTACAAAGTAGGCAGGCAAGAGATTGGCACTCTCGTTCACATCCTCTCTCTTGTTAAAGACTTCCGCTGTGAAGGAAAGACAATTTATCGATTGGAGAATCTGCTAGCCATCTTGTTTTACCTGGCGATGAAAGGCGAACTTCATTCGTTTTACTACACGGCCGAATATGTCCGAATCAAAGAAGACGAATTTGTAAAACTCGGGCTCATTGAGAAAGGGAAGGTTCCTTCTCACGATACGTTCCGTCGAGTCTTTGAAAATCTCGATGCCAATGGGTTGCGTGATGTGTTCGTAGAGAAAATCCGGTATTTCCTTGAGAGGCTTATCAAGCGGGATGAAACAGCACGAGACAAGAAGACCTTAATCTCTGGCGACGGCAAGATGTTTAATGGCTCTGGCCGAGGCGAAGAAAAGAACCTGAATGTTTTTAACATCTTCGATGCCTCTTCGGATATCTGTGTTTCCTCTGTTCCGCTCACAAGCAAAGAATCGGAAATAAAAGAATTCCAACGTATGCTTCCGAAGTACGACTTGAAAAACAAGCTCGTTACGGCGGATGCTCTGCACTGCCAGAGAAAAACAGCGGAAATCATTACAAAGAAAGGCGGCGGTTATGTCTTTACAGTTAAGAACAACCAGCAGCAACTTTTAGACGAAGTTACATCGGCTTTTACCCGCGACATTGGAAAGAAAACGAGCATTCATACAGACGCAGCAGACTACGAGATACTTACCCTCAGAAAGAGTTATGTCGGCTGTGACTTCCCTAAACAGAAAACCTACGTGAAGATGGTCTCTTATAAGCGCAAGGGAAAATCTGACTTTAATCCACAGCCCCAATACTTCATTACTTCAGAGACAAATCCCGACCTTATTGAAGAAGCTATCGACAACCGCTGGCAAATCGAGAACGGGCTTCATAAATTTAAGGACACGTTTCTTGGAGAAGACAAGTGCGTCTTCTCCAATAAGAATGCCGTTAAAGTGATGGCGGTCATCAACAATCTGGTCTACTCGCTTTATCGCATTGCGAGTGCCATCCGTGGCGATAAATCGATGACCGAGACAAAGATCCGCTACAAAGAAGACCCGCTATCACTGATAGCGACAGTGCTACCGCTCTTAGAAAAGGAAAACCTATCCAAACTCATTCGAGAGAATATGCGGGGCAAACCCAAGAGCAAATAGCCTCTCCAAGCCACTGAAATCTCATCAAAAACGTGTCGATGTTTAGCCGAAGCCCGAAAAAATTACGGACTCAGGCTAGAATTTTGCGATTCTTCCAAATTCTTGGAATTGGAACCCTTGTTTTACTAGAGAAACTTTTTTAAGCATTGCGCTTGTGCGTAATGACTAAGAGCCTCAATTCATGACTTATGACACTTTTAGAACCCTTCTTTTCTCTCTTGGTTTTAAGAGTGCTCGGGCCATTGTCTTAAAAAATCTTGATTGGTTCACAACCTTTGGCCTCCATAAAACCTGGACAGGCCCTTTAGCAGAAAGCCCCACGACGGTGATGGGGCTTCGGTTTCCGAATCCTGTAGGACTTGCCGCAGGGTTTGACGTAAACGGCACTCGTGTTAATAACTTAGGTGCCTTAGGATTTGGTTTTATCGAAGCGGGCTCCTTAACAGAGAGTCCGTGTGCTGCCCCCCAAATTATTCGTCAAAAGAAAAGCGATTCTGGATTAAGCCTTTCATTTTCTGCAACGCACCCAAATGTGGGAATTGACCAAGCACTTCTTAACCTAAAGAGCGCAGATGGGTTTCATCTGCGTGGCGGCATCTTGGGCATAAGTTTGAGCCTAGATTCGCCGTGCACGGAAAAGGACTTAACTAGTCTTACAAACACTCTCGCGAAAAGCTACAAGCGCGCCGATTACTTTTCTTTTGATACGGCAGGCTTATCTGACGAAGTTATTCTTAAGGGTCTTCGAGCCCTTCTTGAGAAACGCTCAGAAATCACATCAAAGAGTCATGCATCGCGTAAACCCATTGTCGTTAAGCTCTACGATGAAAGAGCGCAGGATGCGCTCTTTGAGCTATTAGATCGACTCGTTGCGGCAGGCGCCAACGGGATTCACGCCGCAGGACTAAGAAAAGAAGAAAGCTCGCAACGTTACCTTACGGGAAGCGCTGTTTGCGAAACCTCTTTAGCATTTCTTAGCTCTGTAACAGAGCACCTCAAGGATTCGATGCCCACGATTTCTTCAGGGGGAATCATGACGCCCGCGGACGCTCTCAAGCACATGAAAGCTGGCGCAAAACTTGTTGAGCTTTACACAGGATTTATCCTTCATGGGCCAAGGCTCATTAATGACTGCATTCGAGAAATCGAGAAAAATCGCAGTAGCCTCAAACCCTAATCTGGGTTTTAAATAACTGCAGAAAAGCCCATTTTGCGCTAATGTTTCAAATACAAGTTAAAACTTAAAAAGAACTTCTCTCATGGTTTCAACAGAGACTATTCTTCGCCCCTATTTCTGGAATGTCCCATTTTGGGCTCAGGTCGGTTTGTATATTCTCGGCCTTGTTGCTGTCGGCATCTTTATCGCAGGGCTAATTCGTGCGCGTCACATTGTGCGCGAGGCACTTCCCAAGGACGCGAAATCAAAGCCCAAGATATCTCTTGCGAAAACGCTCTTTACCGTTTTAATGCAACGCAAAGTTCGCGAGACACGCAGCGGCGTTGCGCACTTTGCAATCTTCTGGGGCTTTGTGCTTCTTTTCTTAGGCACAGTGCTTGCCACAATCGACTGGGATATTGCGTGGCTTGCCTTCGATAAAAGAATTCTCTCTGGGCGCGTCTATCTAATCT
>CAVKJM010000048.1:0-10056 GCA_963656505.1 bacterium
TTACTATTCCCTTCATTTCGCGTAGCGCATTCATACAAAAGCCATATACTAAGGAAAACAATCAGGAATGGTTTGTGACGGAAAGAAACCTCTGTCATCCCCCACACAACAGCTCCTGTAAGAAGACACAAAAGCACAGGTTCTGTTTTAGCTATAAGGAACAGTTTATACAAAAGCCAATTACAAACAATAAACAACATCATTCCTCCCATAACAAAGATATTGATTCCTTCGTTATGAAAGTGTGCTAATTCCTTAAGAAAGACTGAATCAATATTGGAGTTTTTCAAGCTTGCTGGCCAATCGAGAGATCGGATATCTCCAACTCCAAACCAAAAATGATTAGGAATAACATCAAAAAGAGCGGCTTTCCACATAGCGAGTCGCAAACCAATAGAGCTATCTGTCGTCTCACCAGCTCTCAATCCAAAAAAATTTTGGATTTCTAGAAAAATCACTTTGAACTTATGCTCCGTCGCAACAGGCGATGTCATCACAACAAAAAGCATGAAGACCATTGCTATCACAATGAACAACACTGATTGGCGTGTAGACCACTCATATCTCTTGTGTGCTAAATACGAAAAAGCGCAAACGAGAGCCACTTCTGTTACATAAGCCGTCCGACAAGTCGTTCTCAATGCAACCCAAATTGCCAAAATCCCGCAAATAGCATAAATCAACCGATCTCCTCGATTGAGTTTCCCATACAAAACAGAAAAGAGAGACACGTTACCAATAATGAGCACAAGGCAAGCAAAAATGTTTTGGTTGATATCACCATTGGGAACTGGATATCGCAACACATCCATTTGGTAAATTGCAACGGCAAAAATGGCAAGGCATGAGAGTGAATTAACAATAAAAAACTCTCTTAGTCCAAATTTCCTAGTATCACAAACGGCAGCCGCAACAAGAATTAATAGCAATGAGTACTTGACATATGAAATGTCAAAAAAACCATCGTGGTAAAAGTACAAAAAAAGACAAACCGCCGATATAGGAATGACAAGTTTGACGTTATCCCAAAAAAACAGCCAATTAATTCTCACCTTGCTTACGATGAGATACATGCCAAGCAAAATCCACAAAACATTGAGATATCGGCGTTTCCCAATGATTCCCTTTAGCTCGTCAATGTTTCCAATTGCGTTGACAACATATAGTCCGAAAAAAAAGAAAACTAGAGGTAGAAGGATTTTTTCAGCCTTTTGCCTGTTTTCCTCATTAATAATCGCAACAAAAAAGTTATTCATCCTAATTAATAGCTTTTCTTTAGATTTTGCGAACTTTACCGCATTGCGCTATCTTGCGCGAGAATGAGTCTTCCTAACTGTGGTTTTCTTATGCTTCGTTTTGTTATAAATCTAGATTGCGCAACCGACCGTTGGCAGAACTTCTTTTCGCAACTGCACTCGTTAGGCATAAATATTCAACGCATTCCTGCTATCGACGCAAAGAAAGACAAACTCCCAACAAACATAACAGCTCCACTAGGACATCCCTCAAAATACTTATATCCGAAGGCACTGACCAATGGGGAGACTGCCTGTTATTTGAGTCATATGAAGTGCTGGAAAGCTTTGCTTGAGTCTACGGAAAAATGGGTAGCAATTTTAGAGGATGATGTCCTTCTTTCTCCTCGTGCAGAATTTTTTCTTTCTTCTCCGAATTGGATTCCTTCTGGCATTCACATAGTTCAGCTTCACACTAGTGAGAAGCGATGGAGATGCCGAACTATGCCAAAACATATCCCTCTTAAGAACCATTCTTCTCTTTACAACGTAATCGACCCCAGTTCCGGAGCATGTTGCTACCTGATGGACAGAGAAGCTGCCAAGATAGCTTTGGCTCTGTCCTGTCCTCTAGTTGCTCCCGTGGACATATTCCTTTTCAACTTTAAATCGCCTTTCGCTCAGGCTTTCCCAGCATGGCGTCTTAATCCAGCCTGCGCCCTTCATAACGATTGTGGACACTCCTACAGAGGAGACAGGCATCTCTCAAAAGGGGCACCGACTTCCGTACGAAACTATCTCTCTTTTAAACGGCTCTATTTGAGCGCAAAAAAGAATTGGTTAAAAAGATTTTTCTGTATTGACACTGTCTTCACTTGGGAATAACAAAGCCATATTTTTAAAGTTTTCAAACACAAAAGAATACAGTCTCCCGATACAATGCTGCTTCTGCTTACTCATTGATTCTGCGAATGTTTGTTTTGCGTCGTTTTTTCGTATTTGCTGTTTTTCTTAGCGCTAGCTTCTTTCTGGCAGGCTATACATATGCCCTGCCTGAAGATGAAGAAGAGGCTCTTCCTGAGAACGAGGCTTCTCTCGTTGTCGACCCCGAACCCTATACAAGCGATGTATGGGAAAGGATTCGCAAGGGCTTTAAGATGCGTACGCTCACAAGCAAACGCGTTACAACGCAACTTCGTGCCCATCAAAGGAATCCCCAATACATTGAGCGCATGGCTCAACGCGCAAGTAAATATCTTTACCACATCGTCGAAGAAGTTGAAAAGCGCAACATGCCAACTGAGTTAGCACTACTACCTTTTGTCGAAAGCGCTTTTCAGCCTGAGGCACTATCCATTGCCAAAGCTTCTGGCCTTTGGCAATTCACAGCTTCAACAGGGAACGTTTATTCGTTGCAGCAAAACCTATGGAAAGACGATCGCCGCGATGTTTTAGAAAGTACGCGAGCCGCTTTAGATTATCTTGAAAAACTCTATGCCCAATTTAATGATTGGCAACTAGCCTTAGCTGCATACAATTGGGGAGAAGGAAGCGTTTCCCGTGCGATACGACGCGCTAAAAATCGAGGTCTTCCTGGAGATTACTCGCACATTCGGATGCCGCTAGAGACGAGAAACTACGTTCCTAAGCTTGAAGCCATCAAACAAATTGTTCTTAATCCTCAAAAATATGGCGTAACACTTCCAGAGATTGAAAATGAACCGTATTTCGTCCGTATCACAAAGCAACGCGATATCAGTGTCGATACAGCAGCAGATTTAGCAGAAATGGATCCTGTGGAGTTCCGGCAACTTAATCCAGGATTTAACCTTCCTGTCATTGTTGCTAACCACAACTCGTCTTTCCTCCTTCCAATCGAAAATCTCGATGTTTTCCTAGACAACTTAGCAAGTTGGGTCGATACAGGAAAACCCCTTTCTTCTTGGAAATTGCACCGTGTTCAAACAGGAGAAACGGTTAGCTCCATCGCAGCCAAATACAGCATGGCCGATGAAGAACTTCTTCGTATCAACCATATTCCTAAAGGAAGAAAGGTTCTCGCAGGATCTGCGCTCTTGGTTGCTGCCGAAGATAACGACACTTCAGATATCGCCGAAGAGGCTCTTGAAGCGCATCTCGCGCTTTCAGGGCCAGCGACTCGCAGAATCGTTTATCGCGTAAGAAAAGGGGACACGGTTTCTAAGATTGCAGCTAAATTCAGAGTTTCCCAAGCAGTCGTGCGAAAAGCCAATTCAAAGTCTTCTCGCCTTCGCGTGGGACAACGTTTAGTAATTACAGCGCCTGCTACTACCAAAGTTCGCTCAGCGGCTCCGGGAAAGAACACTCACGTCGTTCACCGTGGACAAACGCTTTACGCAATCGCCAAGCAATATAAGACTACCGTAGCGAAATTACGGAAACTTAACGACTTGGATTCTGTTCGCATTTATGCAGGGCAACGCCTGCGTGTGCGTTAACGACTGTGTGAACCCTTCACAAGGCGCGTTCTCTTCTTGGCTTTTTCTTGGCACGAAGCGCATAAACCATAAAGCGAAAGACTGTGCCCTTGAAGTTCGAATCCGAACTTAGCGGCAATTGCTTTTTGACGCTCTTCGATTTCTGCGTCAACAAACTCCTCAATCTTTCCGCAACGAGCGCACACGATGTGATCGTGATGCTCGCCCTTTTCAAGTTCATAGGTTGCAAGGCTATTGCCAAGCTGTCGGCGCACAATAAGGCCAGCGGCTTCAAACTGCGTTAAGACGCGATAAATCGTTGCAAGCCCTACATCGATGTCTTCTGCCATTAGTTTCTTATAGACATCTTCAGCTGTCATATGGCGCACCGATGAATTAGACGCTTTCAGAAAAAGCTCCAAAATACGCAAGCGAGGCGTCGTTGCCTTAAGGCCCGAGTTCTTTAATTCCTGTTGTGAAACACTTGCTGACGCTTCAGACATTATTTAAGCCCTCCAAATTCGCTGAATACGGCTATCATAGCGACTAATTGAGCTCAACGGATTTACTAAAGACACAAATTTATGAAGAAACTGCGTCTGACACTTCCCTTTATCGCCGCCTGCACGATTTTTCTTGCTGGTTGCAACTACAACAGCTACGTGTATCGCATTGACGTTCCTCAGGGAAATCTCGTAACTAAAGAGATGGCCGAGCAACTTCACGTTGGGATGTCTCGCTCTCAGGTTCAGTTTCTTTTAGGCGAACCGCTTGTTAAAAGTGACTTTCACTTAAACCGTTGGGATTACGTCTACTACTTTAATCCGCGACGCGGCAATGTTGAGTTGCGTAAACTCACAGTCTTCTTTAACGACGAAGCCCGTGTTGAGAAAATTGAGCAAGACTCCTTACCGACAGAACGCGAAGCCGATGCAACAATTCTCGGCACGCTTTCAGATTTGAAAGAAAATACAAAGGAATAATTTTTATGAACGAACAATTGGAACAATTGGAACAGTCCGTCTCGAGAATTTTGGAAGAATTCCGCGCTCTCAAAGTGGAAAACGATGCGTTAAAAGCCGCGCTTGAAAGCGCCAAGGCGGAAACGCTTGCTGCACAGGCCGAGCGAGATCAATTAAAGAATGCACAAGCAGACTTTGAATCGCAAAAAGCGGCTCGTGAAGCCCAACAAGCCGAATTTGCGCATCGCCTCGATGCGATTATCGGCGCCTTGCAATCTGGTTCGAATCATTAGACATGAGCAAAGTCACACTGACAATCCTCAACCGGCCTTATTCCTATGATGTGTCTGAAGAGGATGCTCTCACTCTTAAGGCAGCCGCTGACCTTTTGAACGCGCGCGCTAAAGAGATTACTGGAGATACGCGGCTTCTTACAGCAGAACGTATTGCTGTCACGGCCGCTCTTCAGATTGCTTTTGATTCGCTTCGAGGAAAGATTGGGAGTGTGCCTGTGGATCCTGCGACACTCACGCGTGTTGCGACGCTTCGCATGAAGATCGATGAAGCGCTTGATCCAGCTTTGGAAGCAAAGTAAGAGTCCCCTCTTATTTTGCTAGACACCCTTCACGCACTCTCGCATCTGCCAATCCCATACGAGCGGCGGCTTTTGCTCGTAGCCTCTTTAAATCTTCTGACGGCGAATTTGTTGGCTTAAAAAGCCCAGTGGCGATATCTTGCACGAAATACTGTGGATTCGCTAGGTTCGCGACAGCCCCATCCTGTGAAATAGCAAGACCGCCGCCTCCGACTGCCTGAGAAAACGTTAAAGCAATCCCCGCTTCTTTACCGTATACGTTTTGGCCTTCAAAGGCTCTCGAAGGACGCTTTAAAACAAGCTCTCGTAATGTAGGAAAGATATCGCAATGTCCTGTCCAGCGTTTTGTATTTGGAGTTCTTGGTCGCCAAGCGTCAGGCACTAAAAAGAAAAGAGGGACACCAAACTGATGATCTAATCGCGCCGAATCAGGGTATTCAAAAATTGTTCTTGTGTTGTGGTCTCCAGTCGCAACAAAAATTGTCTTATCCCCCAAATCTTGCAAAGCATCTTGGATAAAGTGCCCGAGGGCATCTGCTGCATATTGGTATGTCTCTAAGATTGGCTCTGCAATTGCTTTGTCGTGCGTCTTCCAGAGAGGAAGCGCTTCATAAGAAACTGGATTTACCTTGTAGCCGCTCGGTGTTTTATAAGGCGGATGATTTGTCGTGGAAAGACAAACGAGAAATAGAGGCTTTCCTTCCTTTTCGGCTTTAAGCAATTCTTCTTTTGCCATTTCAAACATGTAGGCATCAGGCACGCCCCAAGTGCCCGTCTCAATGTCATCTCCAAATCGCTCTTTAATGTGCTCAAGACCCAAAACAGCGTCAAACCCGTGCTTCGGGAAATTTGCATCGACATTTCGCCAAACTGAAGTGCCCGAAGAAAGATAGATTGTCTTGTAGCCCGCCTCTTTAAATTCACTGATTAAAGAAAAAGGAAACGGCTTATATCCATAGCGCGATTGAGAGATTGGAGAAATCGGCGTGTTAAAGAGAAGCCCTTCCAAACTCGGAAACGTTCCGTTTTGAATAGAAAGCGAATTCAAGAACAAATCTCCGCGCTCTTTTACTTTGGCAAAAGTGCCTAATGTGTCATTGACTCCAGGAACATAAGATTCAAAAAGGTCTCGTCCCATTGCTTCCATGACAACAAGAACAATATGCGGCAATCGTTTTTCTGCAGTAGCTGTTACAGGTTCTGAGGTAAAGAGTTTTTCTGCCTCGTCTTTCGTTTTAAATCCAAGAGTTTGAAGTCCACGTAACGGATTCTTACCGATATCTTGTTGCCGTCTTTCTTTATTGGCGTCGTAAAGTGCTTGCGCTCCGTTATTTACAGCCTGGTTAATGAAGAAATTCGTCGTCGCATTAAGATCCATTTGCCGTAAGGGGAACGTCCCAAAAGACCCTCGGGCCAATACTGCGAAAAGAATGGCGCAAAAAAGAATCCAACCAAAGTCTGCGAGTTTTCGATTAATTCCTTGGGATGCAAATCCATCTTTTAGAACCTTCTTCTTTAGGACAAAGAGAATTCCAACAAAGATAATCAGTGCAAGGCTATAGCGAATAACAGGCCAATCCTTAACAATTGAAACAACAATCGCCCACGTGTCATCCTGCAAAAGGCCAAAGACAAGCGAATTAATAGGGCTTCCGTAAAAGCCAAAGAACCCATAATTCACGAGCCCTAAAAGAAAAAGGCTAGCCGCGCCAATAATGGCAAGATTCCCTGAAGTTCGATAAAAAATCGTTCGCTTACCTAAAGGAAATACTAGCCCCGCTAAGAGTATTGCCAAAGAAGGCAACAAGACAATTGCGCTCCACTTTGCATCAAAGCGCACTCCACGCATGAGTCCCAATAAAACGTCAGAAACGACAAGTCCCTCTTCTGGGGCGTATGAGACGAGAAATAACCCGCGTAAGCCAGACAGAGCGGCAAGAGAGACCGCAAATACTGCCAAAACAAAAAGAACGTTTCTCTTTGTCATTTTTTCTTTCAGACTACACCCTAGCCTTTACTGCGCTAAGAATATCTTCCACGGTGACATCAGCCGCAACACCACCGACTGTTGCGCAATCGTTTTCGCCAATTAAAGAAATCTTCTCTAAGTCCGTATCAACCCAAACTCCGACACAAGGAATGGCTAGCGCTGCAGTTAAATGCATGAGTCCCGTATCTAGTCCAATTCCAATTTGAGCGCGAGCAACAACTGAAGCAATCTCAGGAATTGTCATTTTCGGCATTACAAGGGCAGAAGAATTCCCCTTTGCAATTCTTTGAACACGTTCTTTTTCTGAATCATTACCCCAAAACAAAAGAGAACTAAGCCCCATTTCAGCCAATGCACGGACTAGTTCTGTCCACCGCTCTTCTTTCCAAAGTTTTGGTCTCTTTAGACTAGCGTTAACAAAAAGTGCTGCAAAACGACTCGGCAAATTGAACCCT
This sequence comes from bacterium, assembly GCA_963656505.1. GTDB lineage: Bacteria > Pseudomonadota > Gammaproteobacteria > Burkholderiales > Burkholderiaceae_F > Duodenibacillus. The sequence continues at coordinate 7,694 of CAVKJM010000048.1, forward strand.
TCAATTGTGGGTGCTCTTGCTCCAAATTTCGGATTTTCTTCGTCGATTTCATATCCGATAGAAGCCGCAAGCATCCGTCGATATCGACGCACCGTTCCTAGAGTAGCGGGCATCTGCAATGTCTTTTGATAAAAGAGTGTTGCAAGTTTCTCCCGAACCGTGTCACGTGAATATCCTGTCACAGGAACACCTGCCCAACTTGCAGCCCAAGCACTACGTAAAATTCCTTGCGTATCGACAACAGTGTCGTAGTGTTCTGAACGAAGTTGCGCCTTTAATGCCTTTACTTCTTCCCATGTTTTTGTTGAAAACGGAGATTTACGCCAACGACGAAATGCTGTGACACGCATTTCATCAACGGCTGAGCAAAGTGCACAAACGGGCGCAAAAGATTCCTCGATGAGCCAATGCAATTTGGCATCAGGAAACGCTTTCTTAAAATCGACTGCCGCAGGAAACGTATGAATCACGTCTCCCATTGAAGAAGTTCGAACCAAAAGAATTTTTTTGGGTTTATCCATAGAGCAATCGATTATCAGAAAATAAGGCGTCTTTAGAAACGCTTCTCTTAATCTTTAAAGTGGGGAGAATTATACGTTCGCACTTAAATCCTTCGCGAGCAATCAGCATCCTTCGAATAGCCTCTATTAATCCATTCGAGGTATAGAACAGCGCGCTCGGAGTCGCTATTTTCCGCCATAATATCGGTTATCGTTTTTTTCAATGAGCGCTTCGGAGACACACAATCATGACGCATGCACTTGTAACCTATTATTCCCACGCAGGACACACGGCGCGAATTGCGCGCGTTATCTGCGAAACCATTCGCTCTCAAGGCGCAGGATGCGACTTGATGGATATGGCTGAGGCCTCTCGAGAAGGTGTGGACTGGGAAAAATACGACTTGGTAATCGTCGGTGCTGCAATCATTTATGGTGTCTATAACAAGATTGTTTGGGAATTCATTCGCCGCTATCAAGCCAAACTTGATGCTCGCGCTAATAGTTTCTTTAACGTCACTGTTGTTGCTCGTACACCCTATAAAGCGACAATTGAAGGGAATCGCTATATGCAGCGCTTCCTTCAAAAGTCGAGTTGGCGTCCCAAGGACTTAAAGTGCATCGCAGGAAAAGTTGACTACCCCAATTGGAACTGGTATCAGAAACTTGCCATCCAAATGATTATGAAGATGACGAAGGGACCAACAGATCCAACAGCAGTCATTGACTACACCGATTGGGATGACGTAAAGGCATACGCAAAGCACTGCTTAACTCTTGTTGATTCAAGAAAAGCAACAGTTGCTCCTGTTGTAGCCAAGGAAAAGACAGCTAAGAAACCTATAAAAAAGGTGACGCATGTTAGTCTCGCGAAAAAGCCAGCCTCTCCTAAAAAAGAAGCTACAAAAAAGCCTGCGACTAAACGCAAAGCAACTGCAAAAAAGACGACGAAGAAAGCAACTAAGTCTGCTAAGGCTTCCGCTTAATAACTTTAAATCTTCTTATTGAAGGACTATTTTGAAGATGACTTCTTTCCCGTGGCTAAGCCACTATGCTGCGGGTGTTCCGGCTGAAATCAATCCAGACACCTATCCGTCGATTCCTGCTCTTTTTGACACAGTTGCTAGAAAATACGGTCGCAATACGGCTTTTGTGTGCTTAGGAAAGAAAACAAGCTATAACGAATTAAACGAACTCTCAAAAACGTTTGCTGCTTACCTTCAGAGCCTTCCTAACGTTACTAGAGGAGACCGAGTAGCTATCATGATGCCTAACCTTACGCAATACATGATTGCGATGTTAGGCACTTTGCGTGCAGGAATGATTGTCGTCAACGTCAATCCGCTTTACACCTCCCACGAGCTTTCTCATCAGTTAGTCGATAGTGGTGCCAAAGTCGTTCTCATTATCGAAAACTTCGCCAAGACTTTAGAAAACGCGCTCGAAGGAACAGCCGTTAAACACATCGTGACAACGAAAGCAAGCGACATGCTCGACTTTGTTCGCCGCACTGCAATTGATTTTGTCATTCGTCGCGTGAAAAAACTTGTCCCCGAATATCATCTACCGAGCGCTGTGAATTTCCAAGATGCTCTTAAACGGGGAAAGGCTCACGGCTTTAAAGAAGTTGAACTTCACAACACCGATGTTGCCTTCTTACAGTACACAGGCGGCACAACAGGCATTGCCAAAGGTGCGATGCTTACACACAGAAATCTTCTAGCTAATGTCGAGCAAACTGGCGTTTGGATTTCTCAGACATTCGAGGAAGGGAAAGAGCGCATTATGACCGCTCTCCCGCTTTATCACGTCTTTAGCTTAACTGCGACTCTTTGCTTTGCTAAGCACGCGAGTCTTCAGGTC
>CAVKJM010000049.1:0-9938 GCA_963656505.1 bacterium
TGGATACGATCGGTGCCGGAGACGCCTTCCGTGCGGGACTCCTTCACGCCGTAACGCACAACCTTTCTTGGGAAAAGGCGCTAAGACTTGGGTGCGCTATCGCTTCTTTTAAAGTAGAAAAGCAGGGAGCAGAGACCTACTGCCCCACAAAAGATGCCATCCTTCAACGTATCGCCGCAACTTACGGCGACACAGAAGACTACAAACTCCGATAGAAAAGCCTCTGTATTGCTACAGAGGCCCATCCTTAAAAGTAAAAGCCTAAAAACCGATTACTTACCAATCGAGTCCATAAACTCGCAGTAGCTCTTCTTAGTAAGAAGCGGTTTAAAGTTTTCGGAAATTTCTTTGGCTTTCACACCATCGTCAGCGAGCAAATCCACGAGCGTATAGGCTAACACAGCAGGCGACTTCTCGAAGGCCGTGTCGCGGTCTGCGAGGTTGTAGTCTGCGCCGTGCAATGACCCACGCACGCATCCGACCCACGAGTGCACAATCGGGATAAGGTGAGAAACATCTCCCATATCGGTACTCGCTGTGTTATGTGGCCCAGCGGCTACGTCTTTAGCTGGGAAGAAGCACCGTGCGTTTTCTTCTAAAAGAGCGCGAAGTGTTAAATCCGGACGAAGCGGCAAGTACCCAGGCATATCGTGAATCACGCACTGTGCGCCAATGGCATCGGCTCCTGCCTTTAACGCACGATTGATATCGTCGTTGTAGCGCTTTAAGCCATCGATCGAAGCGGCACGCACGTAGCTTTCCATTGTCACGTGATCGGGAACAACGTTAACGAGGTCACCCGCGTTCGTAAGAATCGGGTGGAAACGCACATAGTCTTCTTCACGGAAGCGATCGCGAATCGCGTTCACCCCCATCATGCCAATCATCGCGGCATTCAAGGCATTAATGCCCTTATCGGGAGAGCCTGCTGCGTGAGCGGCCTTGCCGTTAAATTCAACAATTTTGCCGATAAAACCGTTGCAGCTTGCGCCTGACCCGTATGTTCCATTGGGGTTATCTGTGACATTGACATGCATTTGCATAGCGATATCAATATCGTCAAAGCCACCTTCTTTGATGATCTGTTCCTTGCCGCCCAAGTAGCTAATCTTTCCTTCTTTGACTAACCCTGCGCGGTATCCGAGCTCAACGTACTCTTCTGCTGGCACTGCAAAGAAAACGATGTCTCCTGCCATTTCTTTAGCTAAGCCAGTGTCCTTTAAGGCCCAAGCAACGGCCAACATATTGGCAATTTGCACGTTGTGCCCGCAGCAATGCGCTGCGCCGCTTTCTGCGGCATACGGAGAGTTTTTGCAGATTACGGCATCGAGTTCACCCAAGATTGCAACGGTCTTTCCTGGCTTTCCGCCCTTAATGCGAGCCTTAATGCCTGTTAAGCCCCATCCTGTCGTGTACTCAAGACCGAGAGAATCAAAAATCGCGCGCACTTTGGCCGATGTTTTGACTTCTTTGTAGCCTAATTCGGGTTCATGAAGAATCGAATCAGCAATCGCTTCAATGTCTGCGCGACGTGCTTTAATCGCAGCAAGAAGTTTTGCTTTCATTTCCTGCTTATTCATAACTGTTACCTCTCATATCTTTTCACATTCGACAGTTTACTGTCCTGAATGTAAAAGGCGAAGTCTCTATAGACATTCTCTATAGAGACCCCGCCAGATCCGATTCGCCTCCATCCGGTATCGGACCTTTGCCCTCCAAAAAAGTTTTGAGTCCAAATAAAACTTTCTTGGACTTCTTTTAGCCTTTAGAAAACACCTTCCAAACGAAGAATGATTTCGGCCAAAATCGTAGCGCAAATGAAGCTACCCGCAGAAACGCAAAGCGCAACCGGGATAATCTTCCACGACAAACTCTTAAAGGCTTCTAAGTCTTTACCAACGCAAAGGCCAGCGTAGGCCAAAATGGGAGTGGTCGTTGCCAAGAGGTTGATGTGCTTGACTTGAGCAAGCATCCAATCGCCGCCCGGGAACCCAGGAACGGAAACGATCACAGCCGTTAAAGAAACCCAGAACACCGTCGGAAGCTTCGCAAAGCCAGGTAAATTGGCAATCACGCAACCGATAAACGTGATAACGAGCAAGACCAACGCGCCCATAGAGCCCGAGGCTAATTCGCCCTTAAAGCCAATGATGTTGGCAATCACGGTAAAGATCGAAGTAACGACGAGAATAAAACCGATATCTCTTAATTTCGCAAACATGGCTTTTTCTCCTTACTTCTGAACAGGTTCGCGACGATCGCCCGTGACCTTCTCGTAGACCCAGACCATCACCGGCAAAGAAACGAACAAGGCAAAGTAGATGCCTAAGATCGTCGTCATGAGGTTAGCAGCACCCGCGTAGGCCAAAACCGTTTCGGAGTACTCAGGATAAACCGCCACAATTGAGGCAACGCCCGCGGCCATCATCGAGGCCGACCCGATGCCAGCGCCCATAGCCAAAGAGTGCGGATGGAACCATCCGAACTGCGCGATAACGCCAACCAACACAGAAATCCACGCGGCACCAAAAACCGTACCGCAGATGTACATACCCATCACACCACGGCCTTCGGGCGAGTCGATACCGTACTTCTCGGCAATAATCGCGATATTGGGTTCGCGGTCAATCGAGTAGCAGGCACCAATGGCTTCACGTCCCATCTTAAGGAGCAAGGCCATCGGAAGACCCAAAATAATCGTACCGAAGAAGTGACCGAATTCCTGCATGATGAGAGCCCAGCCCGAATTGAGTAACTTACCCAAGTTCGGTCCAATGCCAAGACCCAAGTACGCGACAAGAAGAAGCATCGCAATCGGCATGAAGTGCGCCGCACGTTCCTGTTCTTCCATCGAGAGGATCTTTAATTTGGGAATTGAAAGAATGCCTCCCAAGACCATGGCATACAAAAGAGGCAACAAAACTACGATACCAATCTTCTGAATACCAATCGCATCGGAGACCATGACAACTAGAAGCGCCAAGATATGGAGCTTTACTTTTCCTAGAGATTGCATGGCTTAAATTTCCATAAAGTTATAAAAATCAAAGACAGCCTCCACCAAACGGCAGAAAACCGTCGTCCAATTCTCATCATATTCACATTTTTTACAAATTGCAATATTTAGTTACAAGTACTGTTTTTTCGATTTTTGACGTTGCAAATATCCGACACGACTTCTTACAAAGCGAAACCCGAAACTACGCCCAAACCCGCTGTGTCGCACTAGGGCTTTTCGGTACAATTGCACCACTGACTACTTTGAGTGAGTTCCCAATGACGAGCCTAAATGATGTGGCCGGAGCCGTTGAGCTTGGCCGCGAAGTTTTAATCCGCGAAGCCGATTGCGTAAAGCACCTTGCCGATACCCTGAATTCCGGTCCCTTTGCCAAAGCGGTTGACCTGATTCTTTCTAGTTCAGGCCGCGTAATCGTAAGCGGCGTCGGAAAGTCGGCTCATGTTGGAAGAAAAATTGCCGCGACTCTCGCTTCAACAGGAACGCCTGCGTTTTTCGTTCACGCAGCAGAAGCCGCCCATGGCGACCTTGGGATGATTACCACAGAAGACGTTGTCATTGCTGTCTCCTACTCTGGGACAACCAACGAACTCTTGACGATTATTCCGGTTTTAAAGCGCGAGGGGGTTCACCTCATTTCTATTACAGGAAATCCCGAGAGTGCTCTAGCTAAAGCCGCCGACGTCTCCTTAGATATTGGTGTCAGGCAAGAAGCGTGCCCTCTTAATTTAGCGCCGACCTCATCTACGACAGCAACGCTGGCCCTAGGGGATGCCTTAGCCGTTGCCCTTATGCACGAAAAAGGCTTTACAAAAGAAGACTTCGCGAGGTCTCACCCAGGTGGTGCCTTGGGCCGCAGATTGCTCACCCACGTGCGGGACGTAATGCGCTCGGGAGACGCGGTCCCCTCAGTTTTCGAAGGAACAAGCGTCTTGGATGCCGTGCGAGAAATTACGAAAAAGCACATCGGCATGACAGCGATTGTCGATAAAGAAGGGCGCGTTACGGGGATCTTCACCGAAGGCGATTTACGACGCTTAATTGAAAAGCGGGGAGACATTCGCGCCGTTGTGATCGATGACGTGATGACTAAGACCCCGACAACGATTACGGCCGATGAAATGGCTGCCACTGCCGCTAAAGTCCTTGAGAAAACATTGAAAAATCAGCTTCTTGTCGTCGATAACGCAGGGCACTTAATTGGCGCCTTACACATGCACGACTTAATGGGAGCAAAGGTTATCTAATGGATAAAGCCCTACTGAGTGCCGCAAAAAAGATTCGCCTTGTCGTTCTTGACGTCGATGGCGTCTTAACCGACGGCTCGATTTGGACAGGAGAAACCGGGGAACTTGTTAAGCGCTTTTATACGCGTGACGGCCTAGGGATTATTTTGCTTCAAAAAGCAGGGATTCCTGTTGCAATCCTCACAGGGCGCATCTCGAAACAAACCGCTATGCGCGCAAAAGAGCTTGGCATTAACGCCGTGCGCCAGGGAAAGACCTTTAAGGGCGATGACTTTTTAGAGATTGTTAAGGAATTTCACCTGACACCAGAAGAAGTCGCATATATGGGAGATGACGTTCCCGATATCCCTCCTCTTAAATTAGCCGGGCTCCCAGCGTGTCCAGCAGATGCTGACCCCGCAGTTCTTCCCTTAGCGAAATTTGTGAGTCCCGCCCAAGGCGGCCAAGGCGCCGTAAGGAGCCTAGCGGAACTTATTTTGCGTAGCCAAGGTAAATGGGATGAGCTTGTGGGCCGCTACTACATCACGAAAGCGAGCGAAACATGCACTTAAGAGATCGCGTTGTTTCGTTTTGTGGACTCGGTCTTCTTGCCGTTTTAGTGGCGGCAACGGGCTACTACGCGGTTCGCTCGAACTTTCTTACAACAAGCGTTACTCCCAATGAAGAGTCGCCTGACTTTGCCTCACGCGACTGTGTTGTCACAACCTTTGAAGCCGATGGCACGCCCAAATATCGCATCTACGCTGAGTACGTCGAGCATTACACGGACGGTCGAAGCATCAGCATTAAGCCTAAGCTTGTGACTTTGTCTCCTGAGAAGCCCAAACTAAAAGTCTCTGCAAACACAGGCTCCACATTAGATGAAGGAGAAACCGTCGTCTTCACAGGTAACATTGTCTTAACCCGTGCCGGAGACCGCGACAATGCGCCACTACGTCTTACGACTTCGCACGCCATTGTCAATCCCGATACGCAAGTCGTGACAAGTAACGCCCCTGTGCGTATCGAGCATGGTGGGGATGTGAGCACAGGCATTGGTTTTGACTACGATAATGTCGATCGCATCGTGCATCTTGATTCGGATGTGCATACGTTTATCATGCCTAGGAAATCTCGCTAATCAATGGATGTGAAACATTGCTTATGAAACGCACTGCCCTCTTTTCGATTCTTGCTTTGGCGCTTACTCCGGCGTTAAGTTTTGCGTTAACCGGAGACCGCTCGCAACCGATTGAAATTGTTGCCGACTCCTTTAAAGGTGACGAAGTTGGCCGCACAGCCGTGTATACAGGGAACGTTGAAATCCATCAGGGCTCTCTTGAGGTTTTAGGAGACCGCGTCGAACTTGTCATTGATGCCAAGGGCTATCGCACACTTACTGTGACAGGAAAACCCGTTCGCATGAAAGAAAAGCGCGACCCGAAAGTCAAAGGCATCGAAGAGTGGGTTCATGCGACATCTTTGAAGGCAATTTACGAAGAAAAAACCGATCGCATTATCTTGCGCGATAACGCGCGTTTAACGCGCAGTGAAAATGGCACTGTCTTAGATTCAACCAATGGCGCTGTGATTACCTACGATTTATTGCACGCCACAAGCCATGTCGTGGGCGGAAAATCAAACGGTCAGAAGACTCGCATCTCAGCGGTTCTTTCTCCACGGCAAAAAGATAAGAGTGCCACACAAGAACCTACGCGAACAACGCCACCCAAATTGCGCGGTGATTCCAATTTACGCAATCGCTAATTTGACGACAAGAACACTATGTCAGAAACAAAAGAAGCTACTCCTCTCGTGCATACCTTAAGAGCTGAAAACTTAATGAAGCGTTTTGGCTCGCGTACTGTCGTCAACAATGTTTCCTTTGATGTGAAAACAGGCGAAGTCGTAGGACTTATGGGCCCGAATGGCGCAGGGAAAACCACAAGCTTTTATATGGTCGTGGGTCTTATTGCTCCAAACGATGGAAAGATCTTTATTGATGATACGGAAATCACGCATTTGCCGATTCATAAGAGATCACACCTTGGAGTCACCTATTTGCCGCAAGAAGCGAGTGTTTTCCGCCGCTTGTCCGTTGAAGACAACATCCGTGCGATTTTGGAATTAAAAGAAGACGCCCAAGGGCACCGCCTAAGTAAAGACGAAATCGAAGCGCAGTTAACGAAACTCTTAAAAGACCTTCAAATCGAGCACTTACGCACCAATATGGCGCTTTCCTTATCGGGCGGCGAAAGACGCCGCACGGAAATTGCAAGAGCCCTTGCGGCAAACCCGCAATTTATTTTGCTCGATGAGCCGTTTGCGGGTGTCGACCCGATTGCCGTGAAAGAAATTAAGCGCATTGCGTGCTTTTTAAAGTCGCGCGGCATCGGCGTTCTTATCACAGACCACAATGTGCGTGAGACACTGGGAATCTGCGACAGAGCCTTCATCATTAACGAAGGTGAAGTCTTAGCCGAAGGCCACCCAGACGATATCGTTAACAATCCTACGGTTCGAGACATCTATCTTGGCCGCGATTTCCGCATGTAATAGGCTATGGCGGTCTCTTCGATTGGAATAGGCCTTACTCAGAAGCAAAAGCAACTGCCTAAACCGTTGCTTCTTAGATCAGCAACGCTTCTTGGCCTATCAATTGAAGCGCTAAATGAAGCAATCGAAACCGAGATTGCACTAAACCCCTTCTTGGAGCGCCCTGAAAAAGAGCCAATTGAAACCGTTGGCATGGACGCCACTCCCTTTGATGAGCCTTTTGGGTTAGAAAGAGACTTTCATAATGAAGCATCTTTCTTAACGTGGAAAGAAACCTCCAAACGCCTAGAAAGAGAAACGGAAGAGGCTGACCCAACAGAATCTCTTACCTACTCAGAGACGCTTCTTACACACTTAACGCGGCAAATTGACCTACTTTCGATTTCGAAAGAAGAAAAAGACCTTGCCACGTGGATAGCCGGAAACTTAACCGATGACGGCCTTCTTGATGGATCTTTGGAGTCGATTGCTGCCTCTTATGAAAAGGCCATCCCAATAGAAAAATGGGAAGAAGCTCTTCGTGCTGTGCAGGATTTAGATCCCGCAGGAGTTGGTGCTCGCACGCAACTTGAAGTGCTTATCTTGGAACTTACACACGCCGCGCACGACGAGAACTTTGAGTTACGTCAGGTCGCTATCGATGTTCTTAAAACGACACCAGAACTTTTACTTAAAAACGATAAAAAGAAAATCGCGGAGGCTCTTTCGATTCCTATTGAGAAAGTGAAAGACTCTCTTAGCCTTCTTCAAACTTTGGATCCCCATCCTTGTGCTCGCTTTGCCGATTTAAGTAAATCGCAAGCGGTGGCTGATTTTTCTGTTCGTAAAAAGAATGGGAAACTCGTTTTAAATTTCCACGAGGATGCGATTGCGCACATCGTCTTTAACGAAGAGACCTTTAATTTACTTAAGGACTCTGGGAAACCCATCCCCAAAGACATGGCGCAGTTTGCCCGCGATGCGAAACTTTTTATTCAAGCACTCGAACAACGTAAGAAAACACTTACAACGATTGTGACAACGCTTTTTGCAAAGCAAAAACGCTTTTTTGCTACGGGTCCTGAAGCGCTTATCCCGATGAGTATGCAAGAGCTTGCTGACGCGCTTTCTATCTCAAAGTCGACAGTAAGTCGCGCTATCTCAGGAAAATTCATTGAGACGCCTTTTGGGTTTTACCCACTGAAGTTTTTCTTTTCAGCGTCATTAGCCACTGACAATCCAGACGCGGCTCTTGCTAGCGTCGGAGTGCGGGCCAAGATTCGTGAACTTGTTGAAAAGGAAGACCCGAAAAAGCCACTAAGCGATAGTGAAATTGCAAAAGCACTCGAAAAGGAAGGCATCCACGTCGCGCGACGCACTGTTGCCAAATACCGTGAATTAGAGAAGATTGCGCCAAAAGATGAACGGCGAAGCCTTACTGATTGAAATGTAAGAAGAACTTCCCTCTTTTAGCCTTATTTTTCTGTGAGAGGGCTTTCTAGGGAGTGCCTGTGGTTCGATATACTTGAAGAAAATATAAAAAACGTTTCCCGATGAGATACCTTTCCCCACTACTTAATCCCGAGGAAAACATCCTCGTTGATTTGGATGTCTTGAGTCTAAAGCGGCTTTTCGAAGAGGCCGCTAAGGTGCTTTCACCCTCTGTTGGTGTTCCTGCACAACGAATTTTTGATGCGCTTATTGCTAGAGAAAAATTGGGATCAACAGGCCTAGGAAACTCTGTTGCCATCCCTCACGCAAGAATCGGAAACTCTTCAACGCCATCCATGTGCCTTATTCGCACAAAAGAACCCATTGACTGCGCAGGACCCAATCAAAAAGACGCTCGCCTCTTTTTTATTGTGGCCGTTTCTGAAACCGCACCTGATGCCTATATGGATATCCTGCGAGAAGTCGCAGAACTCGTTCAAGACACCGAGATGAAAGATGCGCTACTAAAAGAAGCGACAGCTGCAGAAATTGCACGCCGCATTAACGCCTGGGAGCTCACTAGCACCGAGGCGTAGGAAATTAGGAGGAACAAACGATGGACCTTCGTTTAGTTATTGTCACGGGACTATCGGGATCGGGTAAATCCATTGCCATCCGACAGCTTGAAGATAGCGGCTATTACTGCTTGGATAATCTTCCTCTTGAGTACCTCATAACGGTTTTAAAGCACTTAAACGAACGAGGCGTTGACCGTATTGCAGTGGCTATCGACGCGCGTGGTTTATCAGCCCCTGAACAAAGCCTTGCCTGCTTTGAAGAGCTTCGCAAAAACCACGTTGACGTTCGCATCCTCTTTTTAACGGCAACAAACGCAGAACTTGTAAAGCGCTTTTCTGAAACACGGCGCCGCCACCCACTTTCGATTCGTAGAGGCGACACAAAACAACGGACACTTGCGGAAGCAATTAGCGTAGAGCGTGAGCTCTTAGCTCCCATTGAAGATCAAGCACACGTCATTGACACAACACGGATGCTTCCCAATACCTTAAGACATTGGGTGATGGAATTCGCAGGAATCCCCGCATCGGCGATGACGCTTGCTTTTGAAAGCTTTGCCTTTAAAAATGGCCTTCCTGTTGCCGCAGACTTAGTCTTTGACGTACGTAATCTTCCAAATCCCTTTTACGATGAAAAGCTGCGTAGCTTAACAGGATTAGATGCTCCTGTTGCTGAATTCCTAGCTAAGCAACCTGAAGTGAAAGCGATGCTTACCGATATCACGCACTTTATCGATAAGTGGCTTCCTTCGTATGAAGCGCAAAACCGCCACTATCTTACGGTTGCAATCGGGTGCACCGGCGGGCAACACAGAAGTGTCTACATCGCAGATCAACTCGCCAAAGCCTTCCGCGATAAAGTCTTAACAGTCGTGCGCCATAGGCGCTTAGCTGAAAAACCTCTTTAAGGAAAATCGGCGCAGAGTGCGCCGATTTCCCTCGTCTTACCTTAAATTAGAGTTCAACCTTTGGCATCTTCGCAAAGCTCTTCTCTAGATCTTCGTCGGTTGGGATTGTGTCAGACATCGTCCCGTCATTAAAGCGCTGGTAGGCTGACATATCAAAGTAACCAGTGCCTGTTAAGCAGAAAAGAATGACCTTTTCCTCTCCTGTTTCTTTGCAGCGCAGCGCTTCATCGATTGCAACCTTAAT
>CAVKJM010000050.1:0-9613 GCA_963656505.1 bacterium
GTGCAGCTCGAGATGCGTTACATGAATTTCGTCTTTGCCTCGAACAGATTGGTGTGCTCGAGGGAGAGGCTTTAAATATTGCGAAGATTTCAGGAATAGAAAAGTCTTCAGAAACTCTTAATGAGGCGTGCTTGGCTTTAGAAAATCTAGCCAATCGTGTTGAGCTCGTCGATAGCGAAGACGACGATTTAAAGGCCGATCGCGAGACGCTTACCGAACACATTGACCTCATGAATCATTGGGTAGGAGCTCTTAAGAACCCGAAAGCGCCTGCGAAAGATTCCAAAGGGCACCCTTATGTGCGTTGGATAGAAAACACAGGGCACGATATGCGCTTGACGCAGACGCCGCTAAGTTTTGCTGAAGATTTCGCGCGCATGATGGGTGAGCTTCCCAATACGGCGTGGATTTTTACGTCAGCCACATTGGCTACTGGTCACGGGGACTTCACGCACTTTATCGATGAGTTAGGGCTCACGGGCGCGAAAGCTCAAGCTTGGGAAAGTCCCTTTGATTTCCCAGATCAAGCGCTTTTGTATATCCCCGAGGGCCTTCCTCGCCCCACGGGACTTGATAAAGAAGGCTTTATTCGCGAATTAACGGAAGCCTCTTGGCCCATCATCGATTTACTTGAAGGAAAGACGCTCTTTCTTTCCACAAGTCGCGAAGCCATGCTTTATGCAGCCGATTTTCTTCGTGAAAAGATCGATGCCAATTCCCGCGATTACGACGTTTTCGTGCAAGGGGAAGACGCAAGAAATACGCTTCTTACAAAGTTTCGGGAATCCTCTCACGCCATTCTCATTGCGACAATGGGATTTTGGGAAGGAATCGATATTAAGGGAGAGGCTCTTTCTTTAGTAATCATCGATAAGATTCCCTTTGCCCCGAAAGACGACCCCGTCTTGGAAGCGCGATGCCAGTGGATCCGAGAGCAAGGGGGAGAGCCATTTCGCACACACCAAATCCCGATGGCAGCGATTGCCTTAAAGCAGGGTGTGGGCCGTCTGATTCGTAGCGAGAAAGACCGTGGCATCTTAATTGTGGGCGATACGCGCATTATCCCGATAGCGCTTTCTTACGAGGGCTCAAACTACGGCAATCTACTTTTAAGTAGTCTTCCGAAATTTACGAAAACTCGCTCTCTTGAACGCGTAATTGACTTTTGGCTACACCCTGAGACTTGGGGCTAATTTACGGGCTAGGTACTTTTCAATAGCCTTAGTTTGCGAGGCGCTTTTCTTTCTTCTATAGTCGCGCTGTGTTAGAGCCCTTTGCGCTTTAGACACTTAAAAAACCTATGCTTGTTTGGTCTTTATTTACTTTATTTCTTCTCACGAGTTTTGCAAACATCATTACCCCAGGGCTTGGCTTCATCATGGTCATGGGGATGTCTTTGCAGCGCGGGTGGCGCGGGACACTGTGGGCCATTTTTGGCCTTGCCGTTGGCATTGCTATCTTGCAGGTCGTGGGCCTCTCTGGAATGGGACTAATTATCTCGAAGAGTCCCGCGCTTTATGCAGCCATTAAATTCGTGGGCGCTTTAGTGCTTTTTTATATGGCCTGGAGATCTTGGAAGAAATCGAAAAAAGGCTCTTTAAAAGTCAAAGAACACGAAGGAAGCCACGAAGACACATTCTTTTGGCAATCGGTACTTATTTCGCTAACAAACCCGCAGCCGCTTGTTTTTACGATTTCAGTTTTCCCGCAGTTTATTTCAACAGAAATTGCCTATATTCCGCAGGTTGCCATCATGGTAACGGTCTATGCGATTATGGTCATGGCTAGCGGCCTACTTTATGCGGTGCTTGCCGAACACGCACGTCGCTTTTTTGAAGGAGAGGCGGGAGCGAAACACATCAACCAAGCCACAGCCGTTATTTTCTTTTTCATCGGCCTTGTGGTTTTATGGCTTGCCGCTAAACCATTTTTCTAAAGAGTCTTTAAAAGACTAGGCCGCTTTCTGCGTCATCGCTTTGTATTCAGAGCCCTTCTTCTCATCGAGAATAAGGGTGAGCGCCAATCCAATTGCAACGAGCACAAGGTACACAAGGTACCCAGTTTCGTAGCTTGATGTGATGTCGTAGGAGTATCCCAAGATCGGGTAAGCGCACGACTTAAGAAGTAGGAAGAAACTCACAAATCGATAGGTTCCTAAAAAGTGCGCAGGACCAAAGTAAAAGCCAACGACTGCGGGAAGTAGCGTCCAATACGATCCACAGCACGCTCCCATAAAAACGCAATACAGACACGTTGACCAGTAATCCAAATGCAACACAGAAATTCCTAGCGCAATAACGTGAAGCGTCATCACTAGGCGTAACGCGCGGATCGGTCGAATTGTGTCAGCAAGCCACCCCCAAAAGAACTTACTTAAGCCGCAAGAAAGTGCCGCGATTGTCATAAATGTCATCGCGGTCACTGAGTCGTACCCTAACTCAGTAAAGCGTGGCTTTAATTGCGACATGAGTCCCGAGGCACACATCAAACCTAAGCCAGCACCTAAGCCAATGAGATAAATCTCTTTCATCCCCAAAAACTGACGAATCGAGGGCTCTTTTTTGTGTAGCGCATCCTCGCTTGTATCGAGCTCTTTTTCGACAGTGTGTTTATCTTCAACGGGAAGGCCATCAGGCGTCAATCCCATCATCTCAGGGCGCTCTCGCACCATAAAGTAGCACGGGATAAAAAGCAGTCCTGCTCCAAGAGCGAGTAGGTAGTAAGCGTTTGAGATACCCCAACGCGTAATGCAAAACAAAGAAAAAATCGGAATCAAAGAACCGGCAAAAGACATGCCGATTGCGGCAAAACCGAACGCTACACCGCGGTGCACCTTAAACCAGTGGCATAAAAGGCCATTAGCGACTAACCCACCGCAGCACTGACTTGCAGCCCACACAAGGCAAAAACAGAACGTAAAGAAGACGTAGTTTTGTGTTGACCCCATCCCAACGAGAGCAAGCGCAGCGATAATCGAACCAAGGCACATCATCTTTCTTGATCCAATCTTCATATCGAGTGTGCCGATAAACGGAGCACACCCGAAACCGACGAATGCGGCAAAACCCATGCAAGCGCTTGTTGCCGTACGACTCCATCCATAAGCCTCAAAAAGGGGCTCAATAAAGGAATTCATACTGTAGATGGCTGTACCCTGAATTAAGAGATTACATAGGGTTGATAGCGCACAAAGATTCCAGCCGTAAAACATAACAATCGTCGTTCGTAAAAGAGCCCGAGTATCGCTTCAAAGGCGTATCGGGCAAAACATTGAATCAATTAAAAAGTTCGGAGCGAATTCTAGTCGCTTTTAATTTGCGTTCTTTTTCTCTTAAGAGATGGATGAAATAAAAAAGAACCTCCTCAGTGTTTTTTCACGAAGGAGGTTCAATTTCGCGTTATGAATGCACTTACTTATCGAGTCACAACGGGAGCTGCGTTACGCAACTTACCCACGCAGTGATAGACAACAAGCAGAGCAAGCGTAATTAAGGCAATCGCGACAATAAGCTGCAAGCCGTGAATCATGAAGACAAAGGTTCCTGCAGACCAGGCCCCATAGATCTTGATGATTTGTTCGACAAGAGCAGTCATCGTGACAACAAACATGATTGCCATCGGGCCGTAAAGCATCCAGCCCTTGCGTCCTGTGGACTTTAAGAACACAGCTAGCCCCGTGAGAACTAGTGCCGAGAGCAACTGGTTTGCAGAGCCAAAGAGCGGCCAAACGCTCATGTAGCCAGCGATGCAAAGCGCATAGCCAGCAACAAGTGTGAGGACCGTGGAAACGACCGTATTCGTAAAAATCTTCTGGATAAAGGTCTTTTCTTCGCCAGCCGAAGGTGTGAAAAGCTCTTGTAACGACATACGACCAATACGGGCCACCGCGTCAACGGATGTTAAGGCCAAAGCCGAAACGCACATCGTGAGAATACAAGCAGCGATGTTCTGAGGAACACCAAAGATTGTCGTCAAGAAGTTCGCAACCGAGTGTGAGAAGGTCTGGAAGGGGGTGCCTGCAGGAAGCGTACCGTTTGTCGCCGCTGCGCAAACAACAATCAGAGAAACCACACCTAAGATCACTTCAACGCACATCGAGCCGTAACCGACAAGACGCATATCACCTTCGCTAGAGACCATCTTCGAAGACGTTCCAGAACTCACAAGAGAGTGGAAACCGGAGACTGCGCCGCAAGCGACTGTGACAAAGAGAATCGGGAAGAGATCTAAGTTTTTCACAGTAAAGCCAACGTAGGCAGGCATATTCAGTGTCGGGTTCTTAATGCAAACACCAATGACGCCGCAAGCGATCATGCCGATTAATAGGAACATCGAAAGATAATCGCGCGGGGTCTTCAATAGCCACATTGGCATCACAGAGGCTGCGAAAAGATAGGCAAACACAACGTAGCGCCACGTAATCGCATCAGCATACACAGGGAAATTAATACCCACAGTAAGCATCGCAACCATAAGGACGACGCCAACGACGAACTGTGTGCCAGAACTAGGCTTGCAGTACTTGATGTATAGGCCAAATAAGACCGCTACAAACATGTAAAGTAGAGAAATCGAAGCCGCGGCTGCATTGGGCATTAATGCATCACCGGTTTTCGAGAAGCCATTGAAGGTGCCAGCGACCATATCGCAGAAGGCCGCAATCACGAGCAGGGTAAATAGCCAGCAAAACAGAAGGAACAATCGACGTCCAGTCCGACCGACATAAGCTTCAATAATCATGCCGATGGATTTGCCGCCGTTTTTAACGGAAGCATAAAGAGCCGTAAAGTCTTGTACGGCACCGAAAAACACGCCGCCAATCAACATCCACAACAACGCAGGCAACCATCCGAACATGGCCGCAATAATGGGGCCGGTAACGGGACCAGCTCCAGTGATGGATGTGAATTGGTGTGCAAATACTGTCCAACGTGATGCAGGAGAAAAGTCCTTGCCGTCGTTCTTTTCGACAGCCGGAGTCGGTCTCTTTAGATCGATTCCCCAGGTCTTTTCTAACCACTTGGCGTATCCGAAATAACCGATTGCCAACACCACGATGGCAATGAGTATTACTTCAAGCCCTGTCATAGAAAAAATAACTCCAAAAAAATGTAAATAATCACCTTAGGTCTTATGGGCATAGACGAAAAAGGCACGGTGATTTTATCGAGCGGCTTTTGCAAGAATAGGTGGGAAATGAAAGGGATTTATTGTGCGATAAGGTTTCTAGGGAACTCATCGTATCTTTCGGTTGCGCCTAGGAAACACGGCCTAAGGTGTATTAAGTAGATAAGAGTTTTTTCTCGCTTTTAAAGGGAAAAGGAAAGGCCGGTTTTTGAGGCCGGCCTTTGTGCGAGGTTATTTCTTTTTAGAGGTGACGGGAAATAACATCAGCAAGGGTCTTTACGCCCTCGCGAATCTTCTCAGGAGGAACCGTGACGAAGGAAAGACGTGCGTGGTTGCTTTCGGGTTTACCAGCGTAAAAGGCCATACTCGGAACAAAGGCAACGTTTTCCTGAACAGCTTCTTTAAAGAGCGCCACGGAGTCAAATGACTTAGGTAGGTTAAGCCAAATAAACATGCCGCCCGTGGGGTGTGTCCAGCTGATTTCTGGGTGCTTAGGCATGAATTCTTCTAAGGCATTGAGCATTGCTTCGCACTGCGCCTTATAGATCTTACGGACCTCTGGGACGTGTGTTTTAAGTGTGCCTTGAGTAATTACACGTGCGGCGACAAGCTGCGTAAATGTCGATGTGTGTAAATCCATCGAGGACTTAAGACCTGCGAAAATCTGACGCAGTTTCGGGTTGCAAACGATGTAGCCTAGACGTAGGCCCGGAGAGAGCACCTTCGAAAGTGTCCCTAAACGTAGGGTGCGTTCTGGCGCGAAGTGGCGCAATGAAATCGGTGGCTTCTTGTCATACCAAAGTTCGCCATAGGGGTCGTCTTCGATGAGAAAGAAGTCGTACTTGCGCGCTTTTTCAGCGAGCTTTTCGCGACGTGTCTCATCAATCGTAAGACCTGTGGGGTTAGCAAATGTGGGCATCACATAAGAGGCGTTGACGTCTTGGCATTCGTCGCCCAACTTATCGGGGTTCATACCAAACTCGTCAACAGGAATTTCTGCGTACTCTGGTTTTGCCATATTAAAGGCAGAAAGAGCACCTAAATATGTGGGGCTTTCAACTAAGAATTTGCAGCCTGGAACCACAAAGACGCGGGCAATAAGGTCTAAGGCCTGCTGCGAACCGGTGACAATCTGAATTTCATCGGCGGATGTGGGGATGCCGTTATCGGTTTCTAATTGAGCGATGGCTTCACGCAAATCGGCAACACCTTCGGCTTGCGAGTACTGCAATGCACGAACACCTTCATTTTCCAATACCCAGTTGGCTGCATCTTGTACGGCTTTAACAGGGAAGCCCTTCGGGCTCGGCAAGCCGCCCGCAAACGAAATAATGTTCGGACGTGCTGTCAAGGAAAGAATCTCGAGGACGGCTTCAGATCCATTATCGGTTGCAAGAGCGCTTAACTTAGGCATTGGAGTAGTAGAGGAGTTCATATTTATTCCTTATAGAAAAAACTTTTCCTATTTTGACTCCTTCTTTTCTTTTTTTGAATAGGGAAGAAAGCCTATTTTCATTAGCACTTGGCAAGCAATTGCTATTGGTTTCTTATTGCTTTAAGCAGCCGATAGGGACAACATAAACACCATCTTCTCGCTGATAGGCATAACTTCCTACAGCAGTTAGTACCATTAAAAAGGCAGGGTTTGGCATGCGAGTCGTATCGATTATTCCTGCGAGTTTTTTTAGCGTATTCGCGCCGTGCTCAATTGCCATATCACCACCGAGCTTAATTTCTATGAGTCCATATTGACCATCTCGACGATGTATGACAGCGTCACATTCGAGCCCGTTTTTATCTCGATAGTGATAGACCGTGGCTTTGTTGAAATCTGCATAGACGCGCAAGTCACGGATGCACAGGCTCTCAAAAACAAAACCGAATGTCTCTGGATTTTTCATCAGGTCATTGGGGCCAATTCCAAGTGAGGCTGCGCAAAAAGATGGGTCTGAAAAGTAGTGCGTGTCCTTGGATCGGATTGCTGTTTTTGAGCGAAGGTTCGGATTCCACGCAGGCAAATCCTCGATGACGAAGATTTTTCTCAAATCTTCAAGATACGCGGCGAGGGTAAGTGGGCTCATGGCATCGATTTCCCTGTTGCTACTGATATCCTTGCTTAAACCAGCGATAGAAATGCTTGCTCCTTGGTTGCGGGCAAGTGAGCGCATAAGCCGTTTCGTTGTTTCGGGATTTCTCTTTACGTTAGAGGCTCGAGAAACATCGATACGGACAATGGTTGAGTAGTAGTCAAAAATATGCTCGAGAGCTTGCTCATCGGCTTCTCCTAGTGTCGCGGGCCATCCTCCGCGACAGCACAGAAAAGCAATTCTTTCGTAACTAAGCGCATTTTTTGTTGCGTCGAAATGTCCTTCAAAAAGATCAGTGAGGCTAACATGCCCATTGCTATCTTCAGATTCAAAAAGGCTCATCGTGCGCATCTGTAAGCGCGCAAAACGTCCTGTGCCCGAGTGAAAGATTTTTTCGCGATTCTCAGGAACAGCCGATCCAGTCAGAATGAACTGTCCAGGTTCTCCTCGCCGATCAACCTCGTAACGAATTGCGTCCCACAGTTCAGGGGCAATCTGCCATTCGTCAATGAGTAAAGGAGGCTTTTCATCCAAAAGAAGAGAGGGTTGAATGCGTGCCAACTGGAGGCGGTTCTCTTTTTCTGACGGGTCGGCCATGGAGATAACGGTTGTAGCAAATTGCTCGGCTGTCGTCGTTTTACCGCATTGCTTTGGGCCTTCAATCAGAACAGCACCTATCCCTTTAAGTTTTTGTTGCAGTAAGGTGTCAAGAACACGTGTTTTATAGTGAAAGTCTGGACTCATAGCATTTACTTTAAAATCAAGCAACAACTTCTAGATAGCTATAGATTTGGCGCTTTTTTATTTATATATTTGGCTTGATTTTATCATAGGATTTGGCGCAAATCTATCTATTCATTTGGCGGGTTTTTGCTTAATGATTTGGCTGCCTTTGTCGAACAAGGAGTGACTTAGGTGTTTTTTGAATTCCATATAGGCATCGTATGAGAGAGCGGTCTTTCCTAAGGCCCCGCTTTCGTACATCACGCTTTTCTTAACGTCGTTACGGCTTAGAAGTTCTGAGAAGGCTGTCGCTATAAGAGCGCCAGAGTCGTTGTGCATTCTGAAAAGAGCATCATTGCGATCGAAAATATCAAGTAGTTCTGGGTAGTGCGTGGAGAAAAAGAGAACAGCGCCTTTTGTGTTGATATCGTTTTCTAAGAAAAGTCGTAAGAGCGTTTTAACGAGTTCTTTATTGAAGTGATTTTCGATTTCGTCAACAACGAAGATGCCGCCGGCTTTAAGAACTTGACCTGCTGCATAAAGAACACAAATCCCTCGAATGGTTCCTGAAGAAAGATATTGAAATAAGTCGCGTGGCTCACACACAATCACATCTTTGTTGTGAAACTTAAGTTCGATTTGCGTTCCGTTCTTAACCTCACGACACTTCAGATAATCGATAGAAGCGTCTAAAAGCCGTAAAACCTGTGTCGGAACTTCCTTTAGTAGAAGCGGGGAGTTGAAATTTGTTGAGTCAAGCACATCGGCAAGGACAATCTGGCTTTTGTGCTCTCTATTAAAGGAAATCATGATGCTCGTGTCATCGGCAAGAAAGGATTCTTTCTCGCTACGAGTAAGAATGAGCTTCGCTTTACTAAAGTCAAGGAGTTGCTTTTTACTTGTCGTTAGGAGGATTTTTTTCTCACGCAACACTTCAGCTTGGATGCAATATCGGTAGTTAAGAAGAGCATCTTGCTCCCGAGAAACCTCGGTGCGTAGTTCATAAAGACTTTGCTTGTGGCAAAAGACAATCGTGAAAGTAATCTTAGGAGCACTTCCTAAGATATCCCGTTGCTCGATGTGATTAATGGGCTCGTTATTTAGGAGTTTGATTGAAAAAAGAATTGCCTTTAAAACGCTTGTTTTTCCTGAGGCGTTGATGCCAGCAAAGCCGATGGCAGGATTAAGGTAAATAGAACTTGCGTTAAGTGTGTACAGGGCTTCTTTGTCCTCAACGCTTACGCGCTGACGCGCAAAGAAAGTTAGATTCAGTCCTTTGGTAAATAAAGGAAGACCGTCAATATTCAAAGCGATGAGTTTCATAGGATTTCCTCTTGTTAGATAGAATAATAACGTAAAATTCGTTTTTAATCGAGCAAAATCTATAAAAATTACGAAAAAAATAAGATTAAAATCGGATTTGCAGGAATTAACCAATCATGAGATTTGTCGAAAAGGGGCTTTTCGTTAGGATAAGCACACTTGCGTGATTTCTTTTGAAAAAGAGAGAATTTTTCTTTATTTCTATTGCAGAAAGTCTAGCGACCTCCTTATAATTCGCCATCTTTGCCAATCAGGGCTAAGACTAGTTGCCTAGGTTTTCGTTGTTGTGACCTAGGTTGTAAATCGCGCGCCGTGCGCTTTTCCGAGGTGAATAAAAAATTTGTCACTGAGGC
>CAVKJM010000051.1:0-9313 GCA_963656505.1 bacterium
GAACCGCACAGCGAGCGTTATCTTCTTAGGGCTTGCTGCAGCGACCCTTTTGTCAGCTTAAAAAATTAGCCTGATTTTGTGCCCAAAATTTCAATAATGATTCTCATTGCTTTATGTAATGAGAATCATTGTTACTGTCAAAAACGCCTTTTAAAACAAAGGTTATAATCACTTTAACTGCGCAAATCCAACAGAAGAATTTCATGCGAATTTCCTTTTGGGAAACGCCGCACGGCTTTCTTTGTGAAAGTCCTATTTTTAAGAAAAAACGATCTTAAGAAAAAGGAAAGATTCATTGCGCTTGTATGTGAATTCTTCATTTTTAAATTTAAAGGAAGCATCATGATCATCAATCAGACAACAAAGTACGGTCTTATTTTTGTGGGCGGTCTCGTTTTGGGAGCCTTAGGCGCAGCTGCTCTTGCTAAAAACGGTAAGAAGTTTGAAGGCGTAAAACCCTTAGCAAGTTCTTTACTTTCTGCTGGCATCGATGCCAAAGATAAGGTCCTAGCTAGCGTTGAAGGCGTGCGTGAAGACTTGGCTGACGTGTTAGCCGAAGCCCAGGCAAAGTCTCAGGAGCGTCGTGAAGCAATCGAAGCGAAAGAAGCCATCGATGTGAAGCCGAAGGCAAAGAAAGCCACACGCGCCAAGAAAGCGAAGGCAAAGACAGCGGCTGCTTAATTCGCGGATTACTCATCAAAAAATCGTTATTTGAAAAAAGGAGCCCTTCTTAACTGAAGAGGGCAACGATGAAGTTTTATCTAGTTCATAGCGTTGGGAATCACAAGCGTTGATGTGAACGCTCGCACAGGAAGCGTTCTTGTCACGTACACGACTGAGGCCGCAAGGCAATCGATGATTGCCTACTTGGCTCGCCTTGAAACCGAGCCTTTGATTACAAAGCGCACTCTAAAAAAGAGAACGACAAAACACGCAAGAAAACATCACGCAAAAGAGCGCGATATTGTCACTCTCGTCGCTGAAAGCGTCTCAAGCCTATTTGGTCGCGCCTTTACAGGAATGCCTGTTCTTGAGCTGGCAAAGCGCCCCTTTTTAACCGATAAAGAAATCGAAGAAAAGGAGCAATCTTCAGACCTTGATTTCTCTCCTGTGGCGCGATGGGTGTTCCTGCGCTCAGCGATGCCCATAGTTGTTAATACCGCGAACGTCTTTTTGGGAGCGATTCCGTATTTCTGGCGTGGCGTGAAAACGCTTTTAAAGGGAAAACTCAATGTGGAAGTGTTGGATGCTTCCGCTATTGGCGTTTCCTTACTGCTAAGAGATTTCCGAACCGCAGGGCTCGTGATTTTGCTACTTGGTATGGGTGAGATGCTCGAGCGCTATACGAGAAAGAAGTCTCTTGCTAGCCTCGCAGATCAACTCGCTCTTAAAGTCGAACGTGTTTGGGTGCGAGCTGGTGACGCTGTTGTTGAGAAATCCTTAAAGGATTTAACGCAAGACGATTTGATTGTCGTTCGCACGGGTAACACGATTCCAGTCGATGGCACCGTTGTTAACGGTAACGCTGAAGTCAATCAAGCCACAATGACTGGTGAACCTCTTGCCGTACACCGTACAACTGGTGGCACCGTTTTTGCTGGCACCGTTGTTGAAGATGGCGAAATCGATATTCGTGCTACAAAGATTGGTGATAGCACGAGGCTAAATGAAATCGTGAAATTCATTGAGACATCGGAAAAGAGTAAGGCTGGTATTCAAGGAAAAGCCGAACACTTGGCTGACGCCATCGTTCCCTTTAACTTTGCTCTTGCCGCTCTCGTTTTCTTAGCTACACGTAATCTCGCGCGCACAGCTGCTGTCTTGATGGTCGATTACTCGTGCGCACTGCGTTTAGCCACACCTCTTGCGATTCTTACAGCGATGCGCCAGGGAACGAAAAATGGCGTCCTTGTGAAGGGTGGTCGTTACTTAGAAGCGCTTTCAGAAGTCGATACCGTTGTCTTAGATAAAACGGGAACCTTGACTCAGGCAGCCCCTCGGTTGTCAGATGTGATTTCTTTGGATGCAAAACGCGACAAGAAAGAAATCTTAGCTCTTGCTGCGTGCCTAGAAGAGCACTTCCCGCATCCAGCCTCTCGCGCCGTTGTCAAAGCTGCTGAACAACGTCACGTGAACCACTACAACGAAGAGCACGACGCGGAAGTCAATTACATCGTCGCGCACGGTATTTGCTCATCGGTGGATGGCCAAAAGGTTGTGATCGGTTCTCGTCACTTTATTGAAGAAGACGAAAAGGTTGATGTCACTAAGGGATTACCTCACGTTGAGAAGTTAGCCGCTGAAGGTAAGTCAGTTTTATACATGGCTTACGGCGGAAAACTAATCGGCATTCTTGGTATTGTCGATCCCTTGCGGCGTGAATCCAAAGCGGTCATTCAAGAGTTAAGAGATCGTGGCATCAAGCGCATTGTGATGCTCACAGGAGACGATGAACGCACAGCAAAGAACGTTGCTCGAGAGCTTGGGATCACGGAGTATCGCGCACAAGTGTTGCCGTCTGATAAGGCTAGCCACGTTCTTGCGTTAAAGAAAGAAGGTTGCAAAGTTTTGATGGTAGGCGACGGCGTTAACGATAGCCCCGCTTTATCAAGCGCTGATGTGGGAGCGACATTAAAAGAAGGAAGCGATATTGCGCAAGAAGTTGCTGATGTTGTGTTAACCAATAACACGCTCTCGGACTTGCCGTACGCGATTGACTTGGGGCGCGCCTCAATGAAGCGCATTCGTGAAAACTTCACAGTCTCCGTAGGTCTTAACACAGGCTTTATGACAGGCGGCTTATTAGGCGTCTTGACACCAGCCAAAGGCGCAATCCTTCACAACATGACAACAATCGGTGTGTGCTTAAATGCGATGCGACCCACCGCGGGAACTAAGACCGATTCGAAGATTTGGTTTAAGCAATTTAAAGAGCTTTTAGCAGCCTCGGCGGGTACAGAAACCGGGAAAGTGGCTGCTGAAAAACTCTACGAAACAATCGAAGAGGAGTAGCGCATGAGAGAAGAACTCAAAAAAGCCATACGCTCATATTTTCCCGGACGCTTACGTTTACGGCATGACGCCCTTAAGGGACTTGATAAGGAAACTGAGGAGTTAATCACCTCAACTGTGAAAGCCGCTGACGGCATCACGGACTGTGTGATCAATCCTGTGACGGGAAGTTTGCTTCTTACGTGGAACCCGAAGGTCCTTACCGAAGAGGCGCTTTTAAACTACTTTTCTTTTTGGGAAGCGTTTCTTCCTGAAGGCGTTGGGAAATCTCAAGCTACGGCAAAAGAATCTTGCCCACTTTGCGCGGCACTTTGTAAGGCAAAGACTTTGGGAGATGTTGCCTTAAAAGACGCAGAAAAGCTTTCAGAAAAAGGGTTAGACCTCATGGCTCCCTTGATCGCTCCAGACCAAATGAAAAGCGCTCGTAAGCGTCGTGTCACACAAAATCGTCTGATGCTTTTATCATTAATGACATGTGTGGGTAGCGCCTGGGTTTCCAAGTCTGCGCACACAGCGTTAGGTGTCGTGTTCGCTAGTCTTCTTGCCGTTCACCTATATCAACACCGACGCGTAATCTAAAAGAGCCTTAAGGCAAATGGAGAGACTCCTATGAAATTCATTCGTATTCTCGTTTTGATTGTCGTCGCTTTGGCTTCAGGCAGTGTGTTTGCTTTCGCTTTTGCTGCAGCCTGCGCCATGGTCGCTATTTGCCTTATTGCGCTTTTAACCGCGTATGCCATTAATCCTGAGGACGTAAAAGTGGTCCTCAAGGCGCTCACAAGTAAACTTGATACGTGGTTCACGGAGTTCTTCAAACTCATGCGCACCTTCACCGATGTTGTGCGTGATGCAGCGCAAACAGCGAAGGCCGCCGCTGGAATTCAAACGCCTGAATTTAAGGCGCAGGAAGGTGCTCCAGAGGAAGTCAAAGAAGTAACTCCAGAACCTGAAGTCGTTCCTGAAGCGCCGAAGAAAAAGACTCAGGCTGCAAAACCTCGTAAGAAGGGCGCAAAGCGCTAGGGGCCTTACGGCAGCCTCACGAGAACGCCATACTTTTTAAGTTTCTTTCCTGCTTTTAACACGAGCTTATCTTTTGTGATGAGTGTGACCTTCTTGTCAAACGCAAGGTCAAGAAACTTTTGGTCATCTGCGTCTTTACAGAAAGTAGGGGCTGGGTTTTCTGGTGTGCTAGCCAATATTGCCCAAGAAAGGGCTTGACGAATAATCGCATCCTTTTCTTTTTCGGTTAAAGAAAACTTTTCTTCGTCTAGTACGAGCGCGAATTCAAAAAGCGTCTCTTCATCAAAGAGGGCAACTATCTCTTTTTTTTCGAGAACTTCGAAAAGATAGGCTACGCCTTGATCTTTCCAGTAAAGAAGATCCAATAAAACGTTGGTATCGAAAACAAAGCTTCTCTCTCGTAAGTCTTCTGTAAAGGAGGGGATGCTCTTAATCGCCTCGGGCCAAAGAGCAGAAAGACTTATGGTTTTTAAGCGAGCTTCATCCATACCAAACGAGTATCTGAAGGAGAAAAAAAAGACCTGCCGAGATTAAACGCGACAGGCCTTCAATCCATTAAATTAACGCAGTGCGCCGATTAGAAGAGGTGCTTGACTAATTCGGCTTCGTGGGCGATTTCGCCAACGGTCACATCGAGCTTAGACTGGCTGAATTCGTCCATCGGGAGACCCTTAACGATTTCATAGCCACCCTTGCCGTCGCAAACAACGGGGAAGCCGCAGACGAGACCTTCGGGAACACCGTAGGAGCCGTCGCTCGGGACACCCATGGAGACCCAGTCGCCATTTGTGCCGAGGAACCAATCGCGCATATGGTCGATAGCAGCGGCAGCAGCAGAAGCAGCAGAGCTTGCGCCACGGGCTTCAATCACAGCAGCGCCACGCTTGCCAACTGTCGGGATGTAGGTGTCACGATACCAAGCCTGGTCAACGCACTCTGTAGCGGGCTTACCATCGATTGTGGCAAAGCGGATGTCAGAATACATCGAAGGAGCGTGGTTACCCCAAACGCAAACCTTCTTAATCGAGGTTGTGGGCTTGCCAGTCTTTTCAGAGAGCTGAGCAAGAGAGCGGTTGTGGTCGAGGCGGAGCATCGCAGAGAAGCACTTCGGAGAAAGACTCGGAGCAGACTTCATGGCGATGTAGCAGTTCGTGTTGCAGGGGTTGCCAACAACGAGAACGTGCACGTTGCGGCTGGCGACTTCGTCGAGAGCCTTGCCCTGAACGGTGAAGATGGCACCATTGGCTTCGAGCAATTCAGCGCGTTCCATGCCCTTTGTACGGGGACGAGAACCAATCAAGAAGGCCGCTTCGACATCCTTGAAGGCAACTTTCGGATCGGTTGTGCCAACAATGCCGACTAATGTCGGGAAGGCGCAGTCCATCAATTCCATCTTTAAGCCTTCAAGAGACTTGGCAGATGTCGGCGCATCACGTTCAAGAAGGTGAAGAATCACAGGCTGATCTTGACCAAAGAGGTCGCCAGCGGCGATACGGAAGATGATGGCATAACCAATATTACCGGCAGCTCCGGTAACAGCAACGCGAATCGGTGCTTTCATTTTTATTTTCTCTCCAAAAAAACCTAAAACCAAGCGCGCGTGGGACTAACCCAAGCACGCACACATCGTAAAACGAATCGAACAGGTAATTTTTCTGCTCGATTTCGCTCTAGGGCGGCATTTTAATGAGATTTCTTTTGCGAGGAACAGGCAATTTGTATGAAAGTGCAAGTTTTTCTTGGAAATTTGTTTATGGCGGGAAAATAAGTTGGCTCGTTAGGTTTTAGAGGTCTGTTTCATAACTATTTTTAGTTTTTTTTTAATAAGAAGGCGTCAAGGGATCTTTATTGTCTTTAGTTTGCGGGAAAATTGAAAGTATGAGACAGATTTCTCAGAAAGGGCTGAAAGCATTTGATTTCTCTAGATTTTTATCTTGGTGCCTCTTATCATTCGGCTTAAGATTTAAAAATTTCTAGAGACAGTTTTATGCATAAAAAAGATTCGTATCACATCACCTTGCGCCTTAGAGCACACGAGAAGTCGCTCCTTGAGTTTGCGGCATGGGAAAGCCATTTGTCGCTTGAAGACTTTGTCAGTCAGGCGGCAATGCGTGCGGCCCAGGAAAGCGCATTGCAACAAAGACAAGTGCTCTTTACGGTAAGTGAGGCGCAAAAATATATTGAGGCTTTAGATCGTCCTTTCGTGCCGAATCCTCATTTGAAAAAGGCAATCGAACTTGCAGATCGCGTTGAGAAAGAGGGACATCTTTCTTAAATAACCTAATGTTTGGATTGGCCATAAAGCCAAATATAAAAGTCGTGGCGCGCTTTGCTAAGCGTGCCATTTTCTACGGCTCTTAAAACCGAGCACCCGGGTTCCCGTGTGTGCGTGCAGTTATAAAAGCGGCAGTCTGTGATCGCGTTAGCGACGTCTGGCATCGCTTGGAGGATTTCATTTGGCGTGAGATGCGCTAAGCCAAATTCCTGAAACCCAGGGCTATCAATAATTTCAAAGTGAGTCTTTCCGATTTCAATCGGATAAAGACGGGTTTCAGTTGTCGTCTGTTTTCCGTTATCTAGAGCAGCGGAAATCTCTTGCGTGCGAGCGTTGGCCTTTTCAGATAGGGTATTTAATAGCGTACTTTTTCCCATGCCTGATTGACCAACAAGAAGCACAGTTTGATTGGCAAATTCAGAACTAAGGAGTTCTCTTGCTTTATCGGGCGCCGTGCGAGCACTAATTGAAAAAACTTTTTCGCCAAGCTTTTTTAAGTCTTCGACAAAGGCGTCTGTTGCTTTGGCATTCGCTTCAAGCTCTGATTTCGTGCGAATTAGTACGGGACGGATGTTTTCAGCGCGAGCTGCCACAATCGCTTTCCACACAAACCACGGATTAAATGTAGGCTGCGAGGCAAAGACAATGGCAACGGCATCAAGGTTCGCGGCAAGTGTTTTTTCTTTCCACGCATCGCTTCGATAAAGGCGATTTTTTCTTTCAGTAATCGAAAGAATAGACGTTTTATTCGCGTGGGGTGTTGAACATTGAACGTTGTCGCCTACAACGGCATCGGTCTTTTTGCCTTTGCGAGTTGCTTCGAAAATAACGCCTTCTTGATTCTCGACAAAAAACACTCTCCCATGAGAGGCAATAACGCGAGCGGTAAAGGAGGCAGTTTCTTGCATTAGTTTTCGACCGTGTAGGTTCTCTTTTGTAGGTTTAACGCTTCTTGCAATTTCTCGCGCTCGCTTTCTACTAGGTGCGAAATCTCTTTGGTTCTTTCTTTTTCTCGCATCGCAAGAATTGAGTTAAAGAGAATTTGTCTATCGTTAATGCGTTCAAGGCGAGCCTTTTGCGTCAGATACCGCAAGCGCTCGGATTCAATTTGAGCAGCAAGAATTCTGTGCGTAATGTGTGGACGACGATGGTTGGCAACCGAGTAAAGGCGATCTGGCGTTAAGGTATTTCGATAGTCCGTGTGTAGTTTCACAATCGCATGGATTAATGGCGCGGCTCCGACCATTCGCACCACATACGCATCGGCGTCATACTCCAAGCGGCGTGTCAAGATGTGCACAATAAACACTATGGGGTAAAGGACGACAGGAAAAGTCGTGATGGCAATCGCAATTAAAACGCCAGGGATTGCTGCGCCATTAGCCAGAGCAATCGAGGGGTGAATGCCAAGGGCCTCATAAAAGTAACTTTTATCGGCAATCCACGCAAATCCCCACCAGAACGCCAGGCTTAATGCGAAAAAGAGCGCGCAGCGTGCAAAGCGATGCCAGCGACCGACTTGCGCAATGGCGTTGGCGCTTACGGCCAATATTTCTTCTTCGGTTAATGTGTTTAATGTGTGCCGGAAAAGAATCAAACGCGGTTTCGCAGAAGGCTGCACCAAAAGTGCGTTGGTGTGCTTAAGGCCCTGAGGTCTTGTTAATGTGTAAATCTTCACCTCAGAAAAACCGAGGTCCTTTAAAAGGGCATTAAGTTTTTCTTTTAGAGACCCGTCAGGCAGTTCCACTGCTTCTTTTGAAAGTCCCACAACCCACGTCGGATAAAGATACTCGTGCCAGAAAAACCACGAGAAGCTAGCGACAAAGCAAATCATCCACCAGAAGTACGAGGTGAGATTCAAAATAATTAAGAGAATGAGAACAATCGGAAGGTCCGTGAGCCAGCCGATAAAGGTTGTGCGAAGACGTGTGCGTAGCCACGTTCTCGCATTCGTTCTTTCCATCCCGTAGCGCTCAAGAATGCGAAAGTTGCGCCACCAGTCAAAGGGTAAATCCAGAATGCCAAGGATTAAGAGAATAAAGACAACAAGAACAAACTGTGAGGCAATCCCTTGGTCTGAGAGTACGCTCATAAAGGCCCAAAGTAGATCGATGCCGCCACCAAGTGTAAAGAGAAGGGCAACTGCCGCACCCACAAGCGCATTGATTGTGTCGCTTTGAACGATTTCGGCTGTGAAGTCAATTGCCTTACGGTGCTCTTCGATACTTACAAGGCCCGTGAAGGCACTTGGCACAGTATCTGCCTCATGTTCAGCGGTTCTAACTTCTGAAATGAGGAGCGTGACCTGAATGCACACATAAAAGACAATGAGTGCAAGAAAGGTAATTTTTAAAAAGGCGGCGACCTCAAACATGGCCGATTCAGTACCTCAAGAACGTAAGAGGTCAATAGAATAACGACTTCAGATGTTTTTTTGTACTCTTTGGAAAATTTTTTAACGAAAAATGACAGAGAATTCTGAGAAAGACGCTAGTTTTAGCGAGAACAATCTCATTTGGATTGATATGGAAATGACGGGCTTGCAGCCCGAGGTTAATCGTGTGATTGAAATTGCGGCAATCATCACAGATCCGCAATTAAATATTCTGCACGAGGGTCCCGTGATTGCCATTCATCAAGACGAATTTACGATGACGCATATGGATGCGTGGAATACGGCTACGCACACGCGCTCTGGTCTCGTTGACCGCGTGCTTGCTAGCAAAATCGATGAAGAGTTGGCAACCGACATGTGCTTGGAGGTCTTCTCGCGCTTTGTTCCTGCGGGAAAGTCTCCGATGTGCGGCAATACCATCGGTCAGGACCGCCGCTTTATGGCCCGTTGGATGCCGAGATTGGAAGCGTTCTTTCACTATAGAAGTATCGATGTTTCCACACTCAAGGAACTGGCTAAGCGCTGGAAGCCTGAAGTCGTGACCTCCTTTAAGAAATCAACAAAGCACGAGGCGTTAAGCGATATTCAAGAATCGATTGACGAATTAAAGC
>CAVKJM010000052.1:0-8849 GCA_963656505.1 bacterium
GACCAAAGGAAAGTTACTATAGCGGATTTAGCGAAGCACTTTTCACTTTTTTTTGAAAAACTTTGTCTAAAGAAAAACCCGAACTCCGTTTCGGGAATCCGGGCCTTCGATACATTACAAGCAGCTGGTGCTACTTTTTAAAAAGACTTACTTTGTTGTCTTTTTGTAGTTTTTCTGAACATAGCGAACGCCAAGGTCTGGGAAGTCCGTGAAGAGACCCGTGGCATATCCCTTCTTAAACATTGCCGCATAGAGTTCGTCGACAGTCTTGCAGCACTTCGGAAGAGCGTCTTTGCGGATTGTGTAGGGGTGATTCTCGAGACCTGCCTGATGGATTTCTTTTGCCATCGGCTTCATGACGAGCTTACCTGGTTTACTCGCCTCTTCATCAAGGAGCATGTACCAGCCTGGACCCACGCCGTCGGCGTACTTAGCGATTTCTTTCATCGCACCGGGCTTAAACATCCAGTCGTAGCTGTAATTCACCCATTTGCCTGTGGCATCCTTTTCTTCTGTCTCGTGCCAATCGGTGTAAGCGATTAATTGCACGAGTTTAAGATCCATGCCAAGTTTGGGCATTAATTCGGTTTTCACGCGTTTTAATTCATTGAAGTCAAACGTCTGGAAATAAATGCGTGAATCTTTCTTCGTGTAGCCGTATTTCTTTAAGACTTTAAGTGCTTCTAAAGCGATATCTTTTCCAGCCTGGTGGTGTAACCAAGGCGCTTTGATTTCTGGATAGATACCAACCTTTTGGCCTGTACTCTTTTCCAAGCCCTGAATAAATTCGATTTCGTCTTCAAAGGTGTGGATCTTAAAGTGGCTCTTCCAGAGCGGGAAGCGCTTCGGATAGACGGCCTCTTGCTTACCGTTAACGGTCTTAAAGTTTTCCGTCATGTTAAGCGTCTGAAGTTCAGCGTACGTAAAGTCCATCACGTAGTAGCGACCATCGGCGCGGGCGCGGCCCGGGAACTTCTTATCCACGTCGGTTAAGCCATCTAAGAAATGATCGTGAATGACAACGAGCTTATCGTCTTTTGTCATCGCAAGATCTTGCTCGAGATAATCGGCACCCATAGCAAACGCCAAGGCCTTAGATTCCAAGGTGTGTTCTGGCAAATAGGCGCTCGCACCACGGTGCGCAATAATGAGTTTTGGATTCATTTTTCCAATCGGATATCCCGCATAAGCGCTTGAAGCAAGCACGGTTGAAGCCAATGCTGACAAAACTAGAATTGTCGTTTTTTTCATAGTGGTTTTCCTTTTTGAAAGAGGTCCTTTTCTGCTACCTCTAGGTAATAGTACCTAGATAAAAACCGAAATTCCGTTTTGTCTTTGCCCTGTTTGATAAAACGCAAAAACGACCAATTTTGTGCTTTTCCGTCCCCTAAATAAGCTAAGCCCGCCATCTGTAACAGAGGCGGGCCCGACTGTCCTTATTTACCGCTAATTATTAGATGTAGCCGTAGCAGATGCCGAGGAAGTAACCAAAGCATGTGGCGACACCCACACCGATCAATCCCGGAATGATGAACGAGTGGTTAATCACGAACTTACCAATGTGTGTCGTGCCAGAGCGGTCAAACGTAAGGGCCGCGAGGTCAGACGGGTAAGTCGGAAGAATGTAGTAGCCGTACGCGGCAGAAGCCATCGCAAGCACGACTCCAGGAGGTGTACCAATCTGCAAAGCAACGGGCACGACAATCGCGACAGCCGCAGCCTGAGAGTTCACCAACTTGGAAACGAGCAAGAGAACGATACCGAAGGCCCATGGAGCCGACTTGACCCACTCAGTTAATTCCGCCTTCAAGGCCGGTAAGTGGTTCGAGAACAAGGTATCGGCCATCCAAGCCACGCCGTACACGGAAACGATAGCAACCATACCAGCGATAAACACAGGCGTGACGCTAACCTTCTTCTTCGGCTTGCAAATAAGAAGCATCATGAAGGCAGAAGCAATCATGAACATCTGAATGACAAGAGTCATCGAAAGACGCTTTGTACCAAAGAGCGGACGCAATGTTGGGAGAGCGCCTAAGAGGGCGACTAAAGCCACAGCAGCCAAGAAGATATAAAGGCTATACCAGTTCTTCTTATCGAACTTCACGCCGATAAGCGTTGTGGTTTCACCGTAGACGTATTTCTTTTGTTCTGGATCGGCAATCAAAGCCTGGAACTTCTCATCCTTATCGAGGTCTTTACCGCGGAACATCGAGTAGGTGCCCACGCAGAACAAACCAACGATAGCGGCCGGCCAAACAATGAATCCCAAGTGGAACATGTTAAAGGGCTGACCTGCGATGAGGTAGTGGCCTTTTTCCATGAAGCCGACCATGGAGACGAACGCCACAGCCGCTGGCGAGCAGATAACGCCCATCTGAGCAGCAATCGTAGAGGCTGCCATCGGACGCTCTGGACGCACACCGTTTTTGATAGCGACGTCATAAATAATCGGGAGCATCGTATAAACCGTATGACCCGTACCGCAAAGGAATGTCAAGAACCAGCAGATGTAGGGAGCCAAATAGCAAACATAGCGAGGATGCTTACGCAGTATCCTTTCTGCTATTTGCAGTAAGCAATCCAAACCGCCACAGGCTTGAAGTGTTGCTGATGCGCAGACCACGGCCAAAATCGTGAGAATGACATCAACGGGTGGTTTACCTGGCTTCAAATGGAAGCCGAAGATAAAGATAATCAAACCTACGCCACCGATCATACCGAGTGTGAAACCACCGCGCGGTGCTGCGTAGAACAAGCAAGCTAGCAATACCAATAGTTCTAGCCAAAAGTCAATTCCAATTTCCATAAATTTCCCCTCCGAAATTGGTAAAAAGGACAAGTCGATTTTTAAAGAAGTTATAACGCCAAGACAATGCCAAGATAGGCAGAATTTGATTTAAGGACAATACTTAGCCTTTTAGCCTAAGGAGTTTGTCTCATGCCTTGGCTAAACGGCTTAGGTAAAAACCCTAATACCAATAAAAGGAAATTAATGCGCTATTAAAAGAAAAATATCGAGGAAAAGGCAAGATTTCCTCGTGAAGTGGCAAGAAAAGAAAAGCTGGCAGGGATTTCTCACAAGCCAGCTCATCTTTAAATGAACAGAAAACGAATCGATTACGCTTCAGGCACAACCTTCACAACGATATCGGCTGTGATTTCTGTCATCAAGCCAATCGTGATTGTGAAATCACCAACGGCCTTAATTGCGCCGAGCGGTGTGCGAACCTGACTCTTTTTGATTTCAAAGCCAAGCTTATTAAGAGCCTCAGCGATATCGGCATTCGTAACCGAGCCAAAGAGGCGACCATCGACACCGACCTTGCTAGCGATTTCAACGCTCTGGCCATTGAGTTTATCGGCAAGAGCCTGAGCCGCAGCGATACGTTCTGCCTGAGCCTTTTCAAGTTCAGCACGACGTGTTTCGAATTCAGCGATAGCCGCCTTCGTCGCACGCTTGGCGTGACCCTGAGGGATCAGGAAGTTACGAGCATAACCATCTTTGACCTTAACGATGGCACCGAGCTCGCCTAAGTGATGAATCTTTTCAAGAAGAATAACTTGCATGATTATCGAGCCCCCTGGTTATCCGTGTACGGAAGTAGCGCAAGGAAACGCGCACGCTTGATTGCCGTGTCGAGCTGGCGCTGATAGTGCGCCTTTGTTCCCGTCAAACGAGCGGGCATAATCTTGCCATTGTCCTGAATAAAATCGCGCAACGTCTCAACGTCTTTGTAGTCGATTTGTTCGACATGTTCGACCGTGAAGCGGCAGAACTTCTTACGCTTAAAGAGCGCATTCTGTTGGTTGCTACGATGGGGTTTACCCTTTGCTTTTGCACCAAAAGCCATTTTGTCAACTCCTAAATTTCAAATTCCGTGATATGAACGACCAATTTTGTTGTTTTCATCGAACGCGGAGCTAAAAAGCCAACAATCTTTATCTTCGAAGGGACTTGAACTTTCTCTAACCTAATCGCCACATCGGCAAATGCCACAGCAAAAAAGTCAAATTCAAGTTTTCGCATCGCTCCGGCTTCGTAAACTTCACTTTCGTGCCGGAACTTTCCCTCTAAGACGGCGATCCCTGCCAGAGTAAAACGCAATGCATTCTTTTCGAGCAGTGTCGCGCTTATTTGGATTGTGTTGTTCGTTTCTCCCACGTTACAAATCAGTCGCTCGATGTCCTTTACTCAGCTGCGGCCTGCTCGGAAGCAACTTCCTCTTGGGGCGCTTCTTCGCTTGCGGCTTCAGGAGCAGCCTGAGACTTACGAGCCTCTTCCTTTTCAACAGCCTTCATCATGACAGAGGGCCCTGTGGGAGCCTTCTTCATCTTGACTGTGAGGTGACGCAAAATGGCATCGTTGAAACGGAAACCATTTTCAATTTCAGCCAATGTTTCGCTCGTGCACTCAATGTTTAAGAGCACATAGTGTGCCTTAACGAGCTTATCAATCGGGTAGGCGAGTTGACGACGTCCCCAGTTCTCAACGCGATGGACTTTGCCACCCTGCTCAAGAATGAGGTTCTTGTAACGATCGATCATCGAAGGCACTTGTTCGGACTGATCCGGGTGCACGATGACGCACAATTCATAGTGACGCATTATTCCTCCTTACGGAAAAAACCACCCGAGCGTCTATTTCGGTGTGGCAAGGATTAGAAAGGCTTGGATTCTAACTGCGTAAAACCAAAAATTCAAACTTTTTTAAGGGGTTTTTCGTCTTTTCCCTGCCTGGCGTGAGGCATTTTTGGGTATTGCTTTTTCTAAGCGCTTTCCGATACAATGCGCTCTTTCACGCAAAGCGATGCGTGGAAACATTGGTTGCCGGTGTAGCTCAGCTGGTAGAGCAGCGCATTCGTAATGCGAAGGTCGGTGGTTCGATTCCTCTCACCGGCACCATTTATTCCTTTATTTTCAATGCTTTAGAACAAAATATAAAGCCATTGGAAAATTAATACTCGGTTTGATTCCGAGTTTTTTTTGTCTTCAAAAGGCAAGAAAAAGCCCAAAGTTGTTAGCTCTGGGCTTCGTAAACTGCCTGCAAAACGTTGCGCTTTGCAACGTTTCGAATTAATTAGCCGATGTTAATAAGGCGGCGTGCGGGTTCAACGTTTTCGTTAACCTTTGGAACCGTCACGTGTAAGACGCCATCTTCGAAACTAGCCTTACATTCGCCTTCTTTCACTTCTTTACCAACGTAAAAGCTACGCGAGCAAGCACCTGTCGTACGTTCAGAGCGAATCACACGGCCTTCCGTTCCCTTTTCTTCTTTCGCCACGGCCTTATGCGCAGAAATCGTGAGATACCCGTCTTTGAGTTCGGCCTCGACCTCTTCTTTCTTAAAGCCAGGTAAATCGATGGCAAGCTCGTAGCTTGTATCCGTTTCACGAATATCTGTTTTCATCACACGATCGGCGTGACGACCAAAAACCGACGGGGTATGAAAGACTTCGCCCTCAAAGGGATCTGTCACAAAAGCTGGGAAAAACGTATCAGCAAAAAGTTGTGGAAGTCTGTTTGTCATAGTTACTCTCCTTAAAACTCTCTTGGAAGGCTTTCATTTCCTTCCTTCTTAAAGCCTATATGGGAGTTAAAAGCGAAAGGCGCTATTGTGGGAAATCCCACTTGGATTTTGTGGGGTCCGCCCCCATTTAAGGAGAATCTCTAAACGCTTTTTTGCGTCGAAAACAACAGCCTAGAAAAGGTGCTTATGGCGCATAAAAAGAAGAACCACACACTGCGTAAGTAAGCTCGCAATTACGGCTTCTGTGTAGCCTAGGATAAGAGCACCGTCGTGCAAAACGTACGGTAAGACAAGATAAAAGACCGCAGTACTCAAAAGGCCACTAACGAGCCCTTTCATCACCTTTTGCGCTTCAGAAGCGTTTTTTCCACCACGCTGAGCGAACAGCGCCATCGTAAGCGCCATTAATGGTAACGAGGAAAGAATGCCGCTTGCCGCCGGTCCAATGTAGGGAGCCGAAAACGTCACAGCGAGCGTTAAAACAATCATAAAAAGCGCACGCAGTAAAAGGTCGTGCTTTACGGGAGCCGCTTTTGCGCCATCGCTTTTGGAAATCGGCAATTTCCAACTAAAGAAAACGATGCAAAAGGCTGTCAAGAGAAACAGTGGCCAAAGCGACAATCCGAGCTTAGTAACAAGAAACGAGCTGATTGTGAAAGCAGAAAGACCTAGAACAACCGCCAGAACCCGTCCCTTCGGGCAAACAAGCGCATAGGTCATACCGAAAAAGGTGAGCGCTGTTGTCCCAGCAAGCGACCCGTAGCCCGAATTCACAGCAAACGCCGCACCATTTTCAATCGCAAGAAAAACCGAGATGGGACCCGAAACACACGGTAAAGCAATAATCAAGCCACCAACTGTTTCTCCCCAACGCCGTGCTGCAAGTGTTGCGAGCACAAGAAAGAGTGGCGCTCCGATTAATTTCATGAAAAGAATAATCATTACCTAGGTTCCGAAGGAAAAAAGTGTGCGTACTCTAGCAGAAGTCGCTTCGCTTTAAAGAAAGCCTAATGCCTTAACTTTTCTTTGCGGCCTTAAAGCCATAAATGGCGCAGCCCGTTTTCACATAAAAGAAAACACAAAGGCTTGCCGTGAGAACAACAAGAGAGCAGCCGACTAACGAAAGATAGGCAAAACCGAGTCTCTCAGAAAGGATACTTCCTAAGAAAGCTCCCCCGCCGATTCCAACGTTAAAGATCCCTGAGTAAATCGAGGTGGCAATATCTGTGGCATCGGGCGCGATTCGAATCAGTAGCGAATGGAAGGCGAGCATCACCGAAGTCATCGCCGCGCCCCAGAAAAAGAGCACAGCCGTTGTAAAGACGTAAGAGCCTCGTGCAAAGTAAATCGAGAAGATGCCGCAAGCGATTAAGGAAAGCGCTCCAATCATCACAGGAGAAATGTGTTGATCGACAAAGCGCGTTGTAATCACCGTTCCCACAATGCCAGAGATACCAAAGACAAAAAGGAAAATGACAACGGCCGATGGCGTAAAGCCACCGACTTTCTGAAGAATCGGTGTAATAAAGCTATAGGCCGTAAAGTGACCCAAGACCGTTATCACCGTGACAAAGTACAACTGCACGAGTGCCGGTCGCTTTAAAAGCATCGGAAGGCTCTTTAAGGACCCCGCGGTCGTTGCCGGACACTGCGGCAGGAACTTTGCGATGCAAAGCATTAAAACAAAAGCGATGATGCCGATTAAGACAAAGGTCTCTTGCCAGCTTGTCATCTGCCCGAGTTTTGTGCCAATAGGGACGCCAAGAACGGTAGCGACAATCGAACCTCCCATCACAGCAGCAAGGCCCACGGCGTACTTGCCGCGCGGCGCCATACGGGCTCCTAACGGGGTCATAATGGCCCAGAAAACCGAGTGCGTGAGCGCTACAACAATACGAGCGGCTAAAAGAGTGGTAAACGTATTGACCCAATAAACAACGATGTGGGCACAGGC
Organism: bacterium; assembly: GCA_963656505.1. Classification (GTDB taxonomy): domain Bacteria; phylum Pseudomonadota; class Gammaproteobacteria; order Burkholderiales; family Burkholderiaceae_F; genus Duodenibacillus. Next base: position 7,485 of record CAVKJM010000052.1, read on the forward strand.
AAAAAAGAAAATTAAAAAGAGCAATAACTTACGACGCTCAATGCGTGCTGTTAGCGCTGTAAGAGGCAACGAAACGATCGCAACAACCCAAGCGTAGCCCGTGATAATCAGACCCGTGAAAGAAACCGTTTCGCCCAAGTGCGATGCGATATCTGGGAGCAATCCAACAGGAAGAAATTCCGACGTATTAAAAACAAATGCCGCAAAAGCTAGGCAAATGACAGGAACCCAAGAAGTAATTTCAGGCGTGTTGCTACTTGTTTGCATAATAAAAAAGCGAAGCCAACTAAAGGGACAATTCTTAAAAAAAAAGCCACTTGAAGGCAAGACGGGCGCGCATTCTAATGAAATGTTGAGACTACGCCATAAGCAAAATGTCGCACACGAAATCCGCGTGCGACAAAGAGCGTGAGAGTTTTGGATTTTCTTCTCGAATTGGGCGCTGACCAAAGAGGCGCCCAACTCGAATTTAGCCCGCGAGTTTCTGAGCGATGTAGTCTCGAACAAGCGTGGCGTCTTTTGGCAAAACATCCACGTGTTGCGGCCTTTTTTCAAGGTCTTCTAATCGAGCGGGAATCGTCGGGAGTTTCCCGGTTGCCTCTTGGATGGTTGCTGCAAACTTCGCAGGTTGCGCCGTTTCAGCCACTAGCATCTTCACAGCAGGCCGCTTCCATTCTGTTGCCACTTTCACCGCATCTGCCGTGTGCGGGTCAATGAGAAAGCCCTCGCTCTTTAAAACAGAGCGAATCGTTGAAAGTCGATCGGCGTGAACGCTTTTACCCGAGAGAAATCCCGAGCGTCTTACCGCCTCGAAATCTTCTCCTGTGATGGAAAAGCGTCCTGACCTTGAGAGCTCTTCCCACAACGAGCAGAGCCTTAACGAATTTCTCCCGATTACATCGAAGATAAAGCGCTCGAAATTACTTGCTTTCGAAATATCCATCGAGGGAGAACTCGTTTGATACGTGTGAGCACCATCGCGAACACGGTACACGCCCGTATTAAAGAATTCGTCTAACACGTCGTTTTCATTGGTTGCCACAACAATCTTGGAAAAAGGCACACCCATCTGTTTAGCGATCCATGCGGCAAGAACGTTTCCGAAGTTTCCTGTGGGAACTGTAACGTCAACTCGCTCGTCTTCAGTTTCGCTAACGCTAAGCCAGCCAGTGACGTAGTAAACAACTTGCGCGGCAACACGTGCCCAGTTAATGGAATTGACGGTTCCGATTGAATACTTTTCCTTGAAAGCCGCGTCCTGTCCGATTTCTTTTACGATATCTTGGCAATCATCAAAAACACCGTCGATAGCAATATTGAAAATGTTTTTATCCGAAAGCGAATACATCTGTGCGCGTTGAAAGT
>CAVKJM010000053.1:0-8775 GCA_963656505.1 bacterium
GTCTTGCCGATTGTCAACCTCAAAACGGACCGTATCCCAAAGATTAGGCGCAAACTGCCACTCATCAAGTAAGCGCGGAGTCGCTCCCTTTAGTAGGAGCCGGGGCTGCAAAGCGGATTGCTCGAATATCTGTGCTCTTTCTTTTGGTTCTGCCACATACAAAGTACTCTTTGCGACTTGCTCGCTTGTTGTTGTCTTTCCACAAGACTTTGGGCCTTGCAACAAAACTGCCCCCATTGCCTCTAACCTAAGTTGGAGACTGGTATCGATAATGCGAGGTTTGTATGCGTTCATAACCTTATTCTCTTTAGGATTGAATCATAAAGCCTTTAATACAAAATTGAGGAATTTGGCGCCTTTTGTTTGAGGAATCTGGCTGTTTCCTATTAAGGCGTTCGGCTATTTCTTACTTGATGTGGCTATCAATAAGTCCAAAGAATTCGCCAAAACTCACTCTTTTTTTGAAATCGTCTAGGTCTCTCTACTTAGGAGGGAAACCCAAAGCTCGAGTACAATGCCGCCCATCAGAAATTTTCCTAAACACCACTGAGCGCAACTCAATAAACTCAGTGCTAAACCCCATCAACAGAGAAAGGCGCAAACCATGTGCGGCATCGTTGGGATTCTCGCTGATTCCCCTGTCAATCAAGAGCTCTATGACGCATTGCTTTTATTGCAGCATCGCGGTCAAGATGCCGCTGGCATCGGCACGATGAAAGATGACCGCTTTGCGCTTTATAAAGCTAAGGGTTTAGTAAGCGATATTTTCCGCACACGTGATATGCGCACCTTAGTTGGTAACGCAGGCATCGGTCACGTGCGCTACCCAACGCAAGGGTGCGCAAGCGATAACTTAGAAAGCCAGCCCTTTTACGTCAACGCGCCTTTTGGCCTTCTTTTAGCGCATAACGGAAACCTTACAAATGCTCGCGAAGTAAAAGAGCAACTCGCAAGAATTGATCACCGCCATACGCTAACGATGAGCGACTCTGAGGTGCTTCTTAACGTTTTAGCCGATGCCCTTGCTGCTGAAACTTCCCACAAAGAATTTAGCCCTGAGGCCCTCTTTCGGGCGATTCACACAGTGCATAAAACCGTGCGTGGGTCGTATGCCTGTGTGGCTCTTATCGCTGGCATTGGTTTAGTCGCGTTTCGCGATCCTCACGGCATTCGTCCGCTTTGCTTTGGATCGCGTAAGGCAAACTCAGGTAGAACCGATTACATGTTTAGTTCCGAGTCGGTCACGATGGGCCGATTAGGATTCAAACTCGAGCGTGATGTTGGGGCTGGTGAAGCCATCTTTATTGATACCGATGGACACTTTTATTCTGAAGTGTGTGCTGAGAATCCAAAACTTACGCCCTGCGCCTTTGAGTACATTTACTTTGCTCGTCCCGATAGTTTCTTAGATAAGATTAACGTTTACGCTGCTCGCCTTCAGCTCGGAAAATACCTTGCTCGTACAATAAAAGAGCGGCTTGATATCAACGAGATTGATTGCGTGATTCCGATTCCTGATACGGGTCGCGCTGCAGCGCAAGAGTTAGCTAGCATTCTTCACCTTAACTATCGCGAAGGCTTTATTAAGAATCGCTATGTCGGGCGCACCTTTATCATGCCCGATCAGAAAACGCGCAAAAAGAGCGTTCGCCAGAAACTTAATGCTATGCCAATTGAGTTTGCAGGAAAGAACGTTTTACTCGTTGACGACTCAATCGTGCGCGGCACAACGATGGAACAGATTGTTGAATTGGCTCGACAGTCAGGAGCGAAGAAAGTCTTTGTTGCATCAACCGCTCCCCGCGTGATGTTTCCTAACGTTTATGGGATTGATATTCCATCTCGCTCTGAACTTATTTGCGGTAACGGCGAAAGCGAAGAGGAAGTTGCAAAACGCATCGGAGCCGATGCCGTCATTTATCTACCGCTTGAAGATTTACCGCGTGCGCTTCACGAACTTAATCCAGAAATCGATGCGTTCGATTGTTCGTGCTTTGACGGAATCTACGTCACGGGCGACGTTGTCTCGTAACGCGTAACAAAAAAGCTCCCGGAATTCTTTTTAAATCTCGGGAGCTTTTCGTTTCTTTCTAAGGAAAACGGTTAGAACGTTGTCTTTCCAGTTAAGCGCTCATAGGCTTCACGGTACTTGGCAGCGGTCTTTTCAAGAATATCGGCCGGAGGCACTGGTGCCGGTGGTGTCTTATTCCAGGGCTGTGTTTCAAGCCAATCACGCAAGAACTGCTTATCAAAGCTCGGTGGCGAAATGCCCAAGCGATACTGGTCTTGCGGCCAGAAGCGAGAGCTATCTGGTGTTAAGACTTCGTCCATTAAGCAAACGCGGCCTTCTTCATCCAAACCGAATTCAAACTTCGTATCGGCAATGATGATGCCTTTGGTGAGCGCATATTCAGCAGCACGCGTGTAAAGGTCAATCGTTAAATCACGAATCTGCGTAGCAATCTCTTTACCGTAAAGCGAGCAGACGCGGTCAAAATCGATGTTTTCATCGTGTGTGCCGACTTCGGCTTTCGCAGCAGGCGTGAAAATCGGCTCAGGAAGCTTTTGAGCCTGCTTAAGACCTTCAGGAAGACGAATGCCGCAGATGGTGCCGTTTTCCTTATAGGAAGCCCAGCTGCTGCCAATCACGTAGCCACGGGCCACGCATTCGATCAAAATCGGCTTTAAGCGCTTTACAACCATCGCGCGTCCTGCAACCTGATCGACTTCATTGGGTGCAACAACGGATTCAGGCGCGATATCCGTCAATTGGTTTGGCATCCCCTTGGCAAGTTTTTCAAACCAGAACTTCGTGAGTCCCGTTAAGACCTTGCCTTTATCACGAATCGGCACGCTCAAAATCACATCGAACGCACTGATACGGTCGGTTGCAACCATCAGAAGCTTGTCATCGCCGACGGCGTAGCACTCGCGAACTTTGCCGCGATAGACCAAGGGCAAACCACTGAGATTTGTCTTCATAAGTCCTTGCATAGCAATTACTCCACTGTTTTATTTACAAAATGACCAAAAAACTTCACAACTCAGAAACCGATTGGGCCTTGCACCCATTTCCTGCGAATTTAAGCACAGTGACGGATTTTTCGCATCGGGAAAAGGTACTATCTAGCCCGACTTTAACGAAAAAATTTGGTTTAATTTTAATGGCGATTAAAGGAAAAATCTCCCAGAAACCATCAAATACAAGTGTTTACCCTTTCTCAAGCGTTTTCACGGTTTTTCCATGAACTTTTCAGGTGCTATTCGGCTAAAATGGGTTTCCAAGAAGGCGCTTTATGCAACACTAAACGCATTCGATCTTGTCTCAAACCATTCGGAGCTATCGACATGGCACTCGTCAGTTTGCGTCAACTGCTCGATCACGCAGCAGAAAACGGTTACGGAATTCCCGCTTTTAACATTAACAACCTTGAACAGGTTCACGCCATTATGACGGCGGCCCAAGAAGTTGGCGCCCCTGTCATCATGCAAGCCTCCGCTGGGGCTCGCAAGTACGCTGGCGAACTCTTTTTAAAGTCGCTCATTGAAGCGGCCGTAGAGAGTTATCCAGATATTCCTGTTTGCATGCACCAGGACCACGGGCAAAGCCCCGCAGTCTGCCAAGGCGCGATGCGCTACGGCTTTACATCGGTGATGATGGACGGCTCTTTAATGCCCGATGGCAAGACCCCATCGACATACGAATATAACGTTGAAACGACAAAGCGCGTTGTAGAAGCCGCGCACTCGATTGGCGTTTCCGTTGAAGGCGAATTAGGTTGCATCGGTTCCTTGGAATCCTTGCAGGCAGCAAAAGAAGACGGTCAGGGCGCAGAAGGCAAGATGACCCGCGATATGCTTTTAACTGACCCAGATCAGGCCGCTGACTTCGTGCGTGCCACGCAACTCGATGCCCTTGCGATTGCCATCGGCACAAGCCACGGCGCTTATAAATTCACACGTAAGCCCACAGGCGAAATTCTTTCCATTCAGCGCGTCAAAGAAATTCACGCACGTCTTCCAAACACGCACCTTGTGATGCATGGGTCGAGCTCGGTTCCTCAGGAATTGCTCGCTGAGATTCGCAAGTACGGTGGCCAGATGCGCGAAACCTATGGCGTCCCAGTTGAAGAAATTCAGGAAGCAATCCGCCACGGCGTTCGTAAGGTAAACGTTGATACCGACATTCGCCTTGCGATGACTGCTGCTATTCGCCGCTACTTCGTGGAAAACCCAAGTGGATTCGATCCGCGCGGGTATTTGAAGAAAGCGCGCGAAGCTGCCTCTGAGCTCTGCAAGAGCCGCTACATCGCTTTCGGTTGCGAAGGACAAGCCGCCCACATTAAAGCCACACCGCTTTATGTGATGGCAGACCACTACGCCAAAGGCGAACTTGCACAGAAAGTTCTCTAATTGATATTGAGCTTTAAGGGAGCTTCAACATCGAGCTCCCTTTTTCTATTTTATGACTGAGAAAACAGCAAACGATTTAAAAGGGAAAACGGGGCTTACGCGCTTAATTAATGCAACGCGCTATTCCTACGATGGGATTCGTGCCGCGCTAAAAAGCGAAGAAGCGTTTCGTGAGGAACTGCTCTTAGCGGTTATTCTCATTCCTGTAAGTTTCTTTTTACCTGTTGAACTCTCGCTTCGCCTACTTTGCCTATTTTCTGTTTTCTTAGTTCTTATCGTGGAACTTTTAAATTCAGGCATTGAAGCCGCCATCGATAGAATTGGCCCTGAGATTCATCCGAAATCCAAATTTGCTAAGGACTTAGGAAGCGCAGCGGTGCTTTTTAGCTTAATCCTCTGCGCTTTGACTTGGGGCTCTGTTCTTTTTACCGTCTTTTTTCCCTAGAGGTTCGTTATGACAAATCATCCTCTTGTTGGCATCGTGATGGGTTCTACTTCCGATTGGGAGATGATGAAACCTGCGATTGATATCCTCACCTCCTTTGATGTCGCTTACGAAGTGAAAGTCATTAGTGCGCATCGATTGCCCGATGAAACAGCTGAATATGCTTCCACCGCGAAATCTCGTGGTCTTAAAGCGATCATCGCGGGAGCTGGTGGCGCCGCTCACCTTGCTGGCGTCATAGCTGCGAAAACAACGCTTCCCGTTTTAGGGGTTCCCACTCCTTCCAAATACTTAAAAGGTATGGATAGTCTACTTTCGATTGTTCAGATGCCTCGCGGTATCCCGGTTGCCACCTTTGCTATCGGGGAAGGGGGATCTGCGAATGCTGCTATTTTTGCTGTCACGATGATGGCACTAACTGACGAAACCTTGGCGAAAAAGCTTGACGAATTCCGCGCCAAGCAAAGCGATAAAGTGCGCCATGCGAAACTTCCTATCGAGTCGTAATGAGTTTTTCTAATTATCCATCTTTAGATATGGCGGCCATCAATAAGGCCGCCGACGTTTTGCGCGCTGGTGGGCTCGTTGCCATCCCCACAGAAACTGTCTACGGCCTAGCCGCTGACGCAGATAACAAAGAAGCAGTACTTGCGACCTTTGCTGCGAAAAAGCGCCCCACAAATCATCCGCTGATTGTCCATGTGGCAAGTGCCGCGGCGCTTGACGCATGGGCGATTAACATTCCAGAAGAAGCGCGTTTATTGGTAAAGACCTTTTGGCCTGGTCCCCTAACGCTCGTACTAAAAAAAGCAGAGCGTTGTGGCGACTTTGTCACAGGAGGCCAAGATTCTGTCGCATTGCGTTGCCCCTCGCACCCGTGGGCCCACGCCTTACTTGAAGCCTTCGCGGGAGACACATTTAAGGGACTCACTGCACCAAGCTGCAACACATTCGGGCAGATTTCTCCTACGAGTGCCAAACACGTTTTCGATGACTTAGGTGTGAAACCTGCTGGGAAACTCGATTACATTCTCGATGGTGGCATCTGTGAAGTCGGTGTCGAATCAACGATGATTAATCTCTCTGGTAAACGCCCTGAAATCTTGCGGCACGGTGCGGTGACAAGAGAAATGCTTGAGGCTGTTTTAGGGCGTCCTGTGCCTGATGCTGGTAGCGACGCACCACGCGCTTCAGGTCGCTTAAAGAGCCACTATGCTCCCAAGACTAAGCTTGAGATTGTCCCAAAGGAACTCATAGTTACCCGCTTTGCAGAGTTAGCGCCTCAAAAAGTTGCCGTGATGGCCTCCTCAGATGTGCTTCAAAACATGGATAAAGAGCGCCTTGCACTTTCTCTTGTCGCTCCCGATTCATTAGAGGGCTATGCGCACGGCCTATATGAAAACCTTCATCGCCTTGATTCGGCTAGAGCCTTTCGGATCTTAGTTGAGATGCCGCCACAACTACCGAATTGGGCTGCGGTTAACGACCGCTTAGGGCGAGCGGCTGCGGAGAAAAACTAGATGGCATCAGATTCTCCTGTTGGCGTATTGGATTCTGGTCTTGGTGGGCTTTCGGTATTAAAAGCCCTCAGAGCAAAGCTTCCCGCAGAAGACTTTCTTTACTGCGCAGATAACGGTAACGCCCCATGGGGAGATAAGACAGAGAGTTTTATCATCGATCGCACACGCGCGATGATTGAGTTTCTCATCGAACACGATGCAAAAGCCATCGTCATTGCCTGCAACACCGCAACGGCAGCGGCAGCAGAAACCGTGCGCCGTGAATTTAAGCTACCCATCATTGGGATTGAACCCGCGGTAAAGCCTGCAGCCAAATTAACGCACTGCGGACGCTTTGGTGTGATTGGCACAACACGCACAATTACAAGCGAGCGTTATCACAACTTAGTGCTTCGCTTTACGCAAGGCACACACGTGATGTCGGTAGCGGCTCCTGGCTTAATGGAGTGCGTTGAGCGGGGCGAATTTAATACGCTAAAAACGCGAGAGCTTTTAAAGAAATATCTCACGCCAATGCTTGAGGCTGGAATCGATACTTTGGTTCTTGCCTGCACACACTACCCCTTCTTAATCGATGCCATAAAAGAAGTAGCCGGACGTCCTTTGCAGATTATTGAACCGAGTTCAGCGGTAGCCGACGTCTTATACACGAGACTTTCTGAGCGCAATTTACTTTGCGAAAAAAAGCGCTCAGGAACTGAACGCTTTTGGATTAAGAATCACACAAAGTTTGAAGCCACACTAGAAAAGTTGTGGCCCACCTGCACTAAGACCGAAGAGTTAACGGCGTAGCACCCTCTTCTAAAAGGTAGGGTGTCATCTTTTCTCGAAAATCTTCAGGAAGCGCCACAGGCTTAAAGCCCTTACTTTGAGAAACACAGACCATGGTTTCGGTTAAACGCACGCACTCGGTTTCTCCGCGTGTTAATGTCATTGCAAAGCGAATCGAAGAAAATCCGAGTTTCTCAATCCAAAGATTCGCCTGACAAACGTCTCCTGCCTTACAGGGGCTTACGAAGTTGCAGTGAACCCCTGCGACAGGAAGCACCAAACCACTTTGGATAATTTCCATAAAGGGCTTTTTGACAACCTCGCCGAAGAAATCCTCGATTAGGCCATTAAAAATCGTAAAGTAATGCGGATGAAAAACGATTCCCGCACTATCGCAGTGCGAGAAACGAATCAAGATTTCTTTTGTAAACGTCTGATGCACGTCGTGGCTCCTAAACTCGAAGGATCCTTACGAATTTTGCGGGTACGAAAAAAGAGCCAACGAATTGCTGTTAGCTCTTTTTTCTCATAAACGAAGAACGCAAGGGATTTCGTTTGCGCTAATAATTAGCGCAACTTCACTTCCTTAAAAGCAACGTGCTTGCGAGCAACCGGGTCGAACATCTTGAGTTCGAGCTTACCAGTTGTATTCTTCTTATTCTTCACCGTCGTCACGAAGTAGCCAGTCTTGGCTGTCGATTCGAGCTTGATGATTTCGCGGGCGCCTTTTGCCATGGTCCGATCTCCAGAAAATTAAATTTCACCGCGGGCACGCAAATCCGCGAGCACCGCTTCGATACCGACCTTGTCAACCGTGCGCAGTCCAGCCGTTGTCAAACGCAGGCGGACCCAACGATTCTCACTTTCGACCCAGAAACGACGATACTGCAAGTTCGGCAGGAAACGACGCTTGGTCTTGTTGTTCGCGTGCGAGACTTGATGGCCGACCATCGGCTTCTTGCCGGTGATTTGACAGACTCTTGCCATCACATACTCCCGTATAAAAAAGTTAAAAACACAACACACCCTGTCCAAAACAGTGTGTGGACTCAAAAAATCAAGGAAGGCGATTATAGGGCAAAGCAATGCCCGAGACAAGTTCTAAATGAGGCTCTTTTTAATGTGTTTGAATTTTTTAAAACAAATCAAGTATCATCAAGTTAGAGCTCTTTAGCGCGTATCTCTTTTTTCCAACTCGTATGAGGTGGTTATGCTTTCTCTTACGCACTTAAAAACCTTCCTGACTGCTGTTCGGTTTCGTAGTTTCACGCGTGCCGCTGTCGAACTCGCCTTAACTCAACCTGCTGTTAGCGCCCATATCGCCCTACTTGAGCAGGAATTCGGTTGTGCCCTCTTTAACCGCACAGGGCGTCGTGTTGTCCTCACTGACGCAGGACGAGCTCTAGAAAAAGGCGCCAAAGAAATCTTCGAGCGCATCGAAACAGTTCGTAGCGAAATCGATGACTTGGGACACATGAAAGGCGGAACGATTAGCATCGGCGCCTCACGCATCGTGGGTGTTTATATGCTGCCGCATATCCTCATGCGCTTTCGTGATCTTTATCCCGATACACTACTGTCCAAAACGAAAATCCATAAAATCAAACGATCGCAAAGAAATGTAAA
>CAVKJM010000054.1:0-8721 GCA_963656505.1 bacterium
CTTCGAGATTACGCTTACACGCTAAATTGATAAAAAAATGGTAGGGAACACGACCCTACCAAAAGTTTCATGACAAACAGTATTTCAATCTTTAAGCTTGAGCCGCGTCTTTGGCTTCGTGCGCCTTTCTTACGCGCTCAATCAGTTCTTTTGTCGCCTCACGCATCAAGGGAGATGGCGTGAAAATCACGACGCGACGTGCGCGAATCTCATGATCGACAAGCGTGCGGGGATTTCTCCCGGGTCTTGCCTTCTTATCACGCAACTCAAAGGTTCCGAAGTTTGAAAGTTTCAAACTACGGCCCTCTTCCATAGCGTCAAGCATTTCGTCAAAAATGGCATCCACAATTTCCGCTGCATCGTCATACGAACAAAGCAAGCGTGCCATCACGGCTTCCGCAAGCGCAGACTTAGTAATCGTGGACTTACCGATAACGATTTTTTTAAACCGACTGTCGATGATTTCTGTGTTCATTTGCGAATTATCCCGTTAGACAACAGTAGTATTGTACTGAAAAGAATCCACTTTTCCTCTAGTTCAGTATGCCTAATCCTGTTTTTTTACGCCTGAGGCGTTATTGGCTTCTGGAGTTATGCGTTTGGCAACAACTTTATCAATGTGTAGCCCCTGCATCGATGTCACTTCAAAGCGCCATCCGCCCCAGAAAACAACGTCTCCTAAGCGCGGCACTCGCTCTAAAAGAAGCATCAACATCCCGGCTAACGTGTTGTAGTGCGCGCTTTCTTCTTCAGGCAATTCATCAATTTCTAATTCATCTTTTAATTCGGGAACCGCAATTGTCCCATCTAAAACCCACGAGCCATCAGGGCGAGAAACGGCTTCTGGTTCGTCATTGGCATCGGGCTTAAATTCCCCGGCAATCGTTTCAAGTAAGTCGCGTGGCGTAACGAGTCCCACAACTTCACCGTACTCATCGACAACAAGCGCCTGCGGCGCGTTTGTCGCCTTAAATTGCTCTAAGAGTTCAAGTCCAGTGATGGACTCGGGAACGTAAATGGCCTGCGAAATACACTTTGTGATATCAAGATTTGTCTTATTGATAATTTGCCGCAAAATCGATCGCGTGGTGCAGTAACCTAAGACGTGATCAAAGCCTCCCTTAACGACAACAACACGAGAGCGAGGCGAGGAAAGAATCGTTGCAATGCTCTTTTCAATTGGGTCATCCAAATCAATGTATTCAATATCGCAGCGCGGCGTCATCACGGTTGCGGCCAAGCGATCGTCAAGGCCGAAAACATTTTTTACCATGTCGCTTTCGTTTTCTTCAATCGCGCCACTTTCTTCGCCCTCTTCCAAAAGCGCGTGAATTTCTTCTTCGGTCATATCGTCTTTCTTCGCTTTCTCCAAGCCAAAAGGCTTTAAGGCCCACTCGGTAGAAACCGCAAGAAGCTTCACAAAGGGCGCCATCAAAAGAGAAAAGACTTTTAAGGGCTTGGCGATGCGGCAAGCAATCGATTCGGCGCAGCTTTGCCCTAGGCGCTTCGGGACCAATTCCCCTAAAACAATCGAAAAGTACGTAACTAAAACGACAACGATTGCCAGACCTGCGTAACGGGCGATTTCTGCATCCAACCCAAAGCGCACGATAACATCGGTGATCGGTTGCGCAAGAGCAGACTCGCCAACAATACCCGAGAGAATGCCAATCGAAGTGATGCCGACTTGAATCGTCGAAAAGGCACGCGTGGGTTCAGACTGGATTTGCATCACAGTCTTTGCTCTTTCGTCTCCCTCATCGGAAAGCACTGTCAATCGCGCCTTGCGGCTTGCCACAAGCGCAATCTCGCTCATCGCAAAAAGCCCGTTTAAGAAAATCAATACGAGTAAAAAGACAAAAGTCGAAAAGTCAAAACTCATAGAAGTTCGTTGATTACTAAATAGAAAATGGAGGGCGCGAGTATAGCAACTTTGCCCTCCAAATGTTGTAATTTTTTCTGAATTTTCAGGCCGCTTTTAACTACGCAGCTTTCACAATCGCACGGTGCTCTTCAATCATCTGCTCAATCCGATCGAGGCCTTGAGAAAGAAGCGAAAGCTTCGGGCCGTATGAAAAACGCATCCAGTGATCGAAAGGCTCATTTTCTGGCCTAGTTCGATCCGGGCAAATATCAAAGAAGCGCCCAGGGACCGTTAACACATGATGCGTTAACGCTTCTAAGCAAAACGCATCGCACTGATTGATCGATTCGGGGAGTTGAGAAATATCGGCCCAAATATAAAAGGTTCCTTTCGGCGGCGTCGCGACACGAATGCCCATCGCCTTAAGGCGCTTTAAAACGTAGTCGCGTTTTTTCTCAAACGTCTGACGCACGGCTTTGGTTTCGGCTTCAAAGCGAGAGGGTTCTAAGGCCTTAACCGCTAGGCGCTGCATTGTCACACTCGCTCCGCCATCGATCGCGCTCGCAGCGCGATTGATCGCTTCAATTACGCGGCTCGGTCCCACAACCCAGCTAATACGGAAACCCGGGTAACGTTGGTTTTTGGTAAGCCCATCGATTAACACCACGGGATCGCGCTCAACGTCTTCGACATAACGGGCGGCACTTAATCCGTCTTTTTCGCCTGTCTCATAAAGGTAATGTGAATAAAACTCATCGATTGTAAGAAGTAGCCCTTCTTCTCGCGCAATCTTGCAGTATTCCTTTAAGTCTTCTCCTTCAACGACAGAGCCTGAAGGATTGCAGGGATTTGAAAAGAGGAACGTATTAACGCCTTCTTTTTGCGTTAACTCACGAAGGCGCTTAGGAGTAATCGAGAAGCCATTTTTTTCTGTGGTATTTTCGCAGTGAAACTTCACGTGCTCGAGCTGGTAATTTAAAAGATCTTCGTAGGCTGTGTAATCGGGATTGCGAATAAGCACCTTCGCATCGCGACTTAAGATACTCATAATGCGTGTTAAAGCAATGCGACCGCCCGCAGCAACAGTGACGTTTTCTGGGCCGTACTGACTGACCTTACCCTTGCGATACAGGCGATTTAGCATATCGGCAACCGCCTTACGCAATTCGTATATTCCACCGCAAGGACCGTAGGCATAGTCCTTGGGATGCAACTCCAAGTGGCTTAGGCGCTCTGGCGCCCCTTCGAGTTCGCCTTCTTCTGGCTGACCCTGACCCAAGTTAAACCAATCGGGGTCGCCTGCAACGTAGCCCAATTCCTCGGCTTTGTGATTAACCCAAATCACGCCCATGTAGGGAACGGGCCGAATCATCGGAAAATCTTTTAAATGTTCTTTTGTCATTTCTTTTGCCTATGTTGCTTTAAAAAAATTGGGTTGACATAACGAAAAAGCCTTCGGTGGGTTTCATCGAAGGCTTATGTTCTTTTATTCGGTTCTCTTAGCTTTTATGTCCTAGGACTTGCGAGTGCTTTGAGATGAACACAGTCTTCGATTTCGCGTGCTGCTGCTGCGCATGCGAGTGCTGCAGCTGCTGCTGCGGCTGCGACGACTGCGACGGAAGAAACTAAAGAAGCGCAAAGCGACGTACGTGGGCTTAGCGCCAACGTATCAAAAGAAGAAAAACAGCCAGTTGTGCTCATTTTCTTTTTTTTTCGCCTAAAAAACTTTGCGTTATTTTGAATACCTTTTTCGCCTTCAGGGCGAACTTCTTGTCGCTACAGTACACGTGCTCGAAAAGGGAGTGCAAACTTTTCCGTGTTTTTTTGATAGGAAGCGTAGCGAACTAAGCACTTTATCTCAGAAAACGCGATCGCTTTTGCTAATTCCCTTATTGAACTAAAGGGAATTACGCCATAGACTCCCGATTAAGTTAATAAAACCCGAGCTTAAAAATTTCGGGGAATTCTAAAAAAGGATGAAGACTGTGACAGTCTTTTTTGAGGGAAAATCGATGGAAAACCTAGCGCTTACGAGCGTTAACTTCTGTTGTATGCACTTGCCGTGTCTTCGTGGACTCGTGCGAGTGTCGCCTCTATCCAACTAGAAAACCCGACAACTTTTAAGCACGAAAAACGCCTCGGAGACACAAAGTCTTTCCGGGGCTTTTTCTTAAAAGGGCAACGAATACGATTTTGTGGATCTGAGATTTTTAAATTGAAAGGAAACTTCATATGAAAATCGCTCAAAATGTGACTGAGCTCATTGGTAAAACACCGCTTTTGCGCTTAACACGCTGGGAAGAAAAGCATGGGCTTAAAGCCGCGCTCATTGCTAAGCTCGAATACTTTAACCCCACGGGATCTACAAAGGACCGCGCCGCTTTCTCGATGATCGAAGACGCAGAGCGCCGCGGCATCTTAAAGCCTGGCGCCACAATCATTGAACCGACTAGCGGCAATACGGGTATTGGCTTAGCGGCGATTGCCGCAGCCAAAGGCTATCGCTCCATTTTTGTGATGCCTGAGACGATGAGTGTGGAGCGTCGCGCATTGATTGCGGCCTACGGCGCAGAAATTGTGTTAACCCCAGGCGCTAAGGGTATGAAAGGCACGATTGAAAAAACCGAGGAACTCAAAAAAGAAATCCCCAACGTCTTTGTTCCAAGCCAGTTTGATAACCCGGCGAACCCAGCGATTCATGAACGCACCACGGGACCTGAAATCTGGGCCGATACCGATGGCAAAATCGATATCTTTGTTGCAACCTTCGGTACGGGCGGTACCGTAAGCGGCACAGGGCGTTTCCTCAAATCGAAGAACCCGGCTATCGAAATCGTTGCAGTAGAACCCGCAGCTTCCCCCTTAATCACAGAAGGTCACGCAGGCCCCCACGGCATTCAAGGAATCGGCGCAAACTTTGTGCCAGATAACCTTGATCGCTCCGTTATTGATACGTTTTTGACTGCAACAAACGAAGAAGCCTTTGTTGCGACAAAAGAAATCGCACGCACCGAAGGCGTCTTAGTCGGTATCAGTTCAGGTGCGGCCCTCGCTGTTGCGACGCGCTTAGCCAAAGACCCGAAAAACGCTGGCAAGCGAATCGTTGCCTTAATGCCCGATACAGGGGCGCGCTACCTTTCGACACCGATTTTTGCCGTGAAATAAGGAGTGGACCATGGCCTTTTTTGAAAACGCCCGCGAAGACTTAGCCACCATCTGCCAAAAAGATCCTGCGGCACGAAATAAACTCGAAGTTGCTTTGTGCTACCCGGGATTTCATGCGATTCTGATTCATCGCGCTTCGCACTGGTTACACAAAAAAGGCTGGTATGTCACAGCGCGATTTGTTAGCGAACTAGCTCGACTTCTCACAGGAATCGAGATTCACCCCGCTGCTAAGATCGGTCGCCGCGTTTTCATTGACCATGGTTCAGGACTTGTAATCGGAGAAACCGCTGAAGTCGGAGACGATTGCACGATTTATCACGGGGTGACTTTGGGGGGCACATCTCTTGGTAAGGGCGTCAAACGCCACCCCACTCTCGGGAAAAATGTTGTCGTTGGCGCTGGCGCCCAAGTCTTAGGCGCTTTCACTGTGGGCGATAACGCGATCGTGGGAGCCAATGCCGTTGTCGTAAAGGCCGTGGCTCCGAACACCACAGTCGTAGGCATCCCCGCGCGCCCTGTAAATGAGAAAAAGGATTCCGTGAAAACCCACGCGCGCTTTAATGCCTATGGCGTAGTTCCTGGAGAAAAAGACCCGTACGCCGAGGCCCTTGCCCACTTAACAACGCTTGTGAAGCAACAAGCCAAAGCCATTGCCGAATTAGAGAATCGGCTCGATGCGAAAGAAAAGAAAAAGAAAGCCTCTTAGTTGCGACGCTTACAGGCCTCTTCTATGAAGGGATTGGCGTTGCCTTGAATCGCTTTAATGCGTTTGGCTCTTAAGCACTCCCAGGCACTTACTTTGTAGCGTGCGTTCCAGCTCTCCATAAGTTCTAGGTAAGAGCGCTTTAACTTTACGCGCTCAGGATAAGCCCAAGCCATATACAAAACCGCTCGGGCAATTTCTCCTCGCGAAGCCGCAGGGGGTTCAGCTTTCCGATTGCGAACCTTCATTTCGCAAGAACCAAAGGTCGGTTTCACATACGACGGAAATTCTGTGTACGGATAGTTCGAGCGAATCTTATTGACGGCACCAATCGATGGGAAAAGGTTATACATATCCGCGTGCATCAGACGAAATTCACGACTGGCACGCTCGGCGCAGTTTCTTCCACGAAAACTTCTTCCGCTATCAAAGCAGGCAGAACTTCCGTACTTCCACTCGGTGAATTCCCGACCGAAGTTTTCCGCAGGAACGACGTGTTCCCACTCAACGCGACGTGCGCGATTGGCATCACTCGGTGTGGTAAAGCCGCGAGGAAGCGTGATATTGCGGCGCCTATCAAAGGAGGCTTGGCAGTAAAGCGTCACGCGATGATCAAAATAGACGTTGTGATCTAAGAGGCGCTTGGCGTTGACATAACTTTCGTTTGAGGTATTTCCTCGAGAGCTTGCAGCAAATGCATTTGTCGCAAGCACAAAAGCGCCAACGATGTAAATAAGGCCTTTTATGGCTTTCACGCCTTAGGCTCCTCGATACCAAAAACTTTACGTAGATACGCTAAGTACGTGGGGTCTTCGCACATGCCTTTACCAGGCGAGTCGGAGATCTTCGCGACCGCACACCCGTTGGCACTAACCATCTTCATTACGATATTTAAGGGCTCGACTCCAACGTCGTTTGTTAGATTTGTTCCAATACCGAAACCTAACTTAATACGACCACGGAACCTACGGTACAAATCAAGCGCCAAGGGCACTGTTAAAGCGTCCGAGAAAATAAGGGTCTTACTTCTTGGGTCGCACTTATTTTTCTTGTAGTGCTCGATGATTGCTTCGCCCCACGCGAAAGGATCTCCCGAATCGTGACGCACCCCATCAAAGAGCTTACAAAAGAACATATCAAAGTCGCGTAAGAAAGGCTTTAATCCGTAAACGTCTGATAAAGCAATCCCTAAGTCACCGCGATATTCCTTAGCCCACGACTCAAAGGCAAAGCGCTGGCTATCGCGCAAACGGGGCCCTAAAGCTTGAGCCGCTTGTAGGTATTCGTGGGCCATTGTGCCCATCGGAATTAAGTTAAAGCGCTTGGCTAAAAGCACATTGCTTGTGCCCGTAAAGTTACAGGCTGGCAAACTATTGACAAGCGTTTGAATGACTTCGGCTTGCCAGTCGCGCGAGAAGCGGCGCCGCGTCCCAAAATCACTTAAATGGAAATCTTCAAAATGCGGCTCCGAAAGAATGAGATCCATTTTTTCTCTTAATCTCTTATGCCCTTCGGCTTTGGGCACTTCGATTCCAAGGCGCTTGTAATAGAGCTCGCTAACGATTGCAAGAATCGGGATTTCAAAAAGAATGGTGTGAAGCCAAGGACCTGCAACCGTAATCGCTAACCCGCAATCGCTTTGATCTGTTTTTTCAACCTTAACGTACTTGGTCTTTAAGTGGAAAACACTTAAAAAATCGATGAAGTCACTTTTTAAAAACCGTAATGTTGAAAGGTAGGCTAAATCTTCATCGGAGCAACGCAAGGAACAGAGGTGCTCGATTTCACTACGCAGTTGGCCGGCTAATGGCGAAAGGTCCACGCCTGGCGTGCGACACTTAAATTTATAGGTGACCTTGGCGCCTGGGAACTGATGCAACACACTTTGCATCATCGTGAACTTATATAGATCGGTGTCAAGTAGTGATTCGATAACCATGGCGTTATTCCATCATGTTCTATTGAAGCGTTTTCCGCGAAATCGACCTGTTTTTAAACTAAAGGTTTCTCGAAAAAGGGACTATACCCCAAGATTTATCGCTTCGAGCGCTCTTTGGTACTCCTTTGTTTCTCGGATTGCTTCCCAAGAAAAGTGCATGGCCTTTGGATTAAGAGCCGCTGCCCTTTTCTGAAAGGCCTCTGTCGGGCTCCACTTAAGGTGCTCTAAAAGAGATTCTGTGGCGGCTACGTCGTTACAAACGATAAGGGAGTCGCACCCGGCGTAAAGGGCTTTTTTGGCGCGCTCAAGAATCGAGCCAGCGACCTTTGCGCCACCCATCGAAAGGTCATCGGAAAAAAGTAGGCCTTCAAACCCCACGTCGCCGCGCAACACGTCTTTAGCAATTCTCTGAGAAAACGAAGCGGGCTCTGTGTCAAGAGTTGGATAAAGAACGTGCGCCGTCATCACACTGGTGATCTTCTTGGCTAACGCGCGATAGGGAGCGACGTCTTTCGTGAGAATCTCGCGCGCCTCCCGCTCATCGACAGGAAGGCTTACGTGACTATCGGCTGCGGCAAACCCATGGCCAGGAAAGTGCTTAGCGCAATTGGCCATTCCCGCGTCAGACAATCCTGCGCAAGCGCTTAGCGCTAAATCAGAAACAACCTTTGGGTCACGCGCGAAACTGCGTTCCCCAATAATGGCGCTTTTACCCCAATCCAAATCCAAAACAGGAGCAAATGTGAAATCCACACCACATTCGCGAAGTTCAGAGGCCATCACAAAGGTCGCTGCCCTCAGGGCTTTCTTCGCCAAATTGGCGTCTTTCTCATAAAGAGCCCCGAAGCGACGCATCGCTGGGATTTCGGTAAATCCTTCGCGAAAGCGTTGCACCCGCCCTCCTTCGTGATCAACACCAATTAAGAGGTCTTTCTTTACCGCATGAATTTCGCGACACAAAGCTTTTAATTGCTCGCAATTTTCAAAATTGCGTGTAAATAAAATCACCATCCCAAATAAGGGGTGCGAAAGGCGTTCTTTTTCTTC
>CAVKJM010000055.1:0-8525 GCA_963656505.1 bacterium
ATCCACACATCTGCGATAGCGAACTTGAGCAGGCTTATGAGACAAGTTTTCTTTCAGAAAAGTATCCCGATGTCGCTCTCTCGAAGAACACAGTTTCGAGCCTTCTCCAAGATGTTGGAAAAGCAGTTTCAAGGATTGTTCGCTTCATGCGCAAGCGAGCTGAAAAAGTGGCTCTCGATCATCATTTGCTTATCGACGGAACACTCAAAACAGATGACTCAAAAGTGAACTCTCTGTCGGAGTTTTCCCGTAAAGCTCGTTTAAAGGGAACAAGGGATATCTCCATTCTTTATGCCTTCGATTTAGAAGCGATGGAGCCTGTTTGTTCCAAGTGTTTCCCTGGGAACATGTTAGATGCCACAGCGTACGGTGCCTTTATTGCAGAGAACAAAATCACCAAAGGCATCATTGTCGGCGACAAAGGGTTCCCTGAATCCGCAGCGCACGAGCAGTTCGAAGCCAATCCGGATTTGCACTATTTAAACCCAATAAAGCGCAATTCAAAACTCATTGAGCGTCATCAGATGCTTAACTTCACAGAGATTCTTCCTGGCTACGAAGGAATTACGTACCGCAAAGAAAAGTGCCAAGGAACGAATAAATGGCTTTATTCCTTCCGCTCAAGTGATTCGGCGTTTGCTGAAGAAAAGGCGTGGCTAGATAAAGCAAAGAGAGAAGGCAGTTATGACTATCGCACAATGCGAGAGAAGCAAAGAAACTTCGGCACGATTGTTCTCGAATGCGACTTAGATTTGCCGATCGAGATTGTTTACAAAGCCTACTCTCGCCGTTGGGAAATCGAGTTAGTCATGCGCTTTTATAAATCGGCCTGCGGGTTTGTTGATACACGAGTCCACAGTGATTACTCCGTGATTGGAAGCGAGTTCTGCGACTTCTTGTCGACGGTATTAACGTTCCGTCTGATTCAAGCGTTTGACAAGGAAAAACTTCTTGACTCTTACACATACAAGAAGCTGATGTCGATACTAAATCGCGCAAAGAAGGTACGCGCTGACGGAGAAAACTGGCAGCTCATACGCATAAATCCATCGCAGGAAAAAGTTCTTCAGTCGTTGGGGTTGCTACCGAAACCTGAAGAGCCAGAAAAGAGAAAAAGAGGTCGTCCGAGAGGATCAAAGAATAAGCCAAAAGACACGGCCGCAACGGCAGAAAATGAAGAGTAACTATACGGGTTAAAATCCCCGTATAGTCCCACTCATTGGGAAAGTTCTAGAGGATAGAGAACTTTAATTTTTTCTGGACTTATTCCGTAAAAAGAAACTAGTTCGCGTTTCATGGCTTCTGAATGAGCGATAACTAATTTTGCGTTGGAATACAAATCGCGTTCAATATTGATAATTATGTTGTCTAGAAACGGAAGACACCGCTTCATTACTTTTCGATATCCAATGTGTGTTCCGCCACAGGTAGCAATTTCAGCGGTAACTGCAAGGCAACAGGAAATCAGGAAATCAATGTGTATAGAGTTTCGAATGCTACGAAGCCAATTATTGAATCTTTGGATATTTACTTTGTTTGGAAGCCATTTAGAGACACAGGGGCAAACATGTACTTCTACCCCCGGGAAGTTTGGGGTGGATGAATCTACCCGCATCGTGAAAACAACAGGTGTATGTCCAAGTTGTATCAGCGCCTCGATGACCTTTAAAGCATACTGCTCCATACCCCCTGACTGGCCAAACTTGTTGCAGGC
This sequence comes from bacterium, assembly GCA_963656505.1. Taxonomy (GTDB): domain Bacteria; phylum Pseudomonadota; class Gammaproteobacteria; order Burkholderiales; family Burkholderiaceae_F; genus Duodenibacillus. The sequence continues at coordinate 1,715 of CAVKJM010000055.1, forward strand.
AACTCCGATGCGCATTCTGTCTCCCTGAAATCCGCTAAAAGAACTTAGAAGCATTTCTTGTTTGGGCTGTTTTTAATTCGCAGATTGCAAAGCAAAGTCTTTGAAGAAACTGCAATAACTCAAAACAACTAACTTGAAAGTGTTCACGTTATGATGAATTTTGTCATGCTTTATGAGCGAATCGAAGTATATTCGTATTGGTACGGAACAACCGAAAAAGAGGACACAACAAAAACCCGCAAGAGCAAGTTGTCGGTATGGATGCAACAGCTTGCATCCTTCTCTGACAAAAATCTCCGATAGGTGTTTCAGCTCGGAGTGTTGTCCAAGTTCGGATGCGGTTTCGTAGGTTGGAAGAATGCTTTTTCTATTTGTCACTTTCGTGTTTGCTTAATACAATCCAAGTCCCTTAACCAAATTCTTTTTAGATTTTTATGCCTCAATACGTAATGTCTATGTATCGCGTCGGAAAGATTGTTCCTCCGAAGCGTTCCATTCTTAAAGATATCTCTTTGTCGTTTTTTCCTGGTGCAAAAATCGGCGTCTTAGGTTTAAACGGCGCTGGAAAATCCACGCTTCTCAAAATCATGGCTGGAGTCGATAAAGATATCGAAGGCGAAATTGTTTGGTTAAGTGGACAAAAGATTGGATATCTTCCGCAGGAACCCGTATTAAATCCTGAAGCTACCGTGCGAGACGAAGTTGAAGCGGGGATGGGAGAGGTTGTTGCAGCGCAAAAGAGGTTAGATGAAGTCTATGCCGCTTACGCAGAACCCGATGCCGACTTTGATGCGCTTGCCGCTGAGCAAGCAAAACTTGAAGCGATTATTAGTGCCGCTGGGACTGATGCCCAAACCCAAATGGAAATCGCAGCCGATGCTTTAAGACTTCCCCCATGGGAGACAAAGATAGGAGTTCTATCTGGCGGTGAAAAGCGACGTGTGGCGCTTTGCAAATTGCTTCTTTCGCATCCGGATATGCTTTTACTCGATGAACCAACAAACCATTTGGATGCTGAAAGCGTCCAATGGTTAGAAGAGTTCTTACATCGCTTTCCTGGAACCGTCGTTGCTGTCACGCACGATCGCTACTTCTTAGATAACGCCGCAGAATGGATTCTTGAATTAGACCGCGGTGAAGGCATTCCTTGGAAGGGAAACTATTCTTCTTGGCTTGAACAAAAAGAAAAGCGCCTAGAACTTGAAAAGCGTACAGAAGAAAGTCGCGCGAAGTCCATTGCTCACGAATTAGAGTGGGTTCGTCAAAATCCAAAGGGCCGTCAAGCAAAAGCCAAAGCTCGTTTAGCCCGTTTTGAAGAACTCTCAAGCGTCGAATATCAAGCCCGTAACGAAACCAATGAAATCTTTATTCCTGTTGCAGAGCGCCTTGGAAAACAAGTGATCGAACTCGAGCACGTGAGTAAAGGTTTTGGCGACAAACTCCTTATCGACGATTTATCGATGACAATCCCGGCTGGTGCCATTGTTGGTGTCATTGGCCCAAACGGCGCGGGGAAATCGACACTCTTTAAGATGATTGAAGGGACTGAGAAGCCAGATAAAGGAGAGATTCGTCTTGGGGAAACAGTTCACTTAGCCTCAGTTTCTCAAATGCGTGATGCCCTTCCTAACGAGAAAACAGTTTTTGAAGCGATTTCTGATGGGCAAGACAACCTACAGGTTGGGCGCTTTACGATGCCAAGCCGCGCTTATCTCGGACGCTTTAACTTTAAGGGTGCAGATCAACAAAAGAAGGTAGGGGTTCTTTCTGGTGGCGAACGAGGGCGATTACATTTAGCCGCAACCCTTTTAAAGGGTGGAAACGTTCTACTCCTTGACGAACCAAGTAACGACTTAGACGTTGAAACGCTTCGCGCGCTTGAAGAAGCACTTTTGGAATTTGCTGGCGTAGTGATGGTAAGTTCTCACGACAGGTGGTTCCTCGATCGCATTGCAACGTATATCTTGGCCTTTGAAGGAGACTCAAAAGTTGTTTTCTTTTCAGGAAACTACAACGAATACGAAGAAGATAAGCGTAAGAGGCTCGGCGAGGAAGCCGCGAAACCTCATAGAATCCGTTATAAGGCCCTAAAGTACTAAAAAAACAATTACGGTTTACGTGTGAATTCACGTAAAAGGCTTCGTGTGCCTAAAAATAAGAAATAGTATATTTGTGCATACATCTTACAAGAGTCGAATTGATATACCTTGACATACAATATGACAGAAAATTTTGTTCATCTTCGGTTTCATTCGGAATATTCCATTGTCGATGGAATCGTCCGCTTAGATCCAGCGATTGCCGCGGCAATCGCAGACAATCGCCCTGCCTTAGGGATGACCGATTTGATGAACATTTTTGGCGGCCTTCGCTTTTATACGCACGCGATGGCAGCAGGCATCAAGCCTATTTTGGGTTGCGATTTGTGGATTAGTAACCCAGATGCCCGCAATGCTGATTCGCCAAGACGCTTAACTGTTTATTGCCAAAATCACACGGGATATCTTTCACTTTGCTCGCTTTTAACCCGTGGCTGGTTAGAAAACCAACATTTAGGTCGTGGCGAGATTAAATCTGAGTGGCTTACAGAAGAATCCTGCAAAGGTCTTATTTGCTTATCAGGCGGCCCGAGAGGCGTTGTCGAACGCTTTTTAATGGAAAAAAAGCCCGCAGAGGCTCGTAGTTGGGTTGAATTCTTTAAAAAGGTTTTTCCTGACCGTTTTTATTTAGAGGTACAACGTGCAGGTCGTAAGGGTGACGACGTTTGTGTTTCTCGGATTGCCAATTTAGGAGTTCAAACAAAAACTCCTTTAGTTGCAACGCATCCTGTGATGTTTTTGCGTAAAGAGGAATTTAAAGCGCACGAAGCTCGTGTTTGTATTGCAACAGGGCGCGTGATGGCTGATTCCACGCGTCCTCATGACTTTACTGAAGGGCAGTACATGAAGACGGCAGAAGAGATGACTGAGCTCTTTTCTGATATGCCGCAAGCTATCGCAAACACGGTTGTCATTGCCGAACGTTGTAATCTAGACGGCGTTTTACAGAGTCCACAGTTGCCGGTCTTTCCGACTCCTGACGGGATGAGTCTTGATGACTACATGGTAAAACTTGCTAAAGAAGGTTTAAATCGCCGACTAGCTTTCTTGTACCCTGATGAAGCCGAGAGGGAAAGGCGGCGCCCAGAATATGAAGAGCGCCTAGATTATGAATTAAAGACCATCATCTCGATGAAGTTTCCTGGGTACTTCCTTATCGTTCAGGACTTTATTAATTGGTCTAAACGTAATGGCGTTCCTGTGGGTCCTGGCCGTGGATCTGGCGCGGGCTCCCTTGTTGCCTATTCTTTAGGCATTACGGATTTGGATCCTCTGCATTACGGGTTGCTTTTCGAGCGATTCTTAAATCCCGAACGCGTTTCGATGCCTGACTTTGACGTCGATTTCTGTCAGTTCAATCGCGACCGCACTATTGAATACGTCAAACGCACCTACGGAAAAGAAGCCGTAAGCCAAATCGTGACCTTTGGTGCAATGGGCGCGAAGGCTGTTGTGCGCGACGTGGGTCGTGTGCTTGACCTCGGGTACGGGCACGTGGATGATTTAGCCAAACTCATCCCGCAAAAACCAGGGCTCGATATCACGCTAAAGAAAGCAGCCGAAATGGAACCTGACTTTAAGGCGCTTTCTGAAACCGAGGATTATCGCGAGTTAATGGACTATGCCGTAGAGCTCGAGGGCCTTACACGAAACCTTGGTATGCACGCAGGAGGCGTCTTAATTGCTCCAGGAAAATTAACAAATTTCTGCCCACTTTATAACGCAGACGGAAAGCCCGAAAACACCGTTAGCCAATTCGATAAGAAAGACGTAGAAAACGTAGGCCTTGTGAAGTTTGACTTCTTAGGGCTTACGACTCTTACGATTCTTGCAAAGATTGTCGAATATGTTGATAGGCTTCACCCTGAAGAACACTTTGAACTCGAGCGCATTCCAACAAACGACGCGGCAACTCTTGAGCTATTCCGAGAAGGCAATACGGGAGCCGTTTTCCAATTTGAATCCGGAGGGATGCGTGATCAGTTGCGGCAGGCAAGACCAGACTGCCTAGAAGATCTTGTGGCACTTAATGCTTTGTATCGACCTGGTCCCATGGATCAGATTCCGCACTTTATTAATCGTAAGTTCGGTCGTGAAAAAGTCGAGTACTTAGACGCTCGCATGGAACCGATTTTGCGTGAAACCTACGGCATCATGGTCTATCAGGAACAGGTGATGCTTGTGGCTCGCGCTATTGGCGGCTATTCCCTAGGTGGTGCTGACCTATTGCGTCGCGCCATGGGTAAGAAAAACGTCGAAGAGATGAAAAAGCAGCGCGCGGTTTTCATCAATGGCGCAGCCGAGCGCGGTGTTAATGAAAAAACTGCGACAGAAATCTTCGATTTGATGGAAAAGTTTGCTGGTTACGGCTTTAATAAGTCGCATGCCGCGGCGTACTCCTTTGTTGCTTGGCAAACCGCCTACATGAAGGTACACCACACAGCGGCGTTTTTCGCTGGGAACTTGTGCCTTGTGATGGATCAGGCAGAAAAAACACGAGCCCTTGTTGATGATGCACGCGATATGGGGATTCACTTCTTGGTGCCTGATGTGAATGAAAGCGAATGGTTCTACACAGTTCCCGATGAAAAGACAATCCGCTTTGGCTTGGGTTCCATTAAGGGCGCAGGTCAGCAAATTGTTGAAGATATGTTAGATGAACGCCGTATGAATGGTGCCTTCTTAGATATCTTTGATTTAGCCGCACGAGTCCCCTCGATGAATCGCAAAACGCTTGAGCAGTTAGTAAAAGCAGGAGCTTTTGATTCGATTGACCCCGACCGCGGTAAGTTATTCGCGAATGTCGACCAATCTTTAAAGGCAGCCGAAGCCGTACAAGCGAGCGCTGGTCAGGGAAGCCTTTTTGAAGATGTTTTCGGGGAGCCCGAACGCATTGTCAATTGGTTAGAAGCCGCCAAGTGGGATGAGAAAAAGAAGTTTTCTGAAGAAAAGGATGCATTTGGATTCTGTCTAACAGGAGACGTTTTTGCCCCCTATCGTCAGGAAGTGAAGAGTTTTTCAACGCCATTTACGTCTGTGACTGTGAGTCGAACACCAGTTACGGTTGCGGGTCTTGTAACAAGCATTCGTGTCATCTTAGGGAAACGCGGTAAATTCGCTGTCCTAACTATTAGCGATGGTGACAATTCGATGGAGGCTCTTCTTTACACCGATGCTTACGAGCGCTATCGCAACATCATTGCCGAAGATGAAGTGTTTGCCTTTGTCGGTAAAGGCCGCAAAGATCAGAGAACAGAAAAGATTTCTCTTATTGTCGATAGTGTCAAAACATTGACTGAAGTAAGAATTGAGTCGCAGTCGCCATTGATTGTTCGAATTAACGAAAAGGCAGACATCGCCGAAGTTTCGAAGTGGTTTGCCGAAGCGGCAACAGACGAAAAAGGTGTTCCAGTGCGCCTAGAACTTATCGCGGGGAAACGACGTGGGACAGCAAACTTTATTAAACCTGTGAATCCCACAGACCACTTAGTGCAGATGCTTCGTACAACGCCAGGCGTTGTGAGCGCTTTTTATGCGCACAAGAGCCAGCGCTCAGAATTTGAATCGTGGTCTTAGCTTGCGATTCGGCGAATCGCTTCTAACACGGCAGGGACTTCTGGCCAAGAGCCATCAGCACCAAGGACAATCGCTTGTGGATTCCAGGGGCCTGTGCGTTCTGCGCTTGTCACACCAACGAGTGTGATTTGCTTAAGACCGAGACCCGCAGCAACGTGGCTAATGCCTGAGTCATTGGCGATGACAAATTCTGCGTGTTTAGCAAGAGCCGCAAAATTTCCTAAACCCATTGGAGGTAAGAATGTTGCATCCGGGCAAAGTGTTTTTGCTTGTTCTTCTTCACGAATCGAGGGGATGACAATCGGTTCAATGCCCATCGCACGTAATGGTGCACAAAGTTCATTGAAATGCGCCCAATATTTAGGACGCCCTCGGTGTAGGCCGCGCGCGACAGGCGCCAAAATCGCGTAGCGTGTGGAGATATTAAATTCTCGTCTAATGTTTTTAGCGGCGGCTTCATGGCGCTTTAACACAAGAAGCCCTAGGCTTTTTGGGGCTTTATCCCAAGCAGGTTTCCCTTTCCAAGCAAGGATTGCTTCGTGCGCAACATAAAAGAAGCGCTCGACTTCGTGCATGGAGCCTGGCTCTGGAATCGAGTCGTTTAGTAGAAACCCTCGCAAATCCGTAGAAAGGCCTGCGGTTCTAACGTGCGCAAACTTAAAAAGGAGTGCGGAATTAAAGGAATTTGGGAAAAGAATCCCAAATTTTGCGCCAGCGTTTCTTGCGACAAAGCGAATACGCGTGACGTCTTCGAAGATATGGCCTTCGATGGGATCGAATCTCCAGCCCATGCCGGCAACAAGGTCACCTGCCCAGCGCTTGCCGACAAGCGCCGGAGTAAAGCCGCTTGCTTCCAAAAGCCGCAAAGCGGGCATACACATACAGCAGTCGCCTACGTGATTCGGGAGGCGACACAAAACGGTTGGCATAGTAACCTCGAAGAAAACCTCGATGATTATATCGGGGTGCCGTTCACTGCAAAAGCCTTTAGGCTTGTACAATCCCAACACGATTCACGAATTAAGTGTTTGGTTGCGCTTTCGCAACGCACAGCAAGCTATGACGGATGCAAAAGAAAAAACAGCAGTAAACGAAACTAATCCAAGAAATGAGAGTAGCTTAAAAAGGCTTTTCCG
>CAVKJM010000056.1:0-8165 GCA_963656505.1 bacterium
AGACACTCGATGAAGTTTTTTCTCGTATGAAGGAGTGGTACAACGGCTATTGCTTTAACCCAAAAAGAGCGGAAACTGTTTTTAACTCTTCGATGTGTCTTAACTATTTAAAGCAGATTAGCCTAACGGGAGAAGAGCCCAACAATATGCTCGACCCATCGGTAGCGAATAGCCTAGATAAGATTGAAGGCATTCTCTCCTTGGGAGACACTACCCTTGTCAAAGAAATTGTTCGGCGCTCGTTAAATCATGAGGCAATTGATTTTGGGGGAGAACTTCAAATTTTAAATCTTAATAAGCACAATGGCTTGGATCGAGAGGAACTTCTTTCGGCACTCTTTTACATGGGATTCCTCACGTATGTTTCAGGAAACCGGCGTGCGCTCATTGTCCCTAATCGCGCCATTGGCATACAGTTTTTTGAATACTACTTTAAAAACATCTTGTGTGCTCCGAAATACAAATTTGACGACGAAGAGTTCTCTGCTGCCTACGAAGCACTCGCGGCGGGAAATCCCGAGCCGTGGTTGCGTTTAGCGGATTCTCGCTTTATCGAAGATAACGGAATACATACAAGCTCTCACCTAAGTGAAGCGGTGTTCCAAGGCATTCTTTCTGCAACGCTCTGGTCTTCGAATGATTACCGAGGAAAACTTGAGAAAGAATCTCGTGGAGAGGGCTTTGGCTATATGGACTTATTGCTTACGCCAAAAGGCAACCCTGAGCTACCGACCTATGTCATTGAACTCAAACACCTAAAAACTAGTGCGAAAGACTCTGAAATTCAGGCCGCTCTCTCTGAGGCTAAAGAACAAGCCTTACGCTACAGCAAAGGTGACGAAGTAAAGGATGTTGCCAATCTGAAGCTCTTGGCTGTTGTCTACGTAGGAATTCGTCTGGCTGCGTTCGAAGTTTTTTAGTGGTTTAGTTTTTTCGTAAAAGTAAGAAGTCGCAATCTGTCATTTGGCTTAGTAATGTTTCGTGGGATTGGGGAGGCGTTCTTTCCAATCCCCAAATTTTCTATTCTGAGTGCGTAGCCTCATTTGCTCCTTGAAGTTTTTCGAGTTTTCTTTCAAAAAGGCATCAGGGTTTTCCTGAGACTGTCCCACTATACGGGATACTCTCCAAAAATCTGCGGGTTAAACGAAGTCGTTCTGTAACAAATTCAAGGATTTTCTTGAGTCAATTCCGATACACTCGTTTGTAGAGTTAAGCACCTCTTAACTCGTCAAAAAATAATTTTGGAGGACCTCTTATGCATCTCATGAAAAAGGCCCTGATTGCGGCCGCCGTTTCAGTTTCGATGGGCGCTGCCTTCGCAGCAAATCTTCCTGGTGTTCGTATTCTTGCTACAGGTGGCACAATCGCAGGAGTTGCTTCCTCTTCGACACAAACCACAGGTTATGAAGCAGGAAAGATCGGCATTCAAACTCTGATTGATGCTGTTCCTCAGATGAAAGAAATCGCCACCGTTGACGGTGAACAGATTGTGAAGATTTCTTCCAATAACATGGATACGGCTACTCTACTGAAGCTTGCTAATCGCATCAATGAACTTCTAAAGCAAAAAGACATCCAAGGTATCGTCATCACCCACGGCACAGATACATTGGAAGAAACGGCGTACTTCTTAAACCTCACGGTTAAAAGCAATAAACCCGTTGTCTTAGTTGGTGCGATGCGCCCGGCAACCGCGATGTCTGCTGACGGCCCGATGAACCTACTTAACGCTGTTCGTGTAGCGGCGAGTAAAGAAGCCATCGGTAAAGGTGTCTTAATCGCGATGAACGACACAATCAATGGCGCACGCGACACAACAAAGACCAATACCACCAATGTCGCCACATTCAAATCTCCTGAACTCGGGTGCTTGGGCTACATTGCTGGCGGCAAGGTGAAGTTCTACAAGGAATCCACACGTCGCCATACGACAAAAAGCGAATTTGATGTAAAAGGCATGACATCTTTGCCTCGCGTTGATATCGTTTATTCACACGTGAGTGCCGATGACGTAATGGTCAACGCTGCAGTGGCTGCTGGTGCCAAGGGCATCATTCACGACGGTACAGGTAACGGCTCGATTCACCGCGATACAGAAAAGGGACTTATTAAAGCGCAACAAAAGGGCGTCGTTATCGTGCGTTCCTCTCGCGTAGGAAATGGCCCAACGGTTCCGTCTTTGAAGCAATGGATCGATGCGAAGTTCTTAGATGGCGATACACTAAATGCTCAGAAGGCACGCCTCTTATTGCAACTAGCTTTAACAAAGACCACCAACCTCAAAGAGATTCAACGGATCTTTGACGAATACTAATAATCCGAAAGAGCCTGCTCGCAAGGCAGGATAAACTCTAAATCGGATGGCCTCTGGCTTTGAGCTAAAGGAATTTTGGCAAAAAGGCCAGGGGCTTTTTATTGCTTCTTTTGGTTAGTGTTTTTCACGCCAAAGCGTGTTGACCTGTGAGACAATGCGACTTCGAAAACGCTTTTCTCTTTTACGTAGCTCTAAAGCAAAGAGAAGGGCTTAAATTTTTTCGATGTTAATTTGGGATTTCATTTTCCGATGCCTGTCGTTCTTTCTCTTATTCGTAATCCGTATCGCATTTTGGGTGTCTCTTCAAACGACTCCGATGAGCGCAAGGCGCGTCACGTCGAAGCGATTGTGAAGGCGATTAAAAATAAGAGTTCAATCTCGTACACAACGGATTTCGTGGATATCTTAGGGCACATTTCCCGAAATGAAGCCACATTAAGTTACGCCAAAGAACGTCTCGCAACTCCAATCGATCGCTTAGCCTCGGCTTTCTTTTGGTTTGCTTCAAGTAAAGCTTCTGACGGCGTTGCTTTTACCTTTTTAAAAGAAGGCAATATCGAAAAAGCCGAAAAGGTCTACGCGAAAAAAGAGGGGTATGCCCCGCGCATTAACTTGGCGTGCCTATCTTTTATCAAGAAAGATCTCTTAGGTGGCATCGGACAAATCGCGCGTCTACTTGAAAACGAGAAAGAGAGAAATGACTTTGTACGTGCCATCGCTCCAGGAGAACTCATTTCGAAAGGCGACTTAGCGCTTTTATTTTTCCGGGAACTTTCTCGAGACGAAGATTTAAGTGAAAGGTTAGGGCTTTCTCGCATCGATACGGCTGAGAAAGCTGAGGCCTTTTTAACGAACGTTTTAGCGCTGCACGAACGCTTAGCGATTTCTGTATTTAATGTGGGACCAGCGCGCTCGATGCCCATTATGGCTTTGCGAAGCGCAGAGCGCCTGATTGATACAACAGGGCCACTACTTGAACCCTTGAAAAAGGAACTCGGTGCCGATACGCCGCTTTATATCTTTGTCTCAAGTTGGATCGCGAATGAGGCGATGTCAATGGTGTGCGCCAATGTGAACTTTATGCACACGTGTCCACCGGGAACCGAGACGCTACGCACAGAATCCGCGAAAGCCACCGTTGTTTTGAAAAGACTCTTAACGCTTGATATCACCGCAGGATTGCGTAAACAGATTGAAGATAACTTAGCTGTCTTAGATGAGATTCAGGCTCGCATCGCAGATAAACACGATAAGGGACGCTGCTACATTGCAACGGCCGTTTTCGGTTCTTATGACGCACCTGAAGTAAAAGTCCTTCGACACTTTCGTGATTCTGTTTTAAAAACGAATCCGTTAGGTCGTGCGTTTGTCGCCTTTTACTATCGGAAGTCTCCCTCTTGGGTCATCTTTATGAAAAAGCACCCGACGGTCAACGCTTGCGTGCGAGAGGCTCTTAAGGTCTTTTCTAAACTATGCGAAACGTTGATGCGCTAAATTGCCGCACCTAAAAAACAATAAAGCCTAGCCTCGAAAATCGAAGTTAGGCTTTTTGTAACTTAAGGCTTAAAAGAAATTACTTTGTGACTTTCTTTTCAGGGGCGGGTTCAAGTTCTTTCTTTACTTTTTCGCCAGCCTTCAAAATAAGAGAAATCACATCGGCGCCAGAAACGTCACTGATGCGAACGAGAACGACACGAGCGCCTTGGAAAAGGAAGTTCTTCTCTTTCTTCTCAGGGTCGCCCATCGCTTGAAGGAAAGCCTCAATCTGAGGATTCACTTTGGCGGGGTCCTGTGTCTGGAAATCAACGGTAATTGTCTGGCCACCCTTTAAAAAGATGCTCAAGCGCTGGAAATACTGATCCATTCTTAATAACTCCTTAATAAATTCTTTTTTCCTTCACGCTTAAAAGAGAAATTCTCAAACCCACGCGAAAGGATTTATAAAATCGAAGAGCATTCTAAAGAAAACTTTGTGAAAATTCGTTAGATACGCCGTGAAATTCTCGGGGTTTACTCTTTTGGCTAGTAAAATCGCCGCTACATTTATTGGTTAGGGGATTTTCTTTTGGACTGCGATTTCTCTTTTGGGCATGTTCTTGTCAGTAACGATGATGGAATCGGTGCTGCAGGACTCAATACGCTTGTTGCTGCTCTTACTCCCTTTGCCGAGGTCACCGTTGTTGTCCCCGATAAAAATCAAAGTGCCGCATCTTCAGCATTGACGGTGCGAGAAAGCCTTACTGTGACACAAATTGAGAGTCACGTCTTTACTGTCAATGGCACGCCTGCCGATTGTGTGCATCTCGCTTTCACGGGACTTCTTGATAAGAAACCAGACATCTTGATTAGCGGCATTAATGCTGGGAAAAACCTAGGTGACGACGTTTTTTACTCAGGTACCGTGGGGGCAGCTCGCGAAGGCCCCTTATTTGGCATTAATGCGATTGCGGTGAGCTTAGTCGATGAAAAACTCGGCCACTTTGAAACAGCGGCCGATGTGACGCTTCGCCTAGTAAAAGCACTTTCGGGCTTTAGAAGTAAAGAGAGCGTGCTACTCAATGTCAATGTGCCCGATTGCCCGATAGAAGAGTTAAAAGGGATCGAGGTGACGCGGCTAGGTAGGTGGCCAAATCCCAAGAACGCTACGTGCGTAGCCACTAAGGGTAGAGAATTGCGCTTTACGTTAGGCGACCAAATCTGGCCAACGCAATACGAGGCGGGAACTGACTTTTCTGCCGTCAAAAGAGGGTATGCCTCAGTGACAACGCTTAAAATGGATAGTTCAGACGAAAAAGGCAATGACGAGATTTCTCGGAAGTTTGATTTGCTATTGAGGAGATGAATGTGAAAAAGGGTGTATGGATTGGTTTAGCGGCGATCGCAGGGATCCTTGCCGGGTGCTCGACAACAAGCACCATGGCGCCGATTGAAGATCGCACGGGAACCTATGATGCGGCTACAAGACCTGCGAAGGTGGAGTCCTATCCAATTGATGCCACGGCTCCCATTAAGAGCGCGCCTCAACATTTGGCAAGCGATACAGCTCCTGTCGATAGCGGAAGAATTCACGTTGTCGCCGCTGGCGACACCCTTTATAACATCGGTGTGCGCTATGGCGTCAATCCCCGTCAGCTCCAAACATTAAACGGCATTAAGGATGTGACCACTCTTTCGATCGGTCAAGAACTTCGCATCCCAAAGACTGCTGCTGAGTTAACAAACGCCGCGCCTGATGCCGCCGTTCAGTCTGCAAGCGCTGCCGAATTTTTAGATACAGCGCCAACCGTTGAAACAGCAAAGCGCCCAGAAACGGCTGATGAAGCCGCTCAAAGGAAAATTGCTGAGCAAAAGGCAGCGCGTGACGCAGCTGCTCGCGGTGAGATTCAATTTATGTGGCCCGCCAAGGGCGACGTGATCGCCACCTTTAAAGAAACGAAGATGGGTATCGATATCGCTGGAAATAAGGGCGATCCCATTTATGCGGTCTTAGATGGCACCGTGCAATACGTGGGTGGCAATGCGCCTGGCTACGGACAGTTTGTGATTGTCCGCCACAACGTAAGACTTCCTGGTAAAGGAAAGACGCCTCTTATTACGGTCTACGGAAATACTTCGAAGATTTTGGTTCGCGTCAACGAAAGCGTTCGCGCCGGTCAGCAGATTGCCGAAATGGGTGATACGGATGCAAGTCGCGTAAAACTACGCTTTGAAGTGCGTCAAGGAAAACCGATCGATCCGATCCCGTATTTAAGCGAATAGGAATTCCTGTGAGTCGAGAGAAAAAGCCTCGTGCGCAGGCAACAATTCAAATTGAACGCTTAGACGCTGAAGGTCGAGGCGTAGGGCATAACGAGGGGAAAGTGGTCTTTGTTGAAGGGGCACTTCCTGGCGAAACCGTTCTTTACGAGCGAGTTCGCAATAAGCCAAATTTTGAAGTCGGTATCGCACTTCAAATCGAAAACCCGTCATTTATGAGGGTTGACCCGAAGTGCCCGTACTTTGGGATGGGGCCAGGTTCTTGCGGCGGTTGCGCGATGCAACACATTGAAGCGAACGCCCAGGTCGCTTTTAAGCAACGCGTTTTACTCGATACCCTTTGGCATATTGGGAAAGTTGTTCCCGAACAGGTTTTGCCTCCCATTCACGGGCCCACTTGGGGCTATCGACATCGTGCACGATTAACGGTGCGATTCGTTGAGAAAAAGGGTGGGATGCTTGTGGGTTTTCACGAAAAGCATTCGAGCTTTGTGGCGGATATGAAAACCTGCGCGATTTTGCCCGAGCGGGTTTCTTCGATGCTTGTTTCTTTGCGTGAATTAGTGGCGTCCCTTTCTTGCCGCGACAGAGTTCCGCAAATTGAGATTGCGTTAGGGGGAGACCATTTAGCGCTCGTGTTCCGTCATTTAGAGCCATTGAGTGACGCAGATTTAGGAAAGATTAAAGAAGCCGCCAAGCGCCTAAATTTTGATGCGTGGCTGCAGCCTAAGGGACCTGATTCAGCCTATCCAATTGAAGAAGAAAATCGCGATGCTTTGAAGTTACAGCTGCGTGAGTTTGGTGTGGAGATCCCTTTTAGGCCCACAGACTTTACGCAGGTCAATCACGCGATGAATGAGGCGATGGTATCTCGCGCAATTCGCTTATTAGCCCCAACGAAAGAAAGCCACGTTGCTGACTTTTTCTGTGGTTTGGGTAACTTCACCCTCGCTCTAGCTAAGAGATCTAATCGCGTGATCGGTATTGAAGGTAGCGACGCCTTAGTTGAAAGAGCTCGCGCGGGAGCCCTCCTTAATCACGTTGAAGAGAAAACCACATTCCGAGCCCGTAACCTATTTACGTGGGCTGACGCGGATTGGAATGAGTTGCTTGACACGATGGGCGGCATTGACCGCGTGTTAATCGATCCGCCACGAGAAGGCGCAGAAGCCTTAGCGCACGTCTTGTCGGATACCGCAAAAAAGCCAGAGCGCGTCGTTTATGTTTCCTGCAATCCCGCGACTCTTGCGCGAGACCTAGCGATTCTTGTTCACACGGGTGCTTGGAGAGTGCGGCTTGCCGGCATCATGAACATGTTTCCACACACAGGGCACGTCGAAAGCATCTGCGTTTTAACGCCCTCATAAAAACGCCTTTAAAAAGCGCCTAAGCAATACTCCTAAAAAAGAGAAAGAAGCCTTTATCCGAAGCGATTCTGGGTAAAGGCTCTTTTTTCATGCACCCCAAATTGATTTTCTTTTGATTCAGAGAAAAAGGGGAGTTTTTATCACAGATACTCACGCCAAAATTCAATGACTCTACGCAGTTTTATCTAGTTGATAAATAAGGAAAATTAGGTATTTCTCTATCTTTTAATTTTTTGATATTACGCAAATTCTCTGCACCAATATCTAGAGCGCACTTTGCTCTAAGTTGGGTACAGTGATACGCATGGAGAGAGCTTTTTTCGACTCGGCAATGAGAGAAAAATAAAAGAAGAAAAAAGCGAGTCGAAGGGCTTACAAAAGAGTTTTTGTTTTTAACTTTTGGAGAAACCTTATGGCAAAAAAATCCACTTGGTTAAGCCTTCCGATGCAGATGATGCTCGGTTTGGTTTTGGGTGTCGTTGTCGGTATGTTCATTACCGCTGACTTCGCCGTCACTTACTTAAAACCCTTGGGCGACCTTTTCATTCGCTTGATTCGTATGGTGGTCGTTCCTTTGGTCTTTGCGACTCTCGTTGCAGGAGCTGCTGGCATTTCCGATATTTCAAAACTCGGGCGTGTTGCTGTGAAGACCTTAATCCTTTTTATGGTTACATCGGCAGTTGCCGTGATCTTTGGTCTTGTGATTGCCAATATGATCGATCCTGGTG
>CAVKJM010000057.1:0-8129 GCA_963656505.1 bacterium
ATTCGCGTCAAAAGCTTTTCTTGTCGGATCGTGGGGCTTCTTGCTGAAAAAGGAAGTGCCGCGATGGGTGGTGATAAGGACGACTTAGTTGTCATTCCCTTTAATACATTGGCTCGCCGCCTTGTGGGCAATAACAAAGTAAGTTCTCTCGTTGTTGCGGTGGATTCCGATAGCGACAGAACGATGCTTAAAGCGTCCTTAAAAGAACTGATGCGAGAAAGGCGCTCCTTATCGAGCACTGATGCCGATAACTTCCAGATTTTGGATACGGCAGAAATTGCCGATACGGTGACCTCGACTACGAAAGTTCTGACAACGCTCCTTGGTGCTGTGGCGGCTGTTAGTCTTCTCGTGGGTGGCATTGGCATTATGAACATCATGCTTGTGTCTGTGACTGAACGCACAAGAGAAATCGGTGTTCGCTTAGCCATTGGCGCAACTGAGCGCGAAGTGCTTTTGCAGTTTTTGATTGAATCGATTGTGCTTGGTTGTTTAGGAGGCCTCTTAGGTATCGTCATTGCCGCTATCGCCTCCTGGGCCCTTGCGAGCGTTATGCAGGTGCCCTTTGCCTTCTATCCAGGGATCAACTTACTTTCCTTCGGGTTTGCGGCACTCACTGGTATTGTCTTCGGGTACTTCCCCGCAAGACGCGCAGCAAGGCTTGATCCCATCGAGGCGGTTCGCCACGAATAGGTTCAATAAAAATCCCAGGCTTCTTGATGGAGGTCTGGGATTTAAAAGCATCACATGAACTTTTCTTTAGAACGGAACGTCATCTTCTTCTAAAGAGTCAACAGGAGACGCTGTCGCAGGAGAGGCAGCGGGAGCTGGGCGCGAAGCGGGAGCCGCGGCCGCAGCTTGCGGGCGATGCTCACGACGAGGCGATTCAAAAGATTCGCCCGAAGGAGAACTACTGCGAGCGCCTAAGAGCTGCAAGGTTTCGCAGATAATCTCTGTTTGATAGCGTTCGATGCCTTCTTTATCGGTGTATTTACGTGTACGAAGGCGTCCTTCAATATAAGCAGGGCTTCCCTTCTTTAAATACTGCTGCGCAATTTCTGCTTGACGCCCGAAGAAAACGATGCGATGCCATTCGGTTTCTTCCTGAGGCTGCCCCTGGCTATCTTTGTAGCGACGGCTTGTGGCGATAACAATGTGGCAGATAGCGGTATTGCCGTCTGCTGTGTAGCGGGTTTCGGGATCGCGCCCGAGATTGCCAATCAGAATGACTTTGTTTACAGAAGCCATAGTAATTCTCTTGTACCTAAAAATATCGTAGAAAACATCGAAAGCATTTGAAAAAACTCTAAGTCTTTGAGAGCGTTTCCATTGCATCCGACTCAACACGAACGTATTTTATACAGCAAAAAAGGCCTGCTCACGCTTTTTACAAGACAAATTAAGTAGATAGTCTCTTTTTGGTCGAGAAAGACCAAGTAAAACCGGGCAAATCAAAATTCGTTTGTGCCTAGCGCTTGTGCTAGATTGTCCTTTTCGATTTTGTTTTCGTAAGCGTCATGGAAAAAATCCGTGTGGTTGGCGCTAAAACGCACAACCTCAAAAACATCACCGTCGAGATTCCGAGAAATAAGCTTGTGGTAATCACGGGTCCCTCGGGATCAGGAAAAAGCTCTCTTGCCTTCGATACGATTTACGCCGAAGGCCAAAGGCGTTATGCAGAAAGCCTTCCAGCCTACGCGCGTCTTGTTTTAGGGACGCAAGCCAAGCCTGATGTGGATGCAGTCGATGGCTTAACGCCAACGCTTGCGATTTCGCAACTACGCTCAAAAGCCGGTGTCCGCTCAACGGTTGGAACAATTTCAGAAATAAACGACTACGCAAGGCTCCTTTTTTCACGCATCGGTGTGGCGTATTGCCCCACGCACGGCGTAAAGCTTGAGCGCCACTCGATTCACGACATGGTGAGTTTCGCTTTAAAACTTAAAGAAGAAACGAAGGTTGCGATTCTTTCTCCTGTTGCCTCTTTTTTTGAAGGAGATACCCAGAAAGCGGCAAAAGAAATGCAGCGCTTAGGTTTTGTAAGGCTCCGTGTTGATGGTGCTTTTACGACAGTCGATGAAGTTTTAGAGAAAAAGAACGAGGCGCCCGCAAAAACGATTGACGTTGTTGTCGATCGCTTGCGTATTAAAGAGGCCGCACGCTCACGCCTCGCGGAAAGCTTTGAAGCCGCGTGTAACTTATCCAACGGAAAAGCGATTCTCTTTAATCTAGAAACTGAGGATGAGGAGAACTTTTCTCAACACTACGGGTGCCCTGAGTGTGGGTACACGATTCCCGATTTGACGCCTGCGATGTTTTCTTTTAATAACGCTTTAGGGGCTTGCCCGAAGTGCGAAGGGCGGGGCTTTATTGAGGATTTTGATCGAGCGCTATTAACTAAAGACGAAAATCTTTCTCTGCGAGAAGGAGCGATCCTTGGAATATCCGATAAGAGTTATGAAGCGTTTGCTGAGCTCTTGAATCTCGCTAAAAAGATGGGCTTTTCTGTTGATACGACGTTTCAAGAGTTATCTAAAGAGGTTAAAGACGCCATCTTTTATGGAACGGGAGATGCGGCTAAAGCACTTCGTTTTGAAGGCGTCATTCCTAAACTTCGCCAGCGCTGGGATAGAGCGCGAAGCGAGACTGTGAAAATGGGGTTTTCTGTTCTTCGGAGCCGCTCGGTGTGTCCCGAGTGTCAGGGTTCGAGATTGCGTAGCGACATGCAAAACGTGCGTCTTGGTAAGAAAGAGAATTCTTTAAATATCGTTCAGTTTTCCTCTCTTTCTTTAGCTGAACTTCGCGAGAAACTTAAAACGCTTGAGTTCGATGAGAACGCCCGTCTCATTGGCTCGATGGCCCTAGAAGAAATCGACAGACGCTTGGGGTTCTTAATCGATGCGGGGCTCGGATACTTAACACTAGACCGGCCAGTTGCAACGCTTTCAGGTGGCGAATTGCAACGCATTCGACTTGCTGGGCAACTTGGTTCTGGCCTTTCTGGCGTCACTTATGTTCTAGATGAACCCACAGTTGGTTTACACCCGAGAGACACAGCGCGTCTCGTTAAGATGCTCGAGCAGTTAGTTGCCGCAGGAAACACAGTGATTGCCGTTGAGCACGATGCAGACTTTATGAAGTCAGCAGATTGGATTGTCGATATGGGGCCAGGAGCGGGTAGCGAAGGAGGCACCGTTGTTGCTTCAGGCGCTCCCGAAGATTTAAAGCAAAACAAAGCCTCATTAACAGGCGCCTATTTAAGTGGGAAAAAGCACGTTATCGCTAAGAAAGTGCATCGAGCAATTGACCCCGAAAAAGTCTTACGCATTGTTCGTGCAACAGGGAGAAACTTAAAAGATATTTCCTGCCAAATCCCGATGGGAGCTCTCACTGTCGTTACAGGGGTCTCTGGGTCAGGCAAAACCACACTTATCTTAGAAACGCTTGCCGCAGAAATGAGAAGGCGCCTTTATCGCGCCAAAGAAAAGCCTCAGCCTTTTGAGGCACTTATTGGTGCAGAACTCTTTGACAAGATTCTTCTTGTTGACCAAGCCGCGATGGGTCGCGCAGGGCGTGCAACTCTTGCGACCTACACAGGAGTTGCAACGCTTATTCGCGAGCTTTTTGCTGAAACCTCACTCGCGCGTGAGCGTGGCTATGACGCAGGGCGCTTTTCTTTTAATAAGGTCGGAGGTCGTTGCGAAGCCTGCGAAGGAGAAGGCGAATCCACGATTGAAATGGGATTTTTGCCTCCTGTTCGAGTGCGTTGCCCTGTGTGTCAAGGAAAGCGATTTAACAGAGAAACGCTTGATGTGCGCTTTAAAGGGAAGTCGATAGCCGACGTTCTTGAGATGACAGTATCTGAGGCACTCGTTTTCTTTGCGGCGCAACCAGCGATTGAAAGGTCTCTTGCGTTAATGGAAGAGATTGGTCTAGGCTACTTAAGATTAGGCCAAAGAGCCGATACCTTATCGGGTGGCGAAGCGCAACGCGTGAGGCTTGCCGAAGAGCTTTCTCGCAAATCCACAGGAAAGACGCTTTACATCCTAGATGAACCCACAACAGGACTTCACTTTGAAGATGTGAAATTCCTTTTGCGTGCTCTCGATAGGTTAGTTAAAGAAGGAAACACCGTTCTTGTGATTGAACACAATCCCGATGTGATTCGCGCGGCAGACTGGGTTATTGACTTGGGTCCCGAAGGCGGAAAAGAAGGCGGCAATTTAGTCGCTGAAGGCACACCAGAAGAAATCGCTAAAAACGCCAAAAGCATTACGGGGCGCTACTTATAAATCGCACACAAAAAAAGAACCCCGGGCTTTTCGGCTCGGGGTCTCTCAGATGTATATCAAACGAAGTATTACTTGTTGATAGACCAAACTGTTGTCGGTGTGTAGTGCGTTGCAGCCTGGCCGCTTTCGCTCAAAGCCTTACCATTGGCGTAGAAGGTGTAGGCTGTGACGGAACCGCAGATGACCATCGCGGCAACCAAGAAGAGCATCACCTTGCGGAAGCCATTGCAACGGCCCTTGATGACGTCCCACTTAACACCAAGACGATACAAACCAATCATGCCGTGCAACTCGGTGATAACCAAGAAGACGATTGTCCAACCTAAACCCATGTGATAGGTGTGAACAGAAGAGAGGTTCGGATCAAGGCTAGCCGGATCAACGAGCATGCCCATTAAGTGCGGGAAGACAAACGCTGTAATCAAAACGGCAGTGATGAGCTGAATGCGCCACAAGGAAGAATCTGTGTGGTGCAACATTGTGATGTGAGCGTTGACGTCACGGCACTGCTTGTAAGATGTCGGGAAGCGACGAAGAGCGCACAAGGCGTGCAAAATCACGCAAAGCGTAATAAAGCCAACGAAGAGCACGTGTAACCACAGCTGTTCGTGACCAAAAATCGGTGTACCGCCAGAAATCTGGATCATATTCCAGAAGGTGTCCTTACCAAGCTGAATCGAGCTTGTGAAGGCCATGTGGCAGAAAAGGAAGAGGCCGAGGATAAGGCCAGTGATGGACTGTGTAGCATCACAGTAGGCTGGCCACTTGCTAGCGCGCTTGGCGTCTTTGAGCGTAACGCCAGCGATAAGTTCTGGACCTGTCGGTGTATGCGCACGCAATTCTTGTTCTGGTGTCATATTCATTTCCTTTGATTACAGGGAAAACAAGGGGGAAAGCTCGAAAGCCTTCCTGATGAGCGAATGATGCTCTTTCTAGGAAATTTTCGATTTGATTAATGTCAAATCGCGGGACGTTTCTTCGTAAATTTCACACGAAAAACGGCAGTTTTGTTCCGTATTTATGAACGTTTTTAAAATTAGTAAGGGTAAACCATTAATTTCGCGAAAAATTAAAAAAAGAGCCCTCCCGAAATAGGGAAGGCTCTCGCAAAGAAGAAACTTTGATTACTTCGTGCCAAAGAGTCGGTCACCAGCATCGCCTAAACCTGGGACGATGTAGGCATTCTCATTTAAGCGTTCGTCTAATGCGGCAACCCAAATCTCAATCTTCGGGTGCTTTTCAAGCATCACTTGCACGCCTTCAGGAGCCGCGACCAAAGCGATGAACTTAATCGATTCGACACTCACACCACGCTTTAAGAGAACTTCCACTGCGTGGCAAGCCGAGTAACCCGTAGCTAACATCGGGTCGCAAATAAAGAACAAGCGATCGGTGACATTCGGCAAGCGCACCAAGTACTCAACAGGGCGCTTATTTTCATCGCGGTACATACCGATGTGGCCGACGCGAGCAGAAGGCATTAATTCGAGAAGGCCATCGCTCATACCGAGGCCGGCGCGAAGAATCGGAACAATCACTTGCTTTTTTCCAGCAAGGGTGGGCGCTTCCATTTCTGTAATAGGAGTTTCAATCGAGCGGCTCGAAAGCGGAAGGTCTCGAGTGACTTCATAGCCCATTAAAACGGTGATTTCTTTTAGAAGCTGACGGAAAACATTCGTACTCGTTTCCTTTTGACGCATGATCGAGAGCTTATGCTGAATCAAAGGATGGTCGACGATATGCAGATTGGGAAAGCGCGGATCAGTTCTCATGATGAGTGGCCTTAAGAATGACGGTTGCGACAAAAAACTAGCAAGAATCCCCAACCGGTAAAGGAGTCTTACCATTGGGCAGGCATTATAACGAGCGAGTTTTTTTGACGTTGGCAAAAAGAAAGAAGTTTTTGACTTTAGAGGAAGAGTTTTTTGGGTAACCGCGCTTTAAGTTAAGAAAAAGACCTTAGAAAGTTGAATTCGTAACGAAATCAAATAAAATTTCTTAACCTACAAGGAACTATCAGGAAATAAAACGTGAGAAAAGCGAGAACAATCGACGAGATTCTCAATGACCGGGGTTTCTTTAGTGAAAAAGAAGCGCAAGAGATTAAGAAAAAGGTCGCGAAAGATACTAAAGCCTATTGGGGAGGGGCGCGCACGGGAGCTGGAAGAAAGCGTCTTACAAAGGATGTGCTTTCTAAGTCAATGCGTGTGAGTGAAAGGGAGGCGAAGGCCGTGCATCTTATGCGCGAACTAAAGCTCGAGGTATCGGCCCTGGATTTGAAGTTTCTTAGCTTCGCGAAGGAAAAGAAACTTAACCTACGTTTTTTAATGCGGCAATGAAAAAAAAGCCCATGAATTTTGGGGTTCATGGGCAGAGGAGAAATTGGAGGTTTTTTCTAAGTTAGCCACCGCATTGGTGTGAGAGATAGCACCGGGAACACCAGAAGAATCAAGAGAACGAGAATCTCAATTGCGATAAATGGAATGAGTTTTGCAATGAGATTGGCAATCTTGATATTTCCAATGCCACAGACCACATAGAGAATCGTTCCAACTGGCGGCGTAATCACGCCAATACCAAGGTTAAGAACGAATAAGAGCCCGAAGTGGTATGGGTCAATTCCTGCTTGTTGAACAAGCGGGAAAAAGACAGGCGCAAAGATAAGGATGTTAGGCGTTAAGTCCATCACCATACCCGCAAGGAATAGGAAAAGATTCAAAGCGAGCAAAAGCATCACAGGATGTGCAATGAGCGGACCAAAGAGGCCGACAACCTGATCTGGAATTTGCGCGGATGTGATAAACCAACCAACGGCACAAGCCGCAGCAACAACAATCATAACGACAGCCGTGGTTCTCGCGGATGTCGCGGAAACGCGAAGTAGTTCACGGAATGTCAATTCTCTATAGTAGAAAAGACAAATCACAATCGCATAAATAGCTGCGAAAGCACCACCTTCTGTTGGTGTGAACACACCAAAACGGATGCCACCTAAGAGGAGAACAGGAAGCATGAAGGCTGGCCATGAATCAAGAATGATTTTGCGAGCTTCTGCACGCGTGAATGTCACATGGTCGTTGTATCCGTCTTTGCGGACAATAAAGTACCAGAGTACCATAAGGGCTAAGCCAAGAAGGATGCCTGGGACTAACCCAATCATAAAGAGCTTCGTAACCGAGAGCCCCACTGTCACGCCTAAGATAATGAAGTTTGTCGAAGGCGGAATAATTGGACCAAGAATAGCGCCAGAAGCGATAACAGCACCTGCGCGAGCGGGATCGTATCCGACCTTTTTCATCATCGGTAGCAATAGACCGCCTAAAGCAGCTGCTTCACCAACAGAAGATCCCATAAGGCCCGCGAAGATAATCGACGCGAAAATGGCCGCATAGCCTAGGCCGCCGCGGATGTGACCAACAGCAAGTTGCGCGAGTCGAACAACACGCACCGAGAGGCCGCCAGCACTCATGATTTCCCCAGCGAAGATAAAGAACGGGATAGCCATCAAAGCGTAGTTGTCTGAGCCATCTAGCATCGCCTGAGGGATGATAAGAACATCAAGCCCCATTCCTCCGTAGAGCATCAGAATTACTGAGCACAAAACGAGAACGAGCCAAATCGGAACGCCAATGAAAAGGAAGAAGAAAAGCGAGGAGATAAATAGGAGTAGTTCCATCGTTATTCTCCTTTCTCTAGATATTCGCTTTCTGCACCAGCTGCGCCGACCTTATGCTTAGAAAGCGGCGCCTTCCAATGCGCAATGAAGTCGCGGAATGTGATGATAAAAGCGATGGCTGACATTATTGGTAAGCAACTATTGATAATGCCCATATTGAC
>CAVKJM010000058.1:0-8021 GCA_963656505.1 bacterium
CCCGTGCGTTTTAAGGGCCTGAAGCGATGTGCCGAAACCCGAAGCGCGTGCTTGCCAACCCATTAAGTGAATATCGCGCAAGGCGCCGATACTTTCCTTTACATCGGGTTCGAGCTCATAGGGAGTGTCTCCGTGCTTGTGGTAGCGTTGCAAGCGCTCGAGTTTTTTCTCTTGAAAGAACTTTCTAGCATCAAAGGCGCTTTGAAAGGCCTCTTTCGCGGCGCAAGATAAATCGACTGAACCGAAAATCCTACGAGCTTCTAGAAAGTTTGTCGCAAAGGCAATGTCGGTAGTCGCGTCTTTTGCGACCTCATTGGGTGTTCTAACAGAGGCCCCGACCGTTAACCCGAGATCCCAAAGACCAGTGAGAAATTCTGTGATGCGTTCTTTTTCTTTTTCTGAGATGGTTTCAGAAACAATCAAAAGAAGGTCGATATCCGAGTAGGGGAAAAGCTCACTGCGTGCGAAGCCGCCAGCGGCAAGGAGTGCGACATAATCTTTGTCAATCGCATCCTTGGCGCGGTTTTGGATAATTTCCGTTAAAAGCGCTGTGTGCTCTTTTAGGTACGTGCCAACATCTCGAGAACTTAGAAAGTGCTCTTTAAGTTCACTTTTTTTCTTTAGGTAGTCGTCGCACGTGAGCACAGGCATTCCTCGCATTACGTGAGGTTTGAGGGCTTTTTCCAGCCCTTAACCCAACTCGGGGGCTCGGGTGATCCTGCGCTCACAGTCAAAATGTCGTACCCAGTTTCAGTGACTAAGACTTGCAATTCCCACTGTGCAGATAGGCTCTGATCTTTTGTGACAACGGTCCAGCCGTTACCGAGCGTCGAGATAAAGCGCTTACCTGCGTTAACCATCGGTTCGACGGTGAAAATCATCCCGGGCTCAAAGTCTGCGGTGGGAGCTGAGATCGGAAAGTGACTGACGTGAGGTTCACCATGAAATTCGCGCCCAATGCCGTGGCCACCGTACTCGCGAACAATGGAAAGCCCAAGGGGGGCAACAAAGTTGTAGCACGCCTCTCCAATATCATTGAAGTTCGCGCCAGGCCTTACCGCTTCAATTCCTGCCCACATGCAGCCAAATGTGGCATCAACCAATCTTTTCCCGGCAATTGTGGGTTTCCCAATTTGAAACATCCGTGAGTTATCGCCATAGAACCCATCTTTTTCGATTGTGACATCAATGTTGACGATATCGCCTTTACGGAGAATCTTATTTTCGCTTGGTATTCCGTGGCAGATTACGTGATTAACGGAAATACAGGTCGCAGCCGGATAGGGCGTCATCCCGTTGGGGGCATAGTGTAGGCAGGCAGATCTCGCGTGAAGGACGTTTTTCGTGTAATCGAGCATTAGGTCATCAAGGCGCTTAGTGGAAACGCCAGCCTTCACAAAAGGCGTGATGTAATCGAGTAGTTGCGAAGCCTTCTGAGCAACGCTTCGAATGCCTTCAATATCTTCCTTGTTATAAATACGAATAGGAGAACTCATAATCAATCAATTTTTGTTAAGTGTGTGCCGTCTTCTAAATATAGTGAAGCAGGAACTTCTTTAATAGCGCACTCACAAAGGGCTAAGCCCTTTAATCCATAAATGAGGGTGGCAACGGCTTCTTTTCTTGAATCATACAGGGCAAGACCCGCTTTGAACTCCTCTGAAAATCCCTGATACAAAGCCGCTATGCGAGAAGGCACCCCTAAGCTATGAATGCGAGAAATCACTTCTTGACCCACGTAGCAGCCCTTGCCGTAAGTAATCGCTTTCCAAGAATCTAAGCCAATCGATTGCGGAATAAATAAGCCAGCAGTTGAAGACTCAACCCAAGGAAATTTCGCACGAACTGCCTTTTCCCACCAGAGAGTTTCTTCAAAAGTCGATTCGATCTTCTCGCTTTTGATAAC
The DNA here is from genome assembly GCA_963656505.1 of bacterium. Lineage (GTDB taxonomy): Bacteria > Pseudomonadota > Gammaproteobacteria > Burkholderiales > Burkholderiaceae_F > Duodenibacillus. Next base: position 1,907 of record CAVKJM010000058.1, read on the forward strand.
GATACTTGCAAAAGAAAGATTTAAGGCAATGGCATCGTTTTCATTTACGTTATTCTCAAGCGAGCCGTAAACCGTAAAGCGTGTATCAACATCGACTGTGACTTTGCGGCGTAGGGTATAAAGACGCAGTCGCTTCGCGATTTTTTCACTTAAATTGCTTGAAATAAGCGCAAAATAAGTCGCATCCTTTTTAAAGAGTATGAGAGTAGCGAGCACGCGCCCCTTCGCGTCACAATAGGCGCAAAGGCGAGGTGTTGCGTCAATTAACTTTGCGTCAAGCGTAATTTGGCCCTGTAAGAACTCTTGGGCATCAACCCCATCGATTCTTAGGAGACTAAGACGCGTAAGTTTCGTTAAACCTTTATCGTTTTTTTCTTCAGTCATAGAATTTCACCCTGAATTGGTTATTATGACGCATTCAGAGCATCTCTGTTTTATGCAGAAAATCGATTTTGGGAATTGATATCGTGGATTTTGGCAAAGACCCAGAGGAAATAGAAAATCAAAGCGTTAAAGAGCGCTTTCATCGGATTGGGAAAATCGTAGGCTTTTACGTTTCTTCCTTTGAAAAGCGCCTTATCGTTTTCTTGTACCGCGTCCCAAAATCCGTCTACATCACCTTGGGTGTGCTCTTTGTTCTCTTTTCAACAACCTTTTTAACGCCTGTGGCGCTTGATGGGAAAAACACCAAAGCCATTGATGTGTACGTTACTTCTGGGGATACGTTAACGGCTGTGGCGCACAAAGTTGTAAAAAGCGGCATCGATGTCAATGAGACGATGTTAAGTGTGTTGCTGCGCGTTTTCGCCGATCCTGCAAAACTGCACGCTGGGCGCTATCGCTTTGAAGAGGGCGTAAGTATTCTCAAAATCGTCGAGCGCTTTTCCAATGGCGAAGTCGCGCAAGGGCGCGTTCGTATTCTCGATGGGATGACCTTTAAGGACTTTCGCGCACTAATCAATAGTAACGACGATTTAAATCACACAACAGAAAAACTTACCGAAGAAGAGATTCTTAAAAAACTCGGCTCCACCTACACGAAAGCCGAAGGCCTTTTTTCTCCTGACACGTATCACTTTAGGGCAGGGGTCGCGGATATGTCCGTTTTAACGCAAGCTTTTGAAAAGCAAAAGGCTGTGTTAGAGCGTGAATGGAAGGGTCGGGCCCCAGGACTTAAGCTTAGAAACCCCTATGAAGCGTTAATCCTCGCTTCAATCATTGAAAAAGAAACCGGGATTCGCACAGACCGCCATTTAGTCAGTTCTGTCTTTCACAATCGCTTAAAAATCTGGATGCCCTTGCAAACGGACCCGACAGTAATCTATGGGTTAGGTGATGCTTTTAAGGGACGCTTAAGAAAAGCGGATTTGCAACGCCCAGGGCCTTACAACACCTATCTAAATTACGGCTTGCCGCCGACTCCCATTTGTATGCCTACCTCGCAATCAATTCAAGCGGCATTGCACCCAAGTTCGACGAAATATCTATACTTTGTGGCTCGAGGCGACGGAACCTCGGTTTTCTCTGTGACGCTTGATGCGCACAACAAGGCCGTGGATCGTTATCAGAAAACGCCACGCAGGTAAGAGGGCAACTATGGCGCGCGGGAAATTCATCACATTCGAAGGCATTGATGGCGCAGGAAAGAGCACACAAATCGATGCACTACTCGGATTCCTTAAAGCAAAAGGCATTGAAGTTGTCCGTACGCGCGAGCCTGGTGGCACACCACTCGCTGAGAAAATTCGTGACCTACTTTTACACGACTCGATGCAGGTTGTCACGGAAACCATGCTTTTCTTTGCCGCTCGCGCCGAGCACATTGCCGATGTGATTGAACCCGCACTTAATCGTGGTGCCTGGGTCTTATCAGACCGCTTTACCGATGCAACCTTTGCCTATCAAGTGGGAGCTAAAGGCGAAAGCGCCTCTGTTGTCGAAACCCTTGAAGCGATTGTGCAAAAGGATTTGCAGCCCGATTGCACGGTGCTATTTGATATTGATCCAGAAGTTGCGGCTAAGCGCCGGGCTGCCGCTCGCGCTGCAGACCGCTTTGAAGCGCAAGATGTCGCGTTTTTCACATCGGTGCGCAAGGCTTACTTAACGCGGGCTCACAAGTATCCGAATCGTTTTTTTATTCTTGATGCCTCAGAAGCGCAAACCGCGATTACTGAGAAGTTACTGAAAAAGGCAGAAAAATGGCTTTAGCGCAATATCCCTGGCAAGAAAGTCTTGCCAAAGAGCTTGTAGTCCTTAAAAAAGCGCTACCCAATGCCATTTTGCTTTACGGGCCGCGAGGCATCGGCACCTTTGAATTGGCGCACGCCTTTAGTAAATCGTTGTTGTGTGAGGCACCTAACCCTGACGGTGAAGCTTGTGGTAAGTGCCACGCCTGTAAGTTATTTGAAAGTTTTTCTCACCCCGATATTCGCTATTTGGTAAGCGAAGCTGAAGCGCTTCCTCGCGAAATTCCTTTTACGCCGCCAGAAAATGCCGCAAGTACCCGCAAGACACAATATCGCGAGATTTTGATTCATCAGACTCGAGCTTTAGCCGATTTCTTAACGCTTACAAGTCACGAAGGCGGAAAGCGCGTCGTTCTCGTTTATCCAGCAGATAAGATTCGCGCTGAGGCTGCAGCAAGTTTACTTAAGAGCATCGAGGAGCCCCCGCAAGACTTAATTTTTATTCTTGTTGCTGACGAAATCGATCGTGTGTTACCGACAATTCGCTCTCGGTGCCGCTTAATTCGCGCAACGCCTCCGACAAAAGACGTGGCGCTAGCTTGGCTAAAAGAAGAGGGCGTAAAAGACGCTGCGCGCACATTAGAAGCTGCTGGCGGCATGCCCCTTAATGCCTTTGAAGTCGATGAGCGCTTGATTTTGAGTGAAGACGAGGAAGAAAAACTCATCGCTCTTTTGTTAAAGGGCTCGAGAGCAACAGCAAACGATGTTTTAACGACATTGGCTCGAGACGTGACACTACCTTCGGTGGCGCGCTTTTTATCGCGTTGGGCTTGGGACTTAGCAAGTCTCAGAGAAGGGGGAGCAGCGCGTTACTTTACGCGTCACGCCGATGCGATGAAGGCTCTTGTATCAAACACTAACCCCGCAAAGCTTTACGCTTGGATCAATTCCGTGCGTGATGTCTCTCGCGTGAGTTCTCATCCCTTAAACGCCCGTATGGTTTTAGAAGCCTTGCTTCTAGTCTACTGTCGCGCAGTTAGTTAAAGAATCCTTATTTTTGGAGCTCGTTATGATTATTGCTTCAAGCATTGCTGAAGTTCGTACGCATACGAAAGATTGGCATAAGAATGGGCTTTCGATTGGCTTAGTCCCCACAATGGGATATTTGCACGAAGGGCACGCAAGCTTAGTAAAAGAAGCGAAAAAACAGTGTGACAAAGTGGTGGTCTCCGTTTTCGTCAATCCCACGCAGTTCGGTCCCAATGAAGACCTCGAGAGCTATCCGCGTGACTTTGAGCACGATTGCAAACTTCTTGATTCTTTAGGAGTTGATCTTGTGTTTCACCCGACGCCAGAAACGCTTTATGCGCCTGACTTTGGCACGTGGACTGAGGTTCCGAATTTGGCGAAAAACTTGTGCGGCAAAACGCGCCCGATTCACTTTCGCGGCGTCTGCACGGTCGTAAGTAAACTCTTTCATATCGCTGCTCCCGACAAGGCCTTCTTTGGACAAAAAGACGCGCAGCAACTCGCTGTGATCCGCCGTATGGTGCGAGACCTAAATTTTGATTTAGAGGTTATTGGGTGCCCGATTGTTCGTGAAGCAGATGGCTTAGCCAAATCAAGCCGCAACACGTATCTCAATGCGGATGAAAGAAAAGCTGCGCTCGTTTTAAGCCAGTCATTAAAGAAGGCTCACGACTTATGTAAAGCGGGAGAAACATCCACTGCGAAAGTTCTCGAAGTGATCTGTAACGAGATTGCTCGTGAACCGTTGGCGCGCTTAGATTACGCCGAAGCTGTCAATTGCGAATCGATGGCTCCCGTTGAGAAAGTGGATGAAAAAACGCTTTTTGCCATTGCCGTTTACATCGGAAAAACGCGCTTAATTGATAACTTTATCGTTTCCCGCTAAAGTTACGCCCTTATTTACGAATTCAACCCAATTCGGAAGTGTGGCAGAGTGGTTGAATGCACCAGTCTTGAAAACTGGCAACGGTTTTCGCCGTTCGTGGGTTCGAATCCCACCGCTTCCGCCAAGAATGACTAACGCCTTGTTCGCCGTAGCAGGGCGTTTTCTTTTCTTTAGCTCCTAAAGAGAAATTCCGAGACTTTACGAAAACCTTACAAATTTAAGACTGTTTTCTTACAGCGCCTTTTTAAAGTGCGGCTCAAAGCATAGAAAAAAGGAGTTTTGAATATGCGTTTTATGAAGAAAACAGTTTTAGCCGTTTGCGCTTCCGTTTTAAGTTTAGGTTTGGCCGCGCAAGTTGCTCAAGCAGGAACCGTCACCACTGAAGGTTCCACATCCATGGAAAAGCTTTTTGGCATTCTTTCTGAATCGTTTCAGAAGGCCAATCCAAAGATTAAAGTGACTTACAGCCCCACGGGCTCAGGTTCAGGCATTACGGCCGCTTTAGAGGGCCGCTGCGATATTGGCCTTTCAAGCCGTGGCCTTAAGCCCAATGAATTAACCGCGCTTAAAGAAACACCGATTGCCCTAGATGGCATCATTCTTGTTGTCAATAAGTCCAATTATGTGAAAGACCTTAGTGTTGAGCAGATTCAGAAGATCTACACAGGTCACATTTCCAATTGGAAAGAGGTTGGGGGACCAGACCGTCCGATCGTTTTGATTGGTCGCGAAGCCGGTTCTGGCACACGTGATGGCTTTGAGTCAACGACGAAAACAAAAGATCTTTGCCTGTATCGCCAGGAACTTACAAGCACGGGCGATGTGATTACGACGGTAGCGAAAAATAAGAACGCGATTGGGTACGCCTCGCTTTCTGCGATGAGCTCAAAAGTGAAGACCCTCACAGTCAATGGCGTTCAAGCCAACGAAGAAAACATTCTCTCGATGAAATATAAGTTACAGCGCCCCTTCGTCTTTGTCACAAAGCGCGATGCTGAGCCGAAAGCCGATGTAGCGTCCTTTATCCTCTACGCCACAGAAGGCGCAAGTGCGGATTTATATAAGAAAGCTGGTGTAATTCCAGTTCGCTAAGAAAGACTAACAAAAAAAAGGAAGGGGGCTATTCGTACTCATGAGACGCGTGCGAATAGTTCCCTCTTTTTCAATGATCGATCGTCGTACAAAAAATCATCAAACCGAATTCTTCGCTGAGAATCTCTTACGTATCGTTGCCGCGTTAAATATCCTTATTGTTCTTTTAATTTGTGGCTATTTGATTGTTTCGGGGTTCCCAGCGATTTTGAAAGTAGGCATTACGCACTTTCTTTTTAACCCACGCTGGGCATCTACTGCGAATCCCCCGAGTTTTGGGATCTTGCCTTTTATTCTCACAAGTTTCTATGGCACGGGTTTAGCGCTTGCAATCGGATTGCCTATCGGGTTTCTCACGGCCGTTTATATCGCCTCCTTTGCTAAAGATTGGGTAAAACGCCTCTTAGGGGGCGCGATTAATTTACTCGCTGGGATTCCTTCCGTTGTTTATGGCTTAGTCGGTATGTTGACGTTAGTCCCTTGGATTCAAGATTACTTTAACTTACCCGATGGCTCAGGGCTCCTAGCCGCTTCTCTTGTGCTCGCTCTCATGATTCTTCCAACGATTGTGAAAGTCTCGGTAACCGCCATTGAATCGGTCCCGCAAGATTACATGCTCGCTTCCTTAGCGTTAGGCGCGAATAAAACAGAGACTGTCTTTCGCGTTTTGGTGCCAGCGGCTAAAAGCGGTATTGCCGCTGCTGCTGTTTTGGGTGTCGGAAGAGCCTTAGGTGAGGCGATGGCCGTGATGATGGTCGCAGGCAATGCCCCGAATATGCCAGCGCTTTTTGAGAGCGTGCGCTTTTTAACAACAGCGGTCGCAAGCGAAATGTCTTACTCCACTGGATTGCAGCGCGAGGTGCTTTTCTCAATTGCTCTCATTCTTTTTATCTTTATTTTGACTGTGAATGCACTTTTAAAT
>CAVKJM010000059.1:0-7877 GCA_963656505.1 bacterium
ACATTCATCTCACGAAGGTAGCCAGCGAGTCCCGTTTTTGTCACACGGTCAGCTTCCATAAAGCCCGAGTAACTATCGCAATTGCTGTGCGTTCCTTTGCGGACAATGGCGTTGGCGTATTCGGTGTGTAGCTCTTGACTAAAGGCAGCTCCAGCGCTAGCTGCGACGCAGTGCGCGGGCCAAAGCATTTGTTTGCCATAGGGCACAGTAACGCAATCGCCAGGATTGGCGCCAGGATGGTTTTTCGCAAAACTAATGTGGTTTTCTGGGTGCCAATCGGCTGTGCAAATAACGAGGTTTCCTGCATCATGAAACGCTTTCATTAAGCGATTGATTGGGGCGATTACAGCATCTCCCCCTGCCACAGGCAAGGCGCCCTCTGGCAAGAAATCATTTTGTACGTCAACAACAAGTAGGGCTTTCATAGGGCGCCTCCTTTTAATTCGTCTTGTGTTTTGTTCCAGAGTTCTGAAATCGCTTCTCTTGTGCTCGTAGAAACTCCCTGAGGAACACTTGTTCCACACGAAAGATTGGCGTAATCGATTGCCTTATTTTCTTTAGCGAAGTCAAAAATCGGCCGCATGCATTCAAGGTGCGCCGGATACGCAGTGGCTTTCACTTGGGCTTCTTCTAAGGCACGGATTAACTCCGTTGGCACAGCTCTTGTTAAGCGCCCTGAGATAAGGCGCGTAAATCGTGCTGTTGTGTCGCTTGCGAATTCCAAGGCCTCTTCATACATTTCTCGCATAGCGCTTTCTTGGGTTCGCACAAGATACGTTCCCACTTCAATGGCGCTTGCCCCAAGGATAAAGGCGGCAGCGGCTTGAGCGCCTGTTGCAATGCCACCAGAAGCAACAACAGGGAGCCCTGTAGAGCGAGCCGCAGGACCGACTAAGCTCATAAGAGAAATCAAAGCGTCATCCTTATCTTCAAACGATAAACGGGGGCCTCCTGCTTCTGCGCCTTGCACTAAAACAGCGTCAACTGCTGCAGCCCTCTGCACTTTCGCTTCCCGAAGCGTTGTAGCCGCCCCAATTAAAAGCGGACGCTTCCCAGTTTTCTTCGCGCGTTCTTCAATTTGATCGACGTAGATTTCTCTCAAGCCCCCAAACGAAACCTGAATAGCGTAAACGTCACTACGAAGAACTGTGGCAAATTGCGAATCAAAATCGGGAAGGTTTTTGCGGGCCTCAAGATGATTTTCTTCGCGTATTTGGCTTAGCGCATCTAAAAGCGATTCAGAACCCGTTTCATCGCGCTTGGCTGGAATTCGTAAATTCACCGCAAAAGGACGATCTGTTAAAAGACGTACGGCGCAAATAGCCTCTTCGATTTCTTCGGCTTTTAAGTAATCCAAGGGCAAAACGCCCATGCCGCCTGCCTCACTTACGGCAGCGACCATCTCTGGCGTTGTCACTTCAGCCATCGGCGCATTGAAAACAGGGATTTCAATTCCGAAAGTTGACGTAAATTTTTTAATGCGCTCACAAATTGCTGTCATGCTTATTTCTTCTCAATCAGAAACCGTAACGCGGCCGATGCAACCGTCATTCCCATTGTCGCAGTCACAGGCATCACGGTGCCAAAAACCCCACCCTCTTTTTGTCGCATAGGTTCTGCGGAAAAGGCCGCTAAAACACCAAAGGGTTTAGAGCGTTTCATCGATCCTGCGGGAAAACCGTGTTTTTTGCGTAGGGTGTAGCGTAATTTCGACAAAAGGGGATCGTCTGTAACGTGCGCGAGATCAGACAAACGAATCTTCGTGGGGTCTAAACGGCCTCCTGCGCCACCAGAAACAATGACAAAGTTTTTCTTACGCCGCGCTTCAAGCAAGATGGCAATCTTTGCGTCTACATCATCGACGCATTCAAGAACAACGGCGTCCTCAGGGATAATGTTTGCCACATTCTCTTCGGTTACCCTTTCGCAGAGCACTTCAATTGTGGCTTCTGGATTAATCGCCTGAAGGCGTTCAGCAAGAACTTGCGCTTTAAATTTTTCGTAATTTCCCTCTAAAGCCTCTGATTGGCGGTTGGTGTTACTTGCTGCAACGGTATCCATATCCACCAAACGCAAATGGCCAATACCAGAGCGCGCAATGGCTTCTGCTGCCCAAGAGCCAACACCGCCAAGACCCACAATCACCGCCTTTGATTGGCGTAAGTGCTCGAGCGTCTCTTCACCTAATAGTCTTGTTAATACCGTAAATCGTTCTTCGTATTTAAGCATTTTCTACGCTTTCCATTGAGCCCAACGATAAGCCTCTTTATTGTTGATAAGCGCCTCGTATTCGGTTGGGTCTCCGACATTACTCCAAAAGCCTCGGTGCACTTCGCCAGTGACCTTGTGGCTCCAAAGCCACGGGAAAAGCTTCGCGCGCTCAGGTTTTAATCCTGCAAAAATACGAGGCGCCACAATCGCAAGGCATCCATAGGTAAAGGGGCCCGCGCCAGGGATTACCTTCCCATCAGAAGCCAAATCCAAATCCCCTTTTGTGTGATAACTCGGGTTCGGGACACAAACGAGATGCGCATCGATGTGCCCTGAAAGGACTTCTTCTCGCTTAGCGATGAGTTTTCTTAAATCAAAATTGTGGGCAATGTCTCCGGCAAGAACCAAAAAGGGCTCTTTGCCGTCAGTCAGCAAAGGAAGGGCTTTCACAATTCCGCCTAAGCTTTCTAGAGCATCGGAGGCTTCTTTTCCTTCCGTGCTTAACGCAATGTGAATTCCTCTTTTTTCATAAAAAGAAGGAATGGCATGAAAGGCATCGGCCAAATGCGCTGTATTCATTACAACATCGGTTACGCCTGCTCGAAAACACGCCGCTAAATTCCAATCGCAAAGACGCAATGCACCAACAGGTAAAAGTGGCTTTGGCGTTGTATCTGTTAAGGGTCTTAGGCGAACGCCTCGCCCTGCGGCAAGAATAAGCGCTTTCACGAGTCGTCTCTTTTAAAAGGTGGTCGCTTCGACACTTTTTCCCTCTTCGAAGCGATCTAATAAATAGTTCAAACTCTTTAATTCATCGTAGCGATTCGCAGTGCGGCGCACGTACTCAACAAAGCGCGGGGTATCTGCTAAGTACTTGGGTTTTCCATCGCGATAATTAATGCGAGCAAAGATACCGAGCACCTTTAGGTGGCGCTGCAAGCCCATCCATTCCACATCGCGCCAGAAAGTCCCGAAGTCAACTGGCACTGGAATTCCTGCCGCACGAGCTTTTTCCCAATAGCGAATCGTCTGATCGATGACAAAATCTTCGGGCCACGAAATAAAAGCATCCCGAAAAAGGGAGGCGATGTCGTAGCTTACAGGCCCGTAAAGCGCATCCTGAAAATCGATGACGCCAGGAAGTTTCCCTTCGGAGGCCATCAAATTACGTGGCATATAGTCGCGATGCACGAAAACTTTGGCTTGAGATAGATTATTCTCAAGAATCTTTGAGAAAACGCGCTCTAAATTCCCTTTTTCCTTTTCTGTCATTGTGTAATGACGGTGTCTATCGATGTACCACTCAGGAAATAGATTAATTTCTCGGCGAAGGACGGCTTCATCGTAATTCGGTAAAACCCCATCTTGGGAGGCCTTTTGCCAGAAAACGAGTTCTTCGATGGCGCCTTCAAATAACGAGGCTGCGTTTTCTTCTGAGAGAATATCGAGATACGTCTTTGTTCCCAAATCGCTCATCAAGATAAAGCCGTTTTCGACGCTTGCCTCGTAAATCTTAGGAACATTGAGTCCTGCACTTTGCATAAGCGCTTGAACTTTAAGATACGGGCCAATGGGTTCACGCTCTGGGGGCGCGTCCATCAAAATCAATGTCGGAGCTTTTTCTGCGTCAATACGGAAATACCGGCGAAAGCTTGCATCGGCGCTCGCTACTCGTATCGTTTCCTTTTTTATCCCGTATTTTCCCGCGTAAGGATCAAGCCAATTTAAAAGCAATTCAAGCCGCGCATCGTGCTCTTGCATTTTTTCCTTCGTTTCTCATTTTTGGGTGGGGGTTTTCCTCGGAAAGCCTCCAAGGAGCCCCTATAATCACCATATTGCGTGTTTACCTTTTAGAAAAAAGGCAAACACATCTTGATTTGCGCAACTATACCGTGTTTATGTCAAGCTCGATTCACCCATTTCGCCTTCTTACAACCGCTTCGGCTGTCATTGCTGCCCTAGCGGCTTTTCCCACATACGCTCAAGAATCCAAAGGCGTGCTTGCGCCTCCTGAGATTTCTCAGAAAATCACCAAGATGAACTCCGAAGACATCCCGTGGATCTCTTCTGAACGTCTTGAAGAAAATCGCGCAGGCGAAGAAGGCGATGCGCTCATTGCCTTCGCTGAAGAAATTAGCGGCTCTCCTGAAACAGAAATCGTTCTAAAGGGAGACGCGGAACTGCGCCGCGCAGGTTCAACCGTGAAAGCCGACCGCATCATCTACAAACAGTACGAGGATACGGCCCGTGCCATTGGTAACGCTGAGGTCTCGCGCTCTGGATTGACCTTCAGGTCCCCTGAGATTACCTACAAGATGGATTCGCAAAGCGGTGAGGCTAACGACGTTGAGTTCGAATTCGCTCCCACGCGCCTAAGGGGTGAAGCCTCTTGCGTACGCTTTCAATCGGGCGACACGACCGATATGGAAAATTCGATTGTGACCACCTGCCGCAAAGGCGATGACAGCTGGTGGATTGAACTCGATAAGCTTACCATCGATGAGTACGACCAAACCGGTGTCGGTCGCAACGCCGTTTTAAAGATTAAGGGCGTTCCTGTGGCAGGAGTGCCGTGGTTTATGTTCCCTGCGGGCGGCAAACGGCAAAGTGGTTTACTTGCCCCTTCTTTGTCAATTAGTAAGAGCCGCGGCTTAGATATAGCCGTTCCCTACTATTGGAACATCGCACCCAATTACGACTACACGATTACGCCTCGAATCATGACAGGCGCTGGCGTAATGCTTAGTAACGAGATGCGCCTATTAACGCGTGATTTCTCCGCTGAACTCTATGGCGACTATATGCCGCACGATAGGTCTGACGGTGCGCCAGACTCAGCGCGTTGGTCCGTGTCAGGAAAACTCTCAGGCAAAACGGCAGGCATCGGTTACGGGATTGACTACACCAAGGTTTCCGATGATAACTTCACCTCGGATTTTGGTAATTCCATACGCGATAGTTCGGATTCTGTCTTAACGCAAGACTTCTGGGTTAACTTCTCACGTAAATACATCAATGGACAGATCAGTGTTCGTAAGAACCAAGCTCTCGATATCGATGGAAAGACTACCGACAAACCCTACGAGAAGATTCCTGAGGTAAAACTTTCAGGGTATGCAGCTAACGTTGCTGGTTTTGAAATTAGCACGGACTTAGAGGCCACACGCTTTAGGCATCCTACAAAACTTGAAGCCGACCGATTTGTCTTCGATCAGGTCGTAAGTTATCCATTGCAAGGAGCGAGCTGGTTTATCACGCCTCGCGCAGAACTCATTAGCACCTGGTACAACCTTGACAAAGCGACTTCTACCAATGGCGATAAACATCCAGGAATCACGGTTCCAGTTCTTTCTGTGGATGCAGGGTTGACCTTTGAAAGAGAAACTACTGCTAGTGGGCGTGCGACAACGCAAACCCTTGAGCCGCGCGTCTTTTACACCTACATTCCACATAGAGACCAAAGCGATATCCCTGTCTTTGACACGTCGTTGTCGGATATGAACTTTGCGCAACTCTTTACGGAAAATTCTTGGTCAGGATACGACCGTATTGATGAAGCCAATCACATCACAACGGCTCTTACAACGCGTTTCTTAGACGATGAAACAGGTGCTGAGTGGTTTAGAGGTGCCATTGGGCAACGCTTTTATTTGGATGACTTTTATCAATATGGTACCAATAGGCGTCGCTACACCATTGAAGATCGCAAGTCCGATTTCTTAGCAAGCGTTGGAGCCAAACTCTTTAATAATCTCACGGTAACTGGGTTTGCTCAGTACAACTACGATAGAAAAGATGTGAACCGCGCCAACTTTGGTATCCGTTGGCAACCAAAGCCCATGAGTGTTGTAGGTCTTTACTATCGCTACAACCACGTAAACAATCCCGAATCTGACCTTAACTTTAAGCAGATTGACCTTTCTGCTCAGTGGCCTATCTCGGGAAGACTCTACGGGTTAACGCGCCTCAATTACTCGCTACTGAAAAAGCGTTGGGTCGAGGCTCTCGCTGGCTTTGAATACGTCGCCGATTGCTGGACAGTGCGTCTTGTCGGACAGCGCTACATCACAAGCGAAGAGAAAAACGAAATGCGCTTCTTCGTGCAACTTGAATTGCACGGCTTAGGATCAGTGGGTTCAAGCCCGATTGAAACACTCAAAGAAGGTATCCCAGGGTATCAAGCGCAAAGAAGAACGCTTGCCCCTGGACGCTTTGGCGCGTTTGACTACTACCAATAGGAAAGACGACCTTCTCTTCTTTTACTAGTTTCTTAAAAACCACGAAGGGAAGATCGCAAAACAAGGCAGCATGAAAAGACAACTCCGTCTTTTTATGCTGTCCTTTTTTCCACAGAGCTCATAATTCACTCAGCCCTGCTCCTCACTTTACAGCGGCAAAAAATCCTCTCGCTTATGTAAGCCATCTTCTTTGTCAATCCGAAACCGAAAAAAAGCGGAACCACGACTTTTCTCTTCGCGATTCCGCAGAGGGGGATTAGGAACTTAGTTGGAGGGTTTTACTTAAACAATCACGTTCATGATGACCATTGCAATCATGGCGTTGATTACGGAGATGCTCATAAAGACAGGGATTCGCTTGGCGCTTGTGCCGATAACGCCCAAGCAGCGGCCCATGTACTGGACCTGAGAGCCCATTAAAACAATCGCAGGGCACAAAATCGCGATGTCTCGAACGCCGATTGCGCTTTGATCGATTAATGCGGCTGCAACACCTACGCCACCGCCAATTGACATCCAGCCTGCGATTAAGACAGTCGCTGCCTCACCAGGCAAGCCGAAAAGCATCATCAGAGGCGAGAAGACTTTCCCGATGATTCCCAAGAGACCGGAAACATTCAGGATTTTGATAATGACGAAAGCCATCAAAACGTTCGGAATTGTCGAGTGCGTAATTAGGTTCCAACCGTTAACGGCACCTTTGACGAAAACATCGGTAATAAAAACTTTGGAGTTATTTGTACTCATTTCTTTCTCCTGCTTTTTAGGCAGCCTTCTTATTGGTGAACTTGATATATAGGCGAGCAAGGTTTGCGCCAAAGAACTTCATGACAAAAGTGACAACGATGCAGGTCCCGAGAGTGACTGGAATCGTGGCGCCCTGAGCATCCGTAAGGCTCAAAAGCACGAGGCCCGAACCCATGAAGTTAGCCAAAATGGCGTCGCCCGAGAGCTGAAGCATTCCAAAAATGTCTGCTTCGTCTTCGGTGATTTCTTTGGAATCCTTTAATTGGCGAGTCATAGCAGCGCCCCCGTCTGTTGTTTGCATAGACGAGATAAAAGATAGGCAGCAGCTTCCAGGGATTCCCACTAAAGGACGCATAACGGGCGTTAATAGTTGCCGAGCCGCATCCAAGGCGCCGTAGTGCTCGAAAACGGCAATCGAAGCCAAAGCAAACATCACGGTTGGAGCAAGGGTAAGAGCAAAGATAAATCCATCTAAGGCGCCCGACCCGCCCTTACCGCGAAATGAAGCCATCGCAGAAGAAATCGTTTCCCCGTTTAAGGAAACACTCGAAACGACTTTGCCAAATGAACCATTGATGGTGGCAAAGTCAAAAACTCCATACCAGGCATGCGTTCCTGTCAGAACTCCTGAAAAGAAAACACAGGCCAAGATCAAAGCAATATAGCCTCCAATTCCAGCTT
>CAVKJM010000060.1:0-7745 GCA_963656505.1 bacterium
GGACTAAGGACTTCCTCTTTCTGAGGCAAAACGGTAGGAAGTTGAGAATTTTCCGGATAAAACTCAGGGAGTATTTCTCCTATTTCAGGGGCATTGACCTTCATCCAATCAAGAATGCGGATGGCGGCCTCTTTTGTTAATCCTTTAACGGAATAAACCCACGCCCCTTTCTGATAGGCAATATGCTCGTAGAGGTCTTCGAGCGTGATATCGCCATAGATTTCGAGTGCAGTAATCACTTGCTCGGAAACAATTCCCGAGAGTGCATCGCGTGTTGGTGTTTGTCCCTCGTATTTCACCGTAGAAATCTACCCTGATTAATGGAAAAGAACGCTAAAATGCGACGTTCGTTCGTGCAATTTTAGGAGAGAAAGAATGGCTTTGGCCGTTTTTGATGTTTCATTTAAAGGATTGCTCAAATCTGGAGCGACTGCCGATGACCGCTATGTTGCGGAGGCTGTCGTCGGTATTGATACCGTTTTGACGGCATCAGCCCAAGAGTTGTACGGCCGAATTGTGGATCCAGAAATCGATATTCGCCGTGCTCCGGGTTCGGATTTATTTGAAGTTGACTTCGGTTTTGGTATTAATCTAGGGATGGCGCGCCGTGCTGCTCTCGCTCAAGACGAGCACCTGATGAATCCGCAGCCGATGTTAGTTGTTGAGGCCTTAGGCCTACGCCCAAGAGACTTAGCCGATCCACTTCCAGGAGACGATGAAGACGGCGATGAGGCCGGCCTTTTCCAGCTTCTTCTTTCGCTGGGAGGCCGAGAGGTCGATCGCGTTAATTTGTTAGGCGACGTAGTCGATGTGAGTTGCGGCGATGATGTTTATCACGTAAGTTACTGCACGTATCGCCTCCTAAGAAACCGCTCAGTGCGTCGTGCGATTGCCGCCCTCGCGGATTCTCTTAAGAATAAAGACCTTCAGCGCATCGTCTTTACAAGTCGCTCAACGGGCGAAGTCATCCTTGAACTCGATAGTCGCCACATTGTGGCCTTGTCAATGCCCTCTGAGCACGGCGTGCTTCTTGTTGATGAAGTGCGTACGATGGCACTTTCTCTTTTGGCACCCGTTTACGGGCGAGAGGCCGAGTGGACTTTCTCCACGGGCTCTCAAACGCTACAAATCAAAATGTGCGATGAGCACTTCTCGTCCTTGGTCGATAACGGCGTCTTCTCTTTGTATCCAGGAGACATTTTGATTGCCAACGTTCGCATTACGACTTGGCAAACCGCTAAAGGCTTATCAAGCGAATACGCTGTACTAAAGGTTGTTGATATGCGCTGGCCCAATCGGCATATTGCGCTTGCGGGAGTGTAAAAGATGGCTTCGTTTGCGCGAAAGCTTTTGTGCCTCGGGCGCAACGTACTTTTATCTTTCGCGCTCGCTTTTCCACTTGCCTCTCACGCGGTTCTTCTTGACTCGCCGCCTTTACCACAGACGCCCGAAGAGGCACGTGACTCGACAACCTTCGTTGTTGCCATTCAAACCAATGCCGATATGCGGCCGTATGACAAGGCCATTAAAGCAACGGTTAAAGCGCTAAGCGATCAATTTGGGTCTCGTCGCCTTATTTTGCAGCATTTAACCGAAGACGAATTACGACAAGAACTTGAGAAATCGAAAATCGATTTTCTTTTAACGACAGCCGATTTCTTTAGCCGTTCCAATACCGCTGAAACGCAGCTTTTCCCAATCGCTTCTCTTTGGCCACAGTACTCATCGAGCCCATCGGAAGTTGAAGGTGCTCTTTACTTTACACGGGCTTCGAATCGCTCAGCGCGTTCTGTGGAAGACCTTGTGCATAAAAACATTGCGATTACTTCCACAAAGAGTTTTCCAGGCTACCTCGTGGCGCGTCGCGATGTGCTTCGTCGTGAAATCAATCCCGCGAAGTTTTTTGAGAATGTGACCTTTTACGGTGACGATCCTATGGATGTTGTCACGGCCGTGGCGCAGTCGCAGTCTTACGCAGGCATTTTGCCAACGGGCGCTTTCGAGCATCTTGCAAAGGCTGGAAAAATTAATCCGAAGGACTTTCGCTTTATTGGCGTAAAGCGCCTTGGTTCCCGCCCTTACGCGTATTCCACAGAACTTTATCCATCGCTTTATATTTCTCGCACGCTCAAAGTCAGTCAACGAAGAGCCAATCTCATCCTTGAGGTGATTCGCTCGCAAAAGGTGTATTCCTCAGGCTTTCGCTGGGGACCACCGGCATCGGACCGCGTAATCCAAGACCTTTTCTATGACTTAAGAATTGGCCCGTACGAGAAATTGGGGCGCTGGTCTTTTGAAGGCTTTATCAAAGAAAATAAGATTGCCTTCTCCATTGGTGCAAGTGGCATCTTACTTATCATCCTTTACTCGATGATTGTTTCTTATGCGGTTCGCAAAAGAACGCGTGAGTTGCGCTTAGCACTTCGGGAGCGCGAGAGAATCGAGCGCGATGCCAATGCAAGCCGCGATCGGATTGCAAGCCTTGAGCGCGCAGGAATGATCGGACAAATGTCAACGATGATTGCGCATGAATTGAAGCAACCGATTGGCGCAATCACGAACTTCGCGCACGGGATGTTGCGTCGCGCCAAGCGTGGGGACGTTAATACCGAAGTCTTAATTAATGTCTTAGAAGAAATCGTCGATCAAGGCACACGCGCTAGCGAAATCGTCAATCGCGTGCGCTCTTACGCCAAACAAAAAACACCGAAACTTGTGACAGCCGATTTAAGTGTTTCTGTTGAACGTGCCGTTGAAAACTTCCAACGTTCGCGTCGCAGCAAAGCAAAGATTGTCAAAGATATCTCACCATATCTTTGGGCCGAAATCGATGACTGGGAAATTGAGTTAGCCGTTCTTAATTTACTAAAGAACGCTGATGACTCCACCAAAGAGATGGACGATGCGGAAATTCGCGTGCGTGTTTTCCAAGTCGAGCAGTTTTGGCGCATTGAAGTAAGTGACAATGGCCCAGCGGTTAAGCAAGAGCAGGTCGACCAATTCATGATGCTTTTCATGACAACAAAAGAGACAGGATTAGGCTTGGGTCTTTCGCTTGTTTCAACGATCGCTGAGCGCCATAAGGGGCACCTCATAGGGCGCGCCAATCCAACCCGTGGCGTCACATTGAGCCTAGATGTGCCGCGCTCAGGCATCGAACCCGAAGACGTTTAGCCTTCTTTAAGCTATCCTTAAAAGATTTTCATCGCCATTTTTGTCGCAAAAGTGGCGTTTTTGGCTATTTTTAGTCAGTTTTGACTAGTTAATGCAAATTAACGAAATTTAGAAACAAATAGACAAGAATTCGCGTAAGTTGATAGAAATTAACGACAATTAAGGATAATTACTTCTTATGTGAGACATTTTTGCAAGAAAAAGCCCTTGTTTTCCTTAAAAATGCGTCATTTTCTGCGTGAAAAATGAGTCCCGCCTATAATCCGACCCATATTGTTTTTCGAAATTAGGTGAACTTATGTCTCAGACGATTTTGCAATCAGTCCCAGTTGGGAAAAAAGTGGGTATCGCGTTTTCGGGCGGCTTGGATACAAGTGCAGCCTTGCGCTGGATGAAAAACAAGGGTGCTTTCCCTTACGCCTATACGGCCAATTTAGGGCAGCCCGATGAGAGCGATTACGAAGCGATTCCGCGTCGCGCGATGGAATATGGTGCCGAGAAGGCGCGTCTTGTCGATTGCCGCCATCAGCTCGTTGCAGAAGGCATCGCTGCGATTCAATCCAATGCCTTTCACATTGCCACCGCTGGCCTTCCTTACTTTAATACGACGCCTCTCGGGCGCGCTGTGACAGGAACAATGCTTGTTTCTGCGATGCGCGAAGATGGCGTGGATATTTGGGGCGATGGTTCAACCTATAAGGGTAACGATATTGAACGTTTCTATCGCTACGGGTTGCTTGTCAATCCCAACCTTAAGATCTATAAGCCCTGGCTTGACACACTCTTTATTTCTGAATTGGGTGGGCGCGCAGAGATGTCCGCGTTCTTAAATGCGGAAGGTTTTGCGTATCGTATGAAGGCAGAAAAGGCCTATTCGACTGACTCGAATATGCTCGGAGCCACACACGAAGCCAAAGACCTTGAGCAACTAAGCACTTCAATGAAGATTGTCGAACCGATTATGGGTGTGGCATTCTGGAATGAATCAGTGAAGATTGAACCCGAAGAAGTGACGGTGCGCTTTGAAGAAGGTCAGCCCGTTGCCTTAAACGGTAAAGAATTTGAAGACTCCGTGGAACTGATGATGGAAGCCAATCGCATTGGCGGTCGTCACGGGCTCGGTATGAGCGATCAAATCGAAAACCGTATCATTGAAGCCAAGAGCCGCGGTGTTTACGAAGCTCCGGGTATGGCGCTTCTTTACATTGCCTACGAACGTTTGGTCTCTGGTATCCATAACGAAGATACGATTGAGCAGTATCACATCAACGGACGTCGCTTAGGACGTTTACTCTACCAAGGTCGTTGGTTTGATAGTCAAGCCATCATGCTTCGCGAAAGTGCGATGCGTTGGGTTGCTCGCCCGATTACTGGCGAAGTGGTTCTCGAGTTGCGTCGTGGCAATGACTTCACCATCCTTGATACGAAGTCGCCGAACCTCACGTATGAACCGTCGCGCTTAACGATGGAAAAGGGTGATTCGATGTTCACAGCCGTTGACCGTATTGGTCAGCTTACGATGCGTAACCTTGACATTACCGATACGCGCGAGAAACTTCGTACGTACGCCAAGACTGGCCTTTTGAGTTCAGACGCATCGACCATCGTTCCGATGTTAGGCGACGCGCACAAAGAAGAAAAGTAATCCTCTTTTAAAAAAAAGAAGCTTTAACGAAGTCACCAGACCTGAAAACGGCCTGGTGATTTTTTTCAGCCGAACTGCGATAAACTAAATGCGTTTAGGGGGAAAAGTCGTGAATAAAGAAGTCAGTTTCACAGTAAAGATTTCAGCATCGGACAGGGACGAATTGCTTCGCTTATCCGAGGAACTTGCTATTCCTGCCGACGTGATTATTCGCTCGATGATTCGTAAGTTCATCTCTGTCGGAGGGTTCCCGTACGAAGTAGGCGTAAGACCTCGCCCTGTCGTGAATTGGGATTCTCCTTTAATTCTTAAGACGCGCGAAGAAAAAGGAAAACTCATAATGCCGAAAGAGTGGCGAGATGAAGAGGATTTAGTAGCGAGCGAAGGTTATTAAATCTTTTAAGGTGTCATTTAGTAGTTTGTGCTTAAACACAAGGAGAAAAGTTATGTCAGATCTCTCGCAATATGCTAACGAAGCCGTTGCTATTCGTCGCACGCTTCACAAACGCCCTGAAGAAGGATGGACAGAGTTTGAAACAACCTATCTTGTTGTAAGCACGTTAGAAAAATTAGGCTACACGGTTCGCTGTGGGCGTGAAGTGATTAATCCCGAAGCCGTTCTTGGGAGAAATCTTGGACTCGTAGAAAAGGCACAAAAAAGAGCGATTGAGCACGGTGTTCCACAAGAGTTTCTTGACCGCTTGCAAGGTTACACGGGAGCAGTCGCTGAGCTCGATACAGGACGCGCGGGGGCTGTAACAGGTTTTCGTTTTGATATGGACTGCGTTCTTGTAACCGAATCTACGGACGCAAGTCATGTTCCTGCCAAGGAAGGGTTTGCCTCTGAAATCCCAGGGCTGATGCACGCCTGCGGTCACGATTCGCACACGGCAAGTGGCCTCGCGTTTGCGCATTGGCTTAAAGATCACGCTTCAGAACTATCGGGAAAAGTGCGTTTGATTTTCCAGCCTGCTGAAGAAGGGACACGAGGAGCTGGAGCGATGGTCGCTGCTGGCGTTGTCGATGGCCTTGATTGGTTCTTTGGTGCCCACGTTGGCGTTTCTTGTAAATCGGGAGAAATCGGCATTATTCGGCACGGCTTCTTAGCGACAACGAAAGTCGATATTGAATTCGATGGCGTTGCTTCTCACGCTGGTTCTGACCCAGAAAAGGGGCGTAGCGCTTTGATGGCAGCTGTCTCGTGCGCCATGATGCTTCAGGGTTTGCCACGCCACTCCGCGGGCGATAGCCGTGTTGCCATCGGGACTCTTCACGCAGGCGAAGGCCGCAACGTCACGCCCACACACGCGAAAATGCAGATTGAAGTGCGCGGCGAAAATGACGAAGTGAACTCGTGGCTTTTTGAGCGCATGAAGTCGATTGTCGAAGGAGCTGCAACGGCCTACGAAGTTAAGGGTCGTTGGATTAAAGCCGGAGAAGCCTCTGTGATTAATTCGGACGCTGAGGCTTATCGCTTTATTGAAGAGGCGACAAAGAAAGAAGGCTTGAAACTTACGTACTTCGATAAGATGGGCGGAAGCGAGGATTGCTCTTTGATGCTCACTCGAGCGCAAAGTCAAGGGACAAAGGCAGCGTTTTTCTATTGGGGCTGCAATCATCACGGCCATCACCGCGCCGACTTTGATATTCAGGATACGGAAAATCTACCGCGAGCCTTGGCTATCTTTACCGATATCGTTAAAGAGACAAATGCGATTTAATAGGCGAGTTTTCGCCTGATATGCCTTATTGTGCGAAAAATTGTGCTAAAAATTAGCACGATTCGCACAATAGGGAATTTTTCCAATAAATTTCTCATAAAGTCCTTATAAAACAGATTTGTGCTAAAATTGTGCTAAATTCGCACAATTAAGGGCTTTTTGAGATGGAAAATGTTCTCTTACCCGAGTCTTTGCAACTCGAATACAAAAGGGAAGTCAATCTGAGTTCTGAGAAAAAGAGATTCTTGAGAACGGTGATTGCCTTTGCCAATGGTAAAGGTGGAAAGATCTTTTTGGGCGTTGACGATAAAACGCGCACCGTTGTTGGCTTTACTGAAGACATCAATCTTTCTACTTTAGCTGATGCGATTACCAATTCGATTATGGATAACTGCACGCCGCAGATATCGCATCGCATTGGCGTTGAAGAAATCGATGGCAAACCTGTGATTGCTGTGGAAGTATTTCCTGGTAATTTCACCCCGTATTATTTGAAAGCGTCAGGCCCTGAAGAGGGTGCCTTTGTGCGAATTGGTGCCACAACACGCAAAGCTGACGCTATGCTTTTAGAAGAACTTCGATTTCGTGGAGCAAGAAGAAGTCTTGATACAACGCTCTCGGCTGGTGCCAAAGCGATTTCCGAAAAGCGCCTAACGAAGTTTCTTACTTTGATGGAAACTGAAGCAAGCGCAAACTATCAAGACAAAGGAGTTGTCGCGAAAACTCTTACCAAAGAAAGACTTCTTGAGTGGAACTTAATTTCTGAAGCCTCAAAAAAGATTTATCCAAATTACGGATTCGAACTCCTTGAAGGAACATGCACCACAATTGCTGCTGCCAAGATTCAGTGTGGCCTTTTCCTCGGGAAAGATCGTAGTGATATTCGGGATACAAAAATCTTTGAAGGACCTCTTTTTAATCAGGTCCACGAGGTCGAAGCGTGGATTGCCTCGAAGCTTGAACACAGAAGCATTATTCATAATCTCAATCGAATTGATGTCATGGAGTTTCCAGACGTTGCTTTACGTGAACTGATTGTTAACGCCGTATGTCATCGCAGTTATTTTGAGCGAGAAGAGGCAATCCTAATTGCGCTATATCGCGATAGGCTCGAGATCACGTCACCTGGCTCACTACCAGGTTGCATGACAGTTGATCAAGCGATTAACGGCTACACCTTCTATCGCAACCCAGCGATTGCCAAT
>CAVKJM010000061.1:0-7307 GCA_963656505.1 bacterium
GTCTTAGTCGACCCCGC
This sequence comes from bacterium, assembly GCA_963656505.1. Lineage (GTDB taxonomy): Bacteria > Pseudomonadota > Gammaproteobacteria > Burkholderiales > Burkholderiaceae_F > Duodenibacillus. The sequence continues at coordinate 18 of CAVKJM010000061.1, forward strand.
TTTGATGGCTAATCCCGAAAAGATGGCGCCGATTGTTGCGCACTTTAAGAAAGAACTAGGGATTCTTGTCTAATTAATCGAAATTCAAAACCCCTCCAGAGTTTCGATTCATTCGGCTCGTAGCAGGTTTTCGCTACGGGCCGAATTATTATTTTGTAATGATGCCTTTCAACTTCTTTCTGAAACTTCGTACAAGTGCAGAAAGGACCTCGTCCTTACGGGAGAAATTACGCCAGGCCAAACAGACGCTGAAAGAGGGAAATTCAATAGGAGCCGGGAAGTACTTGAGATGGGTCGTTTGTGCGATGTATTTAGCGGCGTGAGCTGGCATGATGGTGATGCAGTTTGTACCTGTCAACAGATAGGGGATAGCAGAGAAGTGAGAGGTCGATGTTCGAACTGTTCTATGGAGCCCTCGACTCACGAGCACATCATCGACGACGCCAAAAAATCCTGTTCGCGAAACCATGATGTGATCGTGCGAAAGAATTGTCTCCAAATCCATTACCTTAGAATCAAAAACGGCAGGGTCAACAAGACAACCATAGGAGCCTTCTCCGATTGTTGTCATCGTTATTCCTTCTTGAGAGCAGCCTCCCGATGTGATTGCTAAATCAATTGAGCGAGAGAGGAGCATTTCGCAAACAATGTGCGAATTTGATTGACGAAAGTGTAAGCGCGTGCAGTTCGGAACGGCACTTGCGAGTTCTACCATGTATCTGCCAAGAGCAATTTCGAAATCATCAGATAGACCAACCGTGATGGTTCGTCCCATATAACGACTTTGCTGATTTTCATGCAATTGCAAGCTTGCTTGGAATCGCTCGAGAGCATCTTTCGCTAGGGGATAGATTTGGTTCGCAAAGAGCGTTGGAGCAAGGCCGCGCCCCGTCCGTGTAAATAGAGAATCCTGATAGAGCTCACGCAGCTTTCTTAGGCTTATAGAGATTGCAGACTGGGTGAGATTTAAACGTTGCGCAGCTTGAGTAGCGCTTTTCTCTTCAAACACCACGACGAAGATACGTAATAGATTGAGATCTGCTGTGTCGATATTAATCATACTAATATCAGATGTAGGTAAAAGTGCCTATTCAGAAACAACATGGATTATTGATAATACTTAGAGAAGCATGGAAATCACTGATGCAGGCAATGTGTCAATTGGAGGTGAGGGATACAGCATCAAAAAAAGTGAACGTGTTTCTCTTAAGCAGTTTTTCTCATTTTACTTATAACAAAGGGGATTTACTATGAAGCGTTTTCTAGCTTGCGCGGCGGCAGTATTAAGCATCGCTGCCTGGATGCCAACGGCTGCACAGGCCGCTATTGAACTCAAACTTGGACATGTGTGTCCTGCCACAGGGGACCGTCTCGAGCAGGCAGCACAAGTTTTCAAAAAGTATGTTGAGGAAAAATCAGGTGGTGAGATTGTTGTCAAAACCTTCCCTGCTTCTCAACTTGGTGGAGAGCGTGAAATGCTCGAGAGTATTCAGATGGGTACTCTTGAGTGTGGAACAATTACAAATGCACCGTTCTCCAACTTCCTGAAAGAAACATTAGTTTTTGATATTCCCTTCGTTTTTGCCAAGGCTGAGCATGCACATCGAGTTCTCGATGGTGAATTCGGGCAGTATCTTCTTAGTCTTGTAGAAAAGCGTATGGGCGTGAAGGCTCTTGTTTTTGGCGAGAATGGTCTTCGTCACTTTACAACAACGAAAGTTGCAGCTCACACTCCCAAAGATCTTAAAGGTCTGAAACTTCGCGTGATGGAGAATCCAGTTCACATGGAAATGGTTCGCGGACTCGGAGCGATTCCATCCCCGATGGCGTTCGCTGAACTCTATACAGCGCTTGCTCAGGGGGTTGTCGATGGTCAAGAGAACCCTGTTGCCTTGAACCAATCGATGCGTTTTTATGAAGTCCAGAAATACATGATTAAGACAGGGCATCTTTACGCTCCGTACATCTTTGTTCTCTCCAACGATTTCTATAAGTCGCTATCAAAGAAACATCAACAGATTATTGAAGAAGGGGCCAAGCTCTGGCGTAAAACAGAACGCGAACTCAACGCGAAGCAGTGTGATTCGGGTGAAGCGTTTATGCAATCGAAGGGACTCAATATTATTGAGTTAACTCCTGAAGAACATGCGCAATTCCAAAAGGCTACTAAGAGCGCTGAGATGTTAGTTCGTAAACAGTTAGGAGGCGAAATCGTTGACCGTTTTATGAAAGCTGTCGAAGCCGCAAAGTAGACCTCCTAACGTACTCGTAAGAGGCACGGCTTTATTTGCACGGCCTCCTAATCCACTTTCGTTATACCTAGGGCTTGCTCAATCGTAATGCACGATAAAACAGTGAGCCTAGTGGGTTTCTTTGGAATTTAAAAATGATTCAAAGGTTACTGTCTCTAAAAGCGGCGCTCGTTCGAATAGAGGTATTTGCCTGCGGAGTTTTGCTCGTTCTGATGACGCTTGTCATTAGTTATGGCATGTTTGAGCGATTTGTAATCCAGCACGGCGTGGGCTGGACCGATGAGTTGTCGCGCTACGTAAGTATTTGGGCCATTTTCTTTGGTGCAAGCCTCGGAATTGTTCGAGGGGCTCATGTTGGTGTTGAAGTTTTTGTTCACTATTTGCCGAAAGCTTGGCAACGGATTGCGGAAAAAATCGCTCTTCTTATTTGCGTTGTCTTTATGGGAACGCTTACTTGGCAAGCAATTATTTATTTCATTCGACTCGACAACTCTGGTCAGGTTACGCCTGCGATGCTTGTTCCGATGAGTTGGGCGTTTCTTGCTGTCCCTGTGGGATGCGCTTTCATGTTTATTCATTTCGTCATTGAGCTATTTGTGCGCGGAATAGAAAAACCGTCAGATCAAGAGGAGGTCATCCATGGGTGAGGTCCTTCTAATAAGCTTAGCGGTCTTTATTGTTCTGAATGTCCCAATTGCCTTCAGTATTGGTGCGGCTGCGCTTCTAGCAATCTATGTGCAAGGGCGAATTCCTCTCTTTATCGTTGCGCAAAAATTATTTACAGGGATGGATTCGTTTCCTCTTCTTGCAATTCCGCTTTTCATGATTGCGGGAATTCTTATGGAAAGAGGAGGGATTTCTGCTCGCTTAATCATGTTGGCTAAGAACTGCGTTGGAAACATCTACGGAGGCCTTGGCATCGTCACAATCTTAGCGAGTATGTTCTTTTCTGCGATTTCCGGATCGGCTCCAGCGACAGTGGTCGCGATTGGTTCCATCATGATTCCTGCGATGATTAAGGATGGGTACGACAAGCGTTTTGCTGTTGGTCTTATGGCTGCTGCAGGAACAACGGGATTCGTGATTCCTCCTTCAATTCCCCTCGTCACGTATGGCATCACGATGAATGCTTCGATTGGCAAGCTTTTCGCTGGAGGCATTGTCCCTGGAATCTTGATGGGATGCTCGATGATGGTTGTTTGCTATTTCCTTTGCCGTAAGATGGGCTACAAATCCAAGGATTTTGTCAAATTGGAACCTGGTAAAGCCCTCAAAGAGGCAAGCTGGGGAATCATGATGCCTGTCATCATTTTGGGCGGAATCTACGGAGGATTCTTCACTCCAACAGAAGCGGCTGCTGTTGCAACGGTTTATAGCTTTATCGTCGGGAAATTCATTTACAAGGAACTTTCTTGGAAGGATTCATTTAAGAGTTTTGCGGATGCCGCGGTTCCTTCTGCGATGGTCATGATGATTATTGGCTGTGCGGCTTCGATGAGTTGGATTATGACAACGCAACAAATTCCTGTTGCGGTGACAAATTACCTTACGAGTTTTACGAATTCGCCTTACATGATGCTTCTTATTTTGAACATCATTCTCTTAATTACGGGTTGCTTAATGGAGGTTAACGCAGCAGTCATCCTTCTTGGACCGATTATGTTGCCGATTCTTATTACCTATGGAATCGATCCTGTTCATTTCGGTGTTTTGATGATTGTGAACTTGGCGATTGGTCTTCTAACTCCGCCATTGGGAATTAACTTGTTTGTCGCAAATGGACTAAGAAAGGATGTCGCATTTAAAGATGTTGTGAAGTACTCCCTTCCTTTCCTATTCATGCTTATGGTTGTTTTAGCAGCGATTACGTATGTGAGCCAACTAGTGCTCTTTACGGCGAACTTCCTTGGATAAAAATTTAAGATTTGGAGAAATACTATGTCAGAAACAGTCCGTGTTGCAGTTATGCAGGTCGCACCGGTGATTTTTAATAAAGATGCCACCATTGAAAAGATGGCTCGTCTAGTTCCCGATGCGGCAAAAGCAGGGGCTAAGCTTGTTATCTTCCCAGAGGCATTTATCCCTTGTTACCCGCGTGGAATGAATTTTGGTTCTAATGTAGGAAAGAGAACCGATGAGGGAAGAAAAGACTTTCGTCGTTACTACGAGAACTCCGTGAGTCTTCCAGGGCCTGATGCCGACAGAATTGCGGCAATTGCAGCAGATAATGAGGTTTATCTCGTTACGGGGCTTATGGAAAAAGAGGGTGGCACACTGTATTGCACGGTTGCCTTCTTCGGCCCAGATGGCAGTTATCTAGGTAAGCATCGTAAGCTTTTGCCAACAGGTTCTGAGCGCCTTATTTGGGGCCGCGGCGATGGAAGTACGCTTACAACCGTAGACACACCATTTGGTCGACTTGGAGCAGTTATTTGCTGGGAAAACTATATGCCACTCTTACGTACGACAATGTACGGTAAAGGTGTCGATATTTATCTTGCGCCGACAGCAGACAGCCGAGATTCTTGGCAATCGACCTTGCAACACATTGCTATTGAAGGACGTTGCTTTGTTATTGGCTGCAATCAGTTTGTGACGAAAGATATGTATCCGAAAGACATTCTTGCTTCTGGTGAACTTGATAAAGAGCCTGATGTCATGTGCCGCGGCGGAAGTGCAGTTTTCAGCCCACTTGGCCGGTATGTTTGTGAGCCACTTTACGGGAAAGAAGGAATGTTGATTGCCGATCTTGACATGGGAATCCGTGCCGAAGGCCAATATGACTTTGACGTCTGTGGTCACTATGGGCGTCATGATGTGTTTAATCTCGTAGTCGATGAACGGCCAAAGACGGGATTGACATTGATCCGTGATGAAGATTGATTTCCCCCTCCTTTGTAAAAAGGCTCCCCTTTGCGTTTAGGCGCAAAGGGGCGGTGAGTTAGGAGGCTTTCTATGAATGCATTTTCGTATTTCAATCCAGTAAAACTTGTTTATGGGCAGGGAGTCCTTAGTCGGGTAGGCTGTGAGCTGGTTTCCCTTGTTGCTTCAGGATCGACTGTTCTCGTTTTGTATGGAAGCGGCTCCGTAAAACGGACAGGTGTCTTGGAAAAAGTTCTTGATAGTTGTCATTTAGCGGGGCTCCATACCGTTGAACGAGGAGGAGTGCGTTCGAATCCAACTGTCGAGTTTGTTCGAGAAACAATTGAAATCTTACGAACTCAAAAGATTGATGCCATTCTTGCTGTCGGAGGCGGAAGCGTTATTGATACGGCTAAGGCAAGTGCACTTGGCGAAAGTTATTCTGGTGATGTCTGGGATTACTTTATCGGCAAAGCGAGTAAGCCAGCAAGACTACCCATAGCGACTGTTCTGACAATACCTGCTGCGGGTTCTGAACAATCTGCTCGTTGTGTCATTTCGAATGGAAATATCAAAAATGGCGCAGGAAGCGAGGAGATGAACGTACGACCTAAAGTATCGATTGTTGATCCAACAGTGTTTACCACGTTATCGCAGCGGCAGATGGCCGCTGGTGTGGCAGATATGATGAGTCATATCTTTGAGCGGTATTTCACAAATACAGAGTCTGTTGATTACACAACTGAACAAAGTGAGGCAGCTTTGCGGGTAACGATGCAGTCGGCTTTGCGGTTAAAGCGAAACATCTTAGATGTTGAAGCTTGGGAACAGGTTGGTTTGGTTGCAAGTTTTGCTCACTGCGGCTACTTTGGAATGGGGCATCTCGAGGACTGGGCCTGCCACGCTATGGAACACGCTCTTTCTGGATGGAATCCTTTGATTGTTCATGGCGAGGGTCTATCTGTACTGACTCCAGCTTGGATGCGTTACGTATGGCAAGTTAATCCAGCTCGGTTCGAACGTTTCGCAAGGAAGGTTATGGAACTCTCGGGAGACATTTCTACTGAGGCTGTTATTTGCCAAGCAATCGATAAGCTTCAAGATTTTTATCTTACGTTAGGGCTTCCGAGTTCTTTGAGGGAGCTTGCTGGAAAAGAGGTTCCAATCGAAGAAATTTCTCAGTTGAGCACACATTTTGGAAAGATTGGTCACTTCAAAGTTTTGGATAAAGACGATGTTTGCGAAATCTTGAAACTGTGTGAATAAACGGTTGAATGCAATCATTTATCAGGAAAAAAAGGGGGGTTGCGCCATTTTAAGCGGGGGTGTTTGGCGCAAACATGTAACGAAATGTAGCCAACTTTGTAAAAACTTTGGCAGAATCTCGCTTTTAGGGAAATCTGGTGAAGAAATTCGGCAAAAGATCGAATCTGTGCCTTGAGCACATAAGCCCTTTTCCCTAGGTATAAAACTTTGCTTTGTGTTCTTATGATATGGAGGATCTATGTCTGACGCTCTGTCAGGCAGGCAGGCGCTTTTGCGCTACGGCTCTCTTATTGCGGGCCCGTTGCTCTGCTTTTTAATCTTTATGTGGATGCCATCGACCTACGTCACAGCTGACGGTTCGATTGCGCAATTTTCCACGGCTGGTCGCGCCTGTTTAGGCGTTCTCGTTTGGATGGCAATTTGGTGGTGCTTTGAATCGGCCCCGATTGCTGTCACTTCTCTTTTGCCGATGGTGCTTTTCCCGCTTTTAGGGGTGTGTAAACCCGCGGCTGCCATGGCTCCTTACGCGTCCGATACGATTTTCTTGTTTATGGGCGCGTTTATTTTGGCCGCTGGCGTTACAAAGTGGGGCTTAGATCGCCGTATCGCCCTTTTTGTGATGAGCTTAATTGGTGCAACGCCTAAGAAGATTGTTTTTGGAATGATGCTCACAACGGGCACGTTATCGGCTTTTATGAGTAACACCGCGTGCGCGGCGATGATGGTTCCCGTGGCTATCGCTTTGATTAACCTCGTGCATTCCACAAATGATCCTAATGACGTGAAGGCGGCGGCGCGTGAACATCGCTTCACGGTCTGCTTACTTTTAGCCATTGCCTATGCGGCTTCAATCGGCGGCATGGCAACATTAATCGGATCGCCACCCAATGGTATTTACATGCGCTTTGTC
>CAVKJM010000062.1:0-7240 GCA_963656505.1 bacterium
GAGATCCCGCCTGAGTGTGAGCATTTACTTGAATCTTTAGAAAAAGGGCAAGAGAAATGAGGTCCCGCTTTAAGCTTGCGATTTTCGACTGGGACGGAACGATGATGCTTACAACCGAAGCCATTGTCGAATCGATTCGTCACACTTGCACGAAGCTAGGTTACCCAGATCCAGGCATTGAGAAAACGCGCTCTGCGATTGGCTTAGGGCGCGCCGATACGATGAATTTTCTCGTTCCAGCTTGCCCGAAAGAGAAATGGGAAGAGTTCGAAGATATGTATCGCGAACGCTATCTCGCTTACGAAAGGACAATTTCGTTAGTCAATGGGATGCGAGAGTTACTTGACGAACTTCGTAGTCAGTCTGTGAAACTAGCCGTTGCCACAGGTAAAAGCGAGCGAGGCTTAAAAAGAGTCCTAACGAGCAATGATTTAATTGGATTTTTTGATGCAACCCGCGTTGGAGCAATTAAGAACCCGAAGCCAAATCCTGAGATGATTCTCGAAATCCTCGAAGAGCTTCAGGTAAAAAAAGAAGACGCTGTGATGATTGGCGACTCAAAGCTTGACCTACAAATGGCGTTAAACGCGGGAGTCGCTGCTATTGGTGTGAGCTATGGCGCCACTACGAAGGCCGATCTCATGACACTACCCAATGTAGGCGTTGCAAAAGACGTCGCTGAGCTTCGGAGCCTTTTATTTATTTAGGCCAAAATCGCAAAAACCGTCGGAACCTTCTTTAAAGACCCAAGGTGCGCTTTCCACTCACGCACTTCACGCGTTTGAATCGCTTCTTCTAATCCTGTGACATCAACCGCAACGGTTAAAAGCGTTGCAGGTTTAAGCGTTTGCGTTAAAGCCTCAAGCATCGTGTTATTGCGATAGGGGGTTTCGATAAAAAGTTCGGTTTCCCCAGCGCGGCTTTCTTTTTCTAAATGGAGAATCGCGGCTTTTCGCTCTTCTTTATCAATCGGTAGATACCCCCAAAACCGAAACCGTTGACCATTAAGTCCTGAGGCCATCAAGGTTAAAAGAATCGAGCAGGGACCAACAAGTGGGATCACGCGAATGCCTAAGCGATGGGCTTTGCGAACCAAAATGGCGCCAGGGTCAGCGATTGCCGGGCACCCCGATTCACTTACAATGCAGGCATTTTCACCGTTGACAACGGGTTTAAGCCAAGCGTCGATTTTCTTTGGATCTGGGTCGTGCCCGATTTCTTCGATCGTTAATTCGCAAATGGGCTTCGGGTGAGAAATCGCTTTAAGGTAAGCGCGAGCCGATTTCGCGTTTTCAGCTAAAAAGTAATTGCATAACCGTGCTTTCTCCAAAACTCCTGTTGGTAGGGCTTCAGTGGGATCACTTTCAGCGATGCGATTGGGAAGAAGATAAAGAAAACCTCTCATCTTATAGACCTTTAATTGGCGAGATACCGGCCTCAATTAATCGGGTCGTAAGAATCATTAAGGGTAGGCCAATTAATGAGGTGGGGTCATCGCTTTGCACTTTTTCCATAAGCGCAATGCCGAGACTTTCGATCTTCGCGCTTCCCGCGCACGCATAGGGTTCTTCTTTTTTTAGATAATTTTCGATGGCTAAATCGGAAAGTTTTCGAAACGTCACTTTGGTTTCACTCACGTCAAGCGTTTCGCGCCCTGCTTGATCGATTACGCATAGCGCCGTGTAAAAGATAGCCGTCTTTCCTGACATCGCTTTTAGTTGCGCAAAGGCTTTTTCAAAAGAACCTGGTTTTCCGACAGCCTTTCCTTCAAAGTCACAGACTTGATCGGAACCGATGACGACAGCCTCGGGGTTCTCCTCTTTCACGGCTCGGGCTTTAAGCGCGGCAAGCCGCATTGAAAGCGATTTCGGACTCTCTTTAGGGAGTGCTGTCTCATCGATATGAGGCGAAGAAACCGAAAAGTCAATGCCAAGACGCATTAAAAGTTCACGACGAAAGGGCGATGTACTACCCAAAATCAGAGTTTTATTTGCCATAATGGGTGCAATATTAAAGGAATCAAAATGGCTACAGAAAGAAATCCTGCCACAGAACTGTTCGATGTTTTTGCCTTAGCGCAAAGTAAAGATGTGAAAGAAGGCGAATTGACGCTTGAAGATATGCCAACTCTTTCCGATGCCCTCACAGGCGAAATGAAAGAGGCGAAAGCGCACTTTATGCTTAAAGCCACAAAAGGCGAAAAGGGACTTTTAGCTGTTCAATTAGTCCTTACCGCACAAATGACAACGCAATGCGTCTATTGCGGAGAGCCCTGCAGGATTCCCATTGAAAAAACGATGGCGCTTCTTTTAGCGCACACCGAAGAAGAGGCAGATCGCTTTCCGATTCCTGAAGACGGTGACTTTGACATCATTGTCGGTTCTAAGCGCTTTAGTGCCGCAGACCTTGTTGCCGAAGAGCTGATTCTTTCTCTTCCGAACTTTCCGCGCCACGAGGCCTGTAAAGCAACAGGGACACTGAAAAGTTCAGCAGCAGAAGTGAAAACGGAAAATCACCCGTTTTCTAATCTTGCAGACCTCATGAAAGCCACAAAGCACTGAGGTTTTCCTCTTTTTAGGGGATACCCTAAGGGTAATCGGGTTCTTCTTTCGGGTTTGGCCCGTAAAATGCTTTATGAATTAAGTCGAAAGTTGTGCTACATAAACCTTGGAGAACCGAGATGATTAAGAAACTCACTTTGATTGCTGCTGCATCCGCATTTGCGGCTTCCGTATTTGCCGCTCCCATTACTGGGAAAGACGCGTTGTCCGATCCCACAAAATACTATTCAACGCTTGAAGAAACAATCGATAGCGTCGCTCTCATTCCGCCGCCACCAATGCCCGTTAAGGCTGGCGACCCCGTAAACGACGCAGACCGCATCGCTTATTTTGAAGGCAAAAAGATGCGGACCGCCGAGCGCGGCGCCCAGGCGATTTTGGATGCAAATGGTTCTTTAATTCACGTGGCATTCCAAGACGCTTTTGGTGTGAAGATTACGAAGGAAGATACGCCAAAACTTTACGCATTCATTAAGCACCTTCGCAGTGAAACAGGTTCTTTAGCCCCACGCGGCGCCAAGCAAAAATATAACCGTATTCGTCCTTTCGTCTATTACGCTGAGCCCACGTGCTACAAAGACGATGAAGCGAGGTTAAGTAAAGATGGCGGTTACCCATCTGGCCACTCGGCTCGCGGCTGGGCTATCGCGTTAATTCTCGCTGAAATTAATCCTGCGAATAAAGATGCGATCTTAGAGCGCGGTCTTGATATGGGACGGTCTCGTATTATCTGTGGTTACCACTGGGCCTCTGACGTTGAAAATGCGCGCATCATCGGTGCAGCCAACGTCGCAGTCCTTCACTCCAATCCTTGGTTTATCCGTGACCTAGAAGCAGTGAAAGCGGAATTTGCCGCTTTAAAGAAAGCTGGCAAAGTAAAGATTCATAGCGCGAAATAACTCGCTTTCATCTTACTTGAAGGAGACGCTTGCTTTTTTGTTTGCCGCGTCTCCTTTTTTTTGTCAACTGAAAAAAGCACAAAAAAACGCACCCGTATAATTGGAGCAAGATCTAGGAAAATCGATGGGGATAAATCATGAAAAAACTGACGCTCTTTACTGCGTGCGCACTCTTTTCTATGACTCTTACTGCAGCTCCTATCACAGGCGACGACGTTCTTACTAAGCCCAATAAATACTACTCGACGCTAAGCGAAGCAGTCGATGGCACGGCGCTTCTTTTGCCGCCGCCACCACCCGTGAAAGCAGGCGACCCTGTAAACGAAAGAGACCGTCTTGCCTACGAGGAAGGGAAAAAGTTACGTCAAACCGCTCGAGGAGAACTTGCAAGGCTCGATGCGGATAGCTCTTTGATTCACATTTCGTTTCAGGATGCTTTTGGTGTGAAAATCAGCAAAGAAACTACGCCAAAGCTCTTTGCCTTTCTTAAGCATTTACGCAAGGAAACGGGGTCGTTGGCCGTACGGGGAGCCAAAGAAAAGTACCATCGCATTCGTCCCTTTGTCTACTATGGGGAGCCAACGTGCTTTAGAGAAGATGAAGAGCGCCTAGCCAAAGAGGGGAGTTACCCCTCGGGGCACTCATCGAACGCTTGGGCAACGGCTTTAATCTTGGCTGAGATTAATCCCGCCAACAAAGAGGCAATCTTAGAGCGTGGTCTAGATATGGGGCGATCTCGCATTATCTGTGGGTACCACTGGGCCTCAGACGTTGAAAACGCTCGTATCACAGGTGCAGCGAGCGTCGCTATCCTTCACGCCAATCCCTGGTTTATACGCGATTTAAACGCTGTGAAAGCCGAATTTGCCGCTTTAAAGAAAGCTGGGAAAGTAAAAATCCATAGCACCAAATAGTTCTGTTTTCTAGATAACACATGGGGACGAAAACCACACTAGGCTCGTCCCCATTTTGTTGGCGTATTTCTTAAGTTATTGGAATAGGGCGTGAAAGATTTTCACGAGGATGCCGCCAGCAATCAGCCAAAAAAGAACCGCACTTCCTTTATTTAGGATGCGAGACACGCCTTTTCCTTTTAAGTGTTGGCTTGCCATGATTGTGAGTGCACTGTAGAGCGTGTGACCTGCCATGCAAACAACACCATAAATAGAAATCAGAAGCGCTGCTTTGTGAACGTAATTTTCTTCAGGATGAATAAACTGCGGGAAAAGCGCGACTAAGCTCACAATGAGCACAGGATTTGTGATACTTAATAAGAGCCCTGTGACAAACGCAGTTTTCGTATCGTCATCGGCGCGGTTTTGCGCGTGGTATGCGGCGCTTGAAAAGTCCACTTCAGGTGCAGTCCAATTGCGGTAACCTAAATAGAAAAGCACAAGGCCACCGGCGATTTGAATCGCCGTATAAAGCGTTTGAGAGGTCGCAACAATCACGCCAAGGCCCGCAGCGCACGCTACATTGGTAATCACAACGCCAAGCGTGATTGCCACAGGGGATAAAAACATGTGACGTTTTCCGTAGCGAAAACCACAGGAAATCGTATAAAGAACACCAGGCCCTGGAGTGAGGACCGTCATCACAATCAGCAAAAAGAAAAGTAAGAGTTCGTGTTGCATAGCCTATTGATTTGGGTACAAGACGAATGTGAGATTTAGGGAAGACGCATCGTAACACCAAAGCCAAATTTTTCCTATACCCCTTTGAGTAAAAGGAATTTTTTCAGGCTAATCGGCATCGGTGAGAACTTCAAGTAGGTCGCTTTCTAAATTGACAACCGCCTCTTGATCTCGAAGCGTTTCCCCATCGATTAAGAAGACGTCTTCGACGCGTTCGCCAAGGGTGGTGATCTTGGCACGAATGAGATTGACGTTATAGCGCGCTAAGGTGTGCGTAATCGCATAAAGGAGGCCCATGCGATCGTTACAACTAATTTGAAGAAGAGACCCTTTCCCTGAAACATCGGTTTCTATATCCACAATCGGTTTTACAGGAAAACTTCTAGAGCGTCGCGATAACTTTCCGCTTTGTGGGTTTGGGAGCTCTCCGATGCTTTGTAAACTTAGCTTTAAGTCTTTAATGAGTTGCTCAGTAAAGCTCTTGAAATCGGTGCGCTCTCTTTTATCTTGCGCTAGGAAGGTATCTAAGACTTTTCCGGTTTGCGTGGTGTGAATGCGAGCTTCTAAAACCGATAAGCCATCTTTTTCAAAAACGCGAAGAATCTTGGAAACAAGACCTGAGGCATCGTTTAAATATAGGAAAACTTCAAGAAGCCCATTTTCTTTTTCGCGTAGCGATATAAGTGGGAGCTCACCTTTCTCATTTTTTAGTAAGGCCGTTGCATGCCAAAGGATATCTTCTAAGCTATGGCGCATGAAGTAGGTTAAATCCAAGTCATTGATAAACTGGTCAATTGCACCTTCTTTAAAACCCTCTTTTATTAAGAGCGATTTGGCGCCTTCGACTTTTTCTCGAATGACAGATTCCCGAGTTTGCGTCGTACTTTCTCCACTCAGATAGGAAAGCGTCTTATCGTAGAGGTCTTCTAAAAGCCTTCCTTTCCACGCATTCCAAAGTTTCGGGTTCGTCGCTCGGATATCGGCAACCGTAAGTAAGTAAAGCGCATCAAGCGTGCGTTTTGTTTTAACAATCTTGGCAAAGTCTTCGATTACCTTCAGATCTGTTAAATCCTTTTTCTGTGCCACGTGATTCATCGTTAAGTGTTCACGTACGAGAAATTCAACAAAGTCGGTATCCTCTTTTTCAATCCCAAGAGCAAGAGAAAGGCGTTTAGCGATCACGGCACCAATTTGTGCGTGGTTTCCTCCTTGTCCTTTACCAATGTCGTGCAAAAGCGCGGCAAAAGATAGGAGCGAACGCTCTTTAAATTCAGCCATTACTTGCGAGCAGTGCGGGAACTCATGAGCGTATGAGGAGTGCGTAAAGCGACGAATAAAGCGGATCGTCTGAATCGTGTGTTCATCGACGGTATACACATGAAAGAGGTCATGCTGCATTTGTCCGACGATACGACCAAATTCAGGAATCATGCGCCCCAAAAGCCCCCAACGATTCAAGAGCGTTAAAGCTCGAGTGCAGCCGTAGTGCGCTGAGAAGATCTCATGAAAAAGGTGTCGAATTTGATTGGGGTAAAGCGCCTGAAAGTAATTGTCTGTCGATTCGTTAGCAATCTGGTAAAGAAGCCGCATCAGAGAGGACGTGAGCTCGCGATAAGTCGTATTGTGCGCAATATTTAAAAAGAGAGAAACGAGATTTTCCGGATGCGTTAAAAGCGCTTTTTCGCTTTCGATTTCAAATCGGGGATTTAGTGTTTCGTTTTGTGCTTCACGGCTTTGCGCGGGGGCTGGGAAAAGCCGCTCTTCAATATCTCGTAATGTAATCTCGGCTAAGAGCTCGACTTCGTGGGCCGTGCGATAGTAGTGCTTCATTAAAAGCTCGGCCGCATCCAGTCCCGAATCGGCTTTAAAGCCAAGTGCTTTAGCAAGTGCCGTTTGCTTTTCAAATAAAAGGCGATTTTCTTCGCGATGACTCATTAAATGTAACTCAATGCGAAGAGTGGCTAAAAAGCGATGGGCATTCGTGAGCTTTTCAAATTCGTTTTCCGTGAGTAACCCGTGCGTTTTAAGGGCATGAAGCGATGTGCCAAAACCCGAAGCGCGTGCTTGCCAACCCATGAGGTGAATATCGCGTAAGGCGCCGATACTTTCCTTTACATCGGGTTCGAGCTCATAGGGAGTGTCTCCG
>CAVKJM010000063.1:0-7229 GCA_963656505.1 bacterium
ATTGGCACTTAAGACGCTTGCGTGTAGACAAAGGCCCGTGAATAGCCCAATGATTGACTGATAGGCAAAAAACGTTGTCACGCGCCCGTAGTCTTCGACAGATAAGAGATACGTGAAAATCGGAATCGCTAGAAATGAAATCGCACGAATTAGGCAATTTCCGAGCGTAAATCCGATATTGGCCTTCACTAGGGGGCTTCGAGAGAAAAGCGAAACAAGTGACTTAATGGGCATCACTCGCGTCTCAAATGAGAAGAAGAAACGTCTGGCGTCCTTGGCACTCGTACGACTTCTATTTTTTCGGCTTTGCACCAAGCAATCGCTTCTTTAAATGAGGCGTTGTTTTGGTCTTCGCCGACAGCAAAAACTTCGAAATCGACCTTGTGAACGATTTCGCTTGCGCACTGGTAGGAAATCACTTCATCAACTAAGCCTGTTTTAACGATATCGTCGATGCGGTTTTCCAAGGTGTTTTTAAGATTGGCCTCGGGCTTAAATAGCGGCACATACTTATCTTCTTGCACCGCAACAATTAGGTAATCGCCCAAGGCTTTGGCTTTCTTAAATAGTTCCGTGTGCCCGTAGTGAAGAAGATCGAAGACACCAATTGTGAGGACTCTTTTCATGATAGATTCACAGGCGCAAAGAGCGATAAATCCTCCCAGCAACAAGGAAGGGTAAATCGATGAAGCGGTTAAGTAGAGAAATCGGATTTACGTTACGGACGTCACCATTGTAGACAGTGTGCGATACGGCCTTATAGATTCTCTTATATTCGTAATTGCCGCCACAAAGGATTAAACGAGTAAATCCTTTCTCGATGAGTTTTTTAAGCGTAAATAGATAAAGATATTTTCCAATGCTGTACTTCGCGTATTGCATGTCGAAAGTCCAGCCAACAGCGTAAGCAACGTTCTTATCTAAGAGCGAAACCATAGTGATTGCAGCGATTTTGTGATCGATAGTCATCACGTAGGCTAGCGTCGGATGCATTGTTCGAAGAAACTCAGGAGCATTTTTGTAGCGGTTGGCTCTTAGGTCTTTTATTGCAAAATACTGATGTATGAAACGAAGATCAATCTCGCGGAGTTCTTTGATTTCTGGCGCTAGGTCACGCTTAATTCTTCGCGCTTCTTTTTTTACGTTACGACGCGTCAAACGCGATAGGCTCTTTAGAAACCCTTCGAAGGAATCTGGGAAGTCAAGGATGTAGTTATTCCAAACTCTAGCGCCACGAAAGTTATGTAAGGCATTGGAAAGTCGAAATTTGTAGACCCAAAAGAAGCGATGCTTTAAATAAGAAAGGATTTCGTAGAAGTGCTGTTGTTTAATCTCAAGTAGGTAAAGTCCTACGTGACAAACAGAGCGATGAATGCAAAAGGGGATAAATAGATTCGGGAACTCTTTAATTTTTAGGAATTGAATTTTCCCGAACACTAGGTCGTAACGATTGCAGATGATATTGAGGCTTACGCCAAATTTTCCTTCGATGCATTCGTCGGAAGCGACTTCGATATGTAGTCCATTTGTTCGCAATTTATTCCTATCTCCCTTCGCGGTCTCGGGAGGATAACATTTTCAGAAATATTCGGGATGTCGTCTCGCTCTTAATTTGGGCTTAAAAGAGCCGCAGGATTTAGCGATTTATCGATGAATGCAATAGATGAAAATTCTTTTCGAAACAAGAGGTTTTAAACCGAGCTAATCAGTTAAATGACAGGTATACTCTTTGTGTTTGCAAGCATACGTGATACTTGTTCACTCATGGCAAGGCTCTTTTTCTCCCATCACGTCCGCATAGGACGGCCCTGTGACTTCAACCGAATTCATGCGGGCGCATGGGTAGGTACTGCTAACTTGTAGCAGTAACGAAAAAAAGTCCGAGTTAGCAGCCCGGACTTTTGAAGGAGAGATACCAGCATGTTTATCACAAGTATCTCTTTCGTTATTTTAGCGAACATTGATATCAATGTGACTTTTGAAAGAGAGATTGAAAGAGTTTTGCCCAAAAGAGAGATACCACCAACATGTTTATCACCATTATCTCTTTCGTTATTTTGCGAAATTCGCTTTAAAGACAAATCGCGAATCTCTACGTTAAACGACAGAAAAACGGCCCCTCCTAAAACGACTTGCTTCCCTCAAATCAACCTACGGCAAACACAAAGAACAATAGACGGTCTTTATTAGGATAATTTTCTTCATAGCCCGCAGCGCAAAGTTTCTTTTTTGCCATACAATCGAATAAAGGAACGTTATAGAAAGGGGACTACCAATGACAGAACACATGAACCCAAATGTGCGCGTGCCCATCGAACTTGATAATCCAAGTGTTGAACGTATCGAGTCACTGTGCGTCAAATGCGGGCTATGCACAAAAGTTTGTCGCGATTATGTTGGTGTTTTAGGTCGCTATGACTTAGAGAAAACCGGCAATCGTGGAATCTGCACACACTGCGGACAGTGCATTCACGCCTGCCCCGTGGGAAGCCTTGTCGAAAAAGACGAGGTTCCGTGCTTAAAAGAAGCGCTTAAAAATCCCGAAAAGATTGTAATTGTCACAACCTCTCCAGCGGTGCGTGTCGCTCTTGGCGAAGCCTTCGGCCTTGAACCTGGCACTTTTGTTCAAGGCAAGATGGTTTCGCTATTACGCAAACTCGGAGCAAAGTTCGTGCTCGACACGAATTTCGGGGCCGATTTGACGATTGTTGAAGAAGCCTCGGAATTTATCGAGCGCTTTAAGAGCCATCAAGAAAAACTCCCTCAATGGACCAGTTGTTGTCCCGCGTGGGTTAAGTACTGCGAACTTTTCTACCCCGAAGTTTTGCCTCATTTATCCTCCGCGAAAAGCCCCATTGCGATGCAGGGCGCCACGATTAAGACTTACTTCGCAAAGAAGATGGGTATTGATCCGGCGCGCATCGTCAATGTGGCGTTAACGCCGTGCACGGCTAAAAAGTTTGAAATCAATCGTCCTGAGATGAATGCCTCTGGGCGCTTTTGGGATAAGCCCGAGATCCGTGACACAGACTTTGTGATTACCACGCGAGAACTTGCGCGTTGGGCCAAAGAAGAAAAGATCGATTTTGATAGTCTAGAAGATTCCGATTTCGATCATCCCTTGGGATTTGCCACGGGAGCAGGTGTGATTTTTGGCGCCACAGGAGGCGTCATGATTGCCGCGCTTCGCACAGCGTACTTTTATCTAACTGGCGTTAATCTTGACCCCGATGCCATTGAGTTAAAACCCGTTGATGGCGATGAAAACTTCAAAGAAGCGACCGTTACTATTGGGGACGCGAATGTGAAAATCGCTGTTATCTTTGGTACGGCTCGAGCCGCCAAATTAATCGAAGCGATGAAAGCGGGTAAAGCCCACTACGACTTTGTTGAAGTGATGACTTGCCCAGGAGGCTGCATCGGAGGAGGTGGGCAACCTCGCACCGAATTCGGTCGCGAAGAGTCTTCGCGCAACAAACGCATTAAAGCGCTTTTTGCGCGAGATAAGTCGCTTACATTGCGTCGCAGTCACGAAAACCCCGAAATCGAAGCGCTTTATAACGAGTTCTACGGTTTACCTTTAAGTAAACTAGCCCATGAACTCCTTCATACAACTTATAGGTCTCGCGCTTGTGAGCTCGGCGCTAAGACTTGTGAAAAAGAAATGAGCCCTTCAAATAAAGAAATGGAAAAGAGCATGTGTCCCAAAGAAAAAGAAGAATGTGAATGTTCTAAGGAAAAAGAGACAACTTGCAAGAAAAAGAAGTATCGCTGCAAGCTCTGTGGTTATGTCTACGAAGGAGAGTCCTTACCTAAAGACTATGTGTGCCCGCTTTGCCAAGCCAAGAGCACCTGCTTTATGGAAGTCACAGACGAATAACTAGAAAAAGAGGAAGGGCTCGTCTTCTTTTTTGCGGGTTTCGATTAAGCGGGCGAGCTCAACCACACTTTGCGCGTAAAAGTAGGAACGGTTGTACTTGAGGAGTGTGGCAAAGTTTTCCGTTCCGATGTACCAGGCAATCGAGGTCTCGTTGGAGGCCTCTTTTGTTGGAATGTCAATTAAGAGCGCAGCCGTCGTTGGCGCCGCATCAATTCTTTCTAAGGGTTCGACCCCGGCGTCCATTAAGTTTTGTAGCGTGGTGTGCGCAAGGATCCCGCCGGCATTAAGGTCTTTGGCGTGAATTTTCGTACTCGCACAAGGCCACTCAATTGGAAGGCCTTTCACCCAGCCGCTTTCTTTTAAAAAGTTTGCTGTTGATGAAATTGCGTCAGCTGCGCTAAAGCGTAGATCAATTTTCCCATCGCCATCGGTATCAAGGGCGTATTTGAGGATACTCGTCGGCATAAATTGGCACATGCCGATTGCTCCTGCAAAACTACTTTGAACTGAGGTGGGATTCGTATCGTTTTTCTTACAAAGGATAAAGAAGGCTTCCAATTCTTTTTGAAAGTAGGGCGCTCGTCTTTCGTGATCAAAAGATAGCGTTGTAAGAACATCAAGCGCTCTGTAGCGGCCCATCGATTTACCGTAAATCGATTCAATGCCAAGAACGGCAGTGATAATGGCCTCAGGCACTCCATAGCGATTCTCTGCGTCCCGTAAGATTTCTTCGTTTCGGCGCATAAAGCGTACGCCTTTGGCGATACGCTCTTCTGTGAGAGTGCGAGCCTTGTATTGCTTCCAGTTGCGTGTGGGGGGAGCCTTCTCATCGCGATCCATTGTTTTTTTGGAAACGCGTACGTGACGAGCCTTTGAGATTGCTTTAAGAATCCAATCGGCATCCAACCCATTTTTCTCCGCAACTTTTTTCGCCCACTGTTGCACATCGTCACGCTCGCTGTAGTCTGTCGCATCAGAATTAGCGTAAACCGCAGGACTTACGAGCGCCATACACGTAAAGGCCCCGATTAGGAGGCTTCGCCTTGAAACGTGTTTTCTCTTTACCTGTTCACTCATGGGGAAATCGCTAAGTTTTTGTCGGTGTTTCTCGCAGTCGTATAAGGCTAGAATAACGACTCTTCGAATCATACTGCCTTTTATCTAGTCGTTTTTTTTCCATGGCAACGGGCTTTTTTACGCACGATTTATGTTTAAGCGCCAAAGGGGCAAGAGAGTGCCCCGAGAACCCTTCGCGCTTAAAGAAAATGGAAGCCGTTTTGGAAGTGAGTGGCTTAAATAAACGGCTCAAAATGTTTCAGTGCGAGAAGGCCTCCGATGACGTTCTTCTTCTTGTGCACGAGAAAGCGTACCTAGATAAACTTAAAGCTCTAGCCAAAGTTAACGGTCTTTTATCGGAAGAAACAACGGTCACGGAAGAACTCTTAGAGGCTGCCTACAAAAACGTCGGAGCCGCAATCAAAGCGCTTGACGCCGTGCTTTCTCACGAAGTAAAGAATGCCTTTGTTTGCGCAAGACCCCCAGGACACCATGCAGGGAAAAACTTCGGTGAAGGGTTTTGCCTTATTAATACCGTTTCTTGCGCAGCGCGCTTTGCCCTAGAAAACTTTGATGTAAAACGCATCGCAATCTTTGATATTGACGCGCATCGCGCCAATGGCACCGCCGATATCTTTGCTAACGACGCACGCGTGGCGCTCTTTGATAGCTTTCAAGCCTCAGCCTTTCCTTTCGATAAAAAGGTTATGGGAAAAAACATTCACCTAATGGCTCTAGAAGAGGGCGCCACAGGGAAAGACTTTATCGCTCGATTTGAAGCCGAGTGGGTTGAGGCTTTAAAAGACTTTGCGCCCGATTTGATGCTTGTCTCCTTTGGCTTTGATACGCACTACGCGGACAATCAAACGCTACTAAAGTTTTCTGAATTCGATTACGCTTTCGCTACGCGCCTTTTGATGCGACTTGCGCACGAACTTTGCGAAGATCGCTTAATTAGTTTTTTAGAAGGCGGTTACGATTCGCGAACATTATCTCGCTCGGTTTTCGCTCACATCAGCACCTTAAGTGAGCAATCCTTGTGATAGGATTAGCGCATCACGCTTTCTAGGAGCCTATTGTTGATCAAAAATTCTCGCATTTGCCTCGCTAGTTTTTTAGCGGCTTCGAGCTTGGCTATTTCTACTGTGCTTTCTGGCTGCAGCTCTGCGCCTTACGCCATGAACCCGTATCAGTATCAGTTTTCTCCATCGGAAAAATCTGAGGTTTGCCTTAAGGTCGATACCGATAGTTCTGTGGCGATGAGCTATGAGGTGCGGCGCGCAATCGAAGAGCACGGCCTTAAAGTTCGCGAAGTCAACAACGAGGAAGACGCCAAAGATTGCGAAAGTTGCGTACGGTTTAACTTTGAATTTGGTGGCTGGTCTAAGTCCGTGTTAAAGAAGGCCTCTCTTGAATTAACGCGTAACGTCGATTCGCGGCGCAACACGGTGCGTGTGGCATCTAACCTAGAGAACGCCGAGAAAGTGCTTTATGAGGATGCAAGTGAAACCGCTAAAACAATTCACTCGCTAGTCGATCAACTTTTCCCGCAGCCCATTCCTTGGGTCGCTGAATAATTTAGCGCGTGTATTTTTCTTTCCAGAGTTCTGTAGCGATGCGCCAGAACTCAGTGAGTGTCCTTGCCTTAAAGCGCTCTAAACCAAAGTGAGACAATAAACTTTCAAGAGTGGCTAGGGGCTCTTCATTGGCAATTGACGCGGCTTTCGTTTGCTTAGAAAGTTTTTGATGCTCGCGATTTAAAACAAGCGGGATATGCATGTAATGCGGTGTATGAAAATTTAGAGCCTGTTGCAACTTAATTTGGCGCGCTGTGTTATCAAGTAAATCGGCTCCTCGCACGATATCGGAAATTGCCTGAGAGGCGTCATCGACAACAACGGCCAATTGATAAGCCCAAAGACCATCGGCTCGTTTTACGATGAAGTCGCCTACGGTTTTAGCGGTCTCTTCAGTGACAGGGCCCGCTAAGCGATCGATAAAAGTGACAGGCTCCGTACCGACTTTAAAGCGCCAAGAGCGAATGGGTTTTAAAAGAACCTTATCGCGACACGTTCCTGGATAGGCCCCACAGGGAAGTCCTAATGCTTTTGAGCGCTCTTCGATTTCTTTTCGTGAACAGGCGCACCCGTAAATAAGATTTTCTTCACGTAACTTATTAAATGCGGCTTCGTAAAAATCGCACCGTTTAGATTGGTAGACGATTGGCTCGTCGCTAGCTAATCCAAAGCGAGATAGTGTCTTTAAGATGGAACTACTGAATGCTGCATTGCAG
>CAVKJM010000064.1:0-7181 GCA_963656505.1 bacterium
TTTACGAGATGCATCTCGTAAAATTACGAGGCGTATCTCGTAAATTCGGAGTTCTCATGTTTATTCGAAGCGAATTTCATCTCATAAAAAAGCGCTTAACGGAAAAGCGGCGCTTTATTCAAGTCGTTTTGGGCCCAAGGCAGGTCGGAAAGACAACGCTTGTTTTGCAGGTGCTTAAAAGCCTTAAGTGCCCGACGCTTTATTTTTCGGCAGATAAGGTTTTAGCCGGAGATGCCGCGTGGCTGAGTTCTTGTTGGACCGCTGCTCGTCTTGAAGCGAAGAATCACCCGAAAGAAGAAGTCGTTCTTGCTATCGATGAGATTCAAAAGGTCGAGAATTTTTCTGAAATCGTTAAGCGTGAATGGGACGAAGACACACGTGAGAAACGGCCAATCAAGGTTTTGCTCCTTGGTTCATCACGAGCCCTAATGGTCTCAGGCTTAAGCGAATCCTTGATGGGTCGCTTTGAGGAAATCCGCATGACGCATTGGACGTATGCGGAGATGAAAAAGGCTTACGGGGTAACACTCGATGAGTTTATTTTCTTCGGGGGCTTTCCAGGCCCTGCGGCATTTCTTCCGAAAGAAGAAGAGCGTTGGAAAGCTTATGTGCATGATGCGATTATTGAGGCCACTGTCAATCGCGACATCTTTGAAGATAATCGCATTGCAAACGCAGCACTTTTAAGAAGAACCCTTGAACTTGGAATTCGCTATTCAGGAAAGATTCTTTCTTTAACAAAACTCTTAGGTGAGCTTCAAGACAAAGGCAACACCGCAACGATTGCAGGTTATATTGAAAAACTAAATGAAGCAGGTCTCTTGGCCGCTCTTCCTAAGTTTTCCATCGATTACGCACGACGCCGTGCGAGCATTCCAAAATTTCAAGTCTGGAATAACGCGCTTTGTGCCGCGTTTTGCGATCAAAGTTTCGAGGCGATTCGCAATACGCCAGATCTTTGGGGGCATTGCGTTGAGTCTGCTGTTGGCGCTTACCTTGTGAGCCTTGGCAATCGAAGCCACTTTGACGTGATGTATTGGCGAGAGGGAAACGACGAGGTTGACTTTGTTTTAAAGATAAAAGGGAAAGTCATCGCCATAGAAGTCAAGAGTAACAACCAAAAGCGCTCGAGGGCTCTTGCGAAGTTTTCTGAGAAGTTTCACCCCGATAAAGCGTTGATTGTGGGTGAGGGGGGATTGCCGCTTGAGACATTTTTTCTCACAGACCCCGTGGATTTGATCTCATGAGGAATTGATTTGTTAAAAAACACGTCTCTTTGTTTCTTTCCGAAAGATTGCCTCTTTGAATTCGAATGAGGCGATACAATCAAAACTCCTTGTTATTTTTGAGGGATTTGGTGTATACATCGGAATCTTGTTTTATGCTTTTTAATCGCCTTAAATATTTCATCATGACACTTGCTTCGTGTACATCCGTCGCAGCTTCCGCTGGCCTTGAACCCGTCAATACCGTTGAGGGCATCTCAAGCTACGTGCTCTCCAATGGCTTAAAGGTCGTTCTCTTTGAAGATTCAAGCAAACCGACTGCTACCGTCAATACGACCTATTTGGTAGGTTCTCGCCATGAAAGTTATGGTGAAACAGGGATGGCGCATTTACTTGAACACTTAATGTTTAAGGGAAGCAAGAACTATCCTGACCCCACAAAAGAATTTGCGCGTCGTGGTTTCCGCATGAACGGCACAACGTGGCTCGATCGCACGAATTACTTCGTTAGTTTCACCGCCACCGACGACAACATGCGCTGGGCCCTCGGTTGGAGCGCCGATGCGATGGTCAATTCCAAGATTGCCAAAAGCGACTTGGATACCGAAATGACCGTTGTGCGTAACGAATTCGAGATGGGAGAAAATAAGCCGACCCGCGTGATGTTAAAGCGCATGCAATCGGTGATTTTCGATTGGCATAACTATGCGCATTCAACGATCGGGGCAAGAAGCGATATCGAGAATGTTCCGATTGAAAATATCCGAGCCTTTTATCAAAAGTGGTATCAGCCCGACAATGCGGTTTTAACCGTTTCGGGTCGCTTTGATAGCAAAAAGGTTCTTAGCTGGATTGAAGAGTCTTTCGGAAAGATTCCGAAGCCCACACGCGTTTTACCCAAAGAATGGACTGTGGAACCCGTTGCTGACGGCCCTCGCTATTTTGAAATCCGACGTCCAGGCGAAATGCAAATGGCAGCAGTTGCCTATCGTGTGCCTTCGGCTCTTGCTAAAGATGCAGCAGCTGTGGATGCAGCCGTTGAGATTCTTTCGGATGCGCCACGCGGGCGCCTTTATAAGGCACTCGTGGAAACAGGGTTAGCAAGCCAAATCTTTGGTTGGTCGATGTCAACAAAAGATCCTGGATTTGTGCTCTTTGGTGCGATGGTTAAAAAGGGCGACGATATCGAACGCGTGAAAGCGAAGATGGTCGATGTGCTTGAAAATGAATTCGCCAAAGCCCCTGTGACAGAAAAAGAACTGAGTCTTGTGAAAGCGGAAAACGCCACAGACTTTGAGCGTGCACTCAGTGACCCAGAAGAGTTCGCTGTCGACCTCTCTGACTTTATCGCTTTAGGCGATTGGCGTCTATTTTTTGTCGCACGCGACAGGATGGCCGCATTAACCGATGCCGATATCAATAAGGCTGCGCAAACCTACTTTGTGCGCGATAACCGTGTCGTGGGTCTATTTATTCCCGAGACAAAAACAAAGCGTGCACCAGTGATGCAAACACCAACACTCAATAGTGTTCTTTCGGGCGTGCAATTTAAGGCCGAGGGCGACGTTGCAGAAGCCTTCGATGTGGACCAAGAAAATATTGTTAAGCGTACCGAGCGTTTTTCTGTAGGAGACGTTTCTGTTGCGCTACTACCCAAGAAGACACGAAGCCGGACAGTGACCGTGATGACAGATTTCCGTTACGGGAACTTAAAGACTTCTAACGGGAAAGCCACTTTAGATCGCCTCTTGGGTTCTAT
Organism: bacterium; assembly: GCA_963656505.1. Lineage (GTDB taxonomy): Bacteria > Pseudomonadota > Gammaproteobacteria > Burkholderiales > Burkholderiaceae_F > Duodenibacillus. Next base: position 2,986 of record CAVKJM010000064.1, read on the forward strand.
GCTCTTAAAAGGAGCACAGGGGCTATCCAAGACCGATATCGCTAACAAGATGACTGAGCTCAAAATCCAGGGCGATGTCTTTTCCTTTACTTGTACGCGTGAGACGCTTGAAGCCTCTCTTAACTTGATGACGCAACTTGAGACAACGAGTACGTATCCGGAAAAAGAATTAAAGCACACCGTAAAACAATTAAGTACGGCGCTTGAGGGTAAAAGCGATGATCCGATTGTTTTAGCGCGCGATGCGATGCGTCGGCACTTTAGGATTTATCCAGAGGGCGACCCCCGTAACGCAACGACAACGGATGAATTCTTAAAAGTCTTAAAAACCGTTGATCGTAAGAGCGCCTACGCTTGGTATCACGATGTGTTTTCTACCGAGCACGGCGCGATTGCCATCGTTGGTGACTTTGATGCGAAGGCCGTTCGCGCTCTCTTAGAAAAGACGCTCGGAATGAAAAAGTCTCAAGGAAAGGCTAACGCCTACATCCATTTTGAGTCTGAATTTAAACCTGTGGCTGCCAATCGCATTGTGATTGATACGCCTCAAAAGGAAAACGCCACTATCTTTGCTCGCATCGATTTTGAGGGAAATCTCTTTTCAGAAAAAGCCGCGGCCATGGAAGTGGCCAATTGGATCTTAGGAGGAGGCACCTCAATTTCCAATCGCCTTGTTGACCGTTTGCGTCAAAAAGAGGGGTTAAGTTATAGCGTTTATAGCCAAGCGATTCTTCCTGCTTTCGGAAATCGCGCCTCGTGGGTTGGATTTGCGATTGTCGCTCCCCAAAACCTTGCGAAAGCTGAAAAGAGCATGAAAGAAGAAATCAAACGTGCTCTAGATAAAGGCTTTACCAAAAAAGAGGTTGAAGAAGCGATCACAGGACTTTTGCAGCACCGTGCGGTCAATCGCTCGCAAGACGCTTTCTTAGCTAGTAGTTGGCTTACCTATATGCTAAAAGACAAAGACTTCATGGCAAGTAAAGACTTCGAAGAGACGCTTCGTAAGTTAACGGTGAAGGACGTGAACGCTGCATTGCGAGAGATGATTGCTTCCGATGGCATTACCTATGTGCTCGCAGGCGACTTAGCAAAAGCCAAGGAGGCTGGAGCGGATTTTTCAAATCCTTAAAGAAAGCCAAAAGTCAGTAAAGAGAAATCGAGGGACCTCAGGGTCCCTCGAATGTTATTGGATGTTTATTTAGTGGCTTTCGCCGTAACGGACCAAAATACTCGGGCAGTTACGGGGATCGGTGCATTCGAAAGGAACGCCAGAACGCAATTCAACAGAAACGCGGTGCACCTGGCGACGTAACATCGAGAGTTCTTCCACTGTCATTTGTCTAGGCGTTGAGACTTGCGAGGGTGCGGTTAATCCAATCAGATGGGTGCGGAATTTAAAGCCGCCATAAGGACGTAAGCTCTCACGCAGGGCATGGCGTTCGGTTTTATCCATAAAGCGCCAACGCGCAAGCTGTTGCTCTTGTGTGAGAATCGGCCAAAGAGCGGCACGCTGCGTGCTATCCATCTGATCCCAAAAGAAGTTATCGCCCGCAATGAAGAGCTCTTCGTGAATAAACATGGGCGGTTGCGCTGCGGCTGTGGCAGTAGCAACAGCAACAGGCAAAAGGAAAAATAATTTCTTGATCGATCTCTTTGTCATCCTCAAATCATCCCCATCACCCCAAACTCGGGACTTTTAAGTTGCACATAGTCTAGGAGATATGAATTTATTTAGGGTGCACAATGCCAAAAAAATTGTAACTAGAATTTGTGGGTGCACACGGATTTTTGAAAAAAGCGCAGAATCCAATTTGTAACAGGAAACATTTTTTTGCTCGTTTTGGAGAAAACTTCAATGGCTGAATTAGCGCGTAATCCTAAGGTTCTCGTGGTCGATGACGACCCACGTTTGCGTGATCTATTGCGTCGTTATCTTGGAGAAAATGATTTCTCCGTTACAGTTGCCGATGGCGGGCAAAGTATGAATCGCATTTGGATGCGTGAACGCTTCGATGTGTTGATTCTCGATTTGATGATGCCTGGCGAAGACGGGCTTCAGATTTTGCGTCGCCTGCGTGCAGCAAAAGACACAACGCCCATTATTATGCTTACGGCCCGCGGCGAAGACGTTGACCGTATCGTCGGTCTTGAATTAGGTGCCGATGACTATCTACCGAAACCCTTTAACCCGCGTGAGTTGCTCGCGCGCGTGCACGCTGTGTTGCGTCGTCGTCCTGAAGCCGATCAACCCGGTGCCCCCACGAAAGATAACGAAATCGTTCGCTTCGGTCACTTTGAACTTGACCTCGGACGTCGTGAATTGCGTAAGGACGGGAAGGCTGTCACATTGACAACTGGGGAATTCTCTGTGATGAAGGCCTTTGCGCGTCATGCGCGGATGCCGCTATCGCGTGAGAAGTTAATGGAAATGGCGCGTGGCCGTGAATACGAAGCTTTTGATCGGTCGCTAGACGTTCAGGTAAGCCGCCTTCGTAAGTTAATCGAAGTCGATCCTTCTAAGCCACGGTACTTGCAGACCGTTTGGGGCTTGGGTTACGTCTTTATTCCTGATGACGATCCAGAACCAGAAGCGAAGAAAGAATAGAGTCCATGAGTTCTGCGCTTACTCGCACGCCTAACCTATTTTGGCGCACGTTCATTCTGTTGATGTTTCTCATCATCTTTTGTGTGATGGGGTGGCTGCAGAGTTTTCGTGTGTTAAACGAGGCACCATACGTGCGTGCGACAGCGCAGCAGATTATCTCGATGGCTAACTTAACGCGCTATGCGTTAATTTCAGCCGACCCCGTTTATCGGCCTGATCTCTTGCTTGTTCTTGCCAATCGCGAAGGCTTGAGGATTCTTGCAAAAGAGCCTGACGACAATGTTGTGCCACTGACTAATTCTGGCAATTCGATTGAAGACATTGTTCAGACCGTGCGTGACTCGTTAGGGCAAGACACGATTCTTGCCGAACGCGTCAACGATGAGCCTGGCCTTTGGGTTTCTTTCTCTATCGATGGCGACGCGTACTGGTTAAGAACGAACGCCACCATACTAGATCCCCCGTACGGGAAGACCTGGCTTTGGTGGGCTCTGGCAGCCTTTATCGCAAGTATCTTGTGCGCGATTTTGATTACGAGTCGTTTAACGGCGCCCTTAAATCAACTTTCGATTAATGCCCGAGAATTTGGTCGCGGCAGAATGCCAAAGTCGCTCCCTGAAGATAGTGGCCCAGAAGAACTCCGGGAAGTCAATTCCAGTTTTAACCGCATGGTAAAAGACATCACCCGCATGGAAAAAGACCGTGAGGTGTTGATCGCTGGTGTCTCACACGATTTGCGTACACCGATTACGAGGTTACGGCTTGAGACAGAGCTTGCCGATTTACCCAAAGAAACGCATGAGGCGATGGTAAGCGACTTAGAGCAAATGGAGCGTATTGTGAATCAATTTATGGATTACGCAAGGCGCGACAATTTGCCGCTATCTGCTCTTGACTTTAGTAAGATTGTTTCTGAGGCCATTCACATTGCGCGCTTGGATATCGATCCAGGGGTAAGGCTCCGTGTTTCTATTGATCCAGATGTTTGGGTCATGGGGCATGCGATTGAACTTTCCCGCGTCGTTCAAAACTTAATTACCAACGCGCTTCGCTACGGTAAGAGCGAAGATGGCGTTTTGGATTTATCGATTACCCTTTCGAATTCCGAAGACAATAAGGCCGCGCAACTTGTCGTAAGCGACAGTGGAACAGGACTTGATATGCGGCAGGCTGCGCGCTTAATGAGGCCTTTTGAGCGAGGCGATGCGGCGCGAGGCGGCACGGCTGGAACGGGCCTAGGGCTTGCGATTGTCGATCGCGTTGTAAGGCGCTGCTCAGGCAATGTGGCTCTCTCAACAACGGTGCCGCACGGACTAACGGTGACAGTGAAGATTCCGCTTTGTAAGCCTCAAGAGATAAAAGAAGCTGAAGCGTAGGGCGGTTTCGTTTTCGTGACTTTCGCTATTTTCTTTTAGCGATTTCGCTAACGTTCATCGCGCTTTTCGCTAAGTCTTTGGCGCTTTCAATTTCTGAAGTCGCAAGCGTCAACTCCAACTCTTTAAGGCGAAGTTCTGACTCTCTTTTCACTTCCTCACTAGAAGTTTCAACGCACATCTTCAATGCACGCGTCAGTAGGGCATAAGACTTTATT
>CAVKJM010000065.1:0-7141 GCA_963656505.1 bacterium
CAAACACGTGGCTCGATGTGGGGCACGACGGAGCGCTTTTACCTTCCATGAAAAAGCCCGTTGCAGTCTCGTGCGACGCGCATGTGGTAAGTCCCATTTTCTTTTCAGGTGGCGACATTGGCCGCTTAGCAATCGCTGGAACCGTAAATGACGTTGCGGTTTGCGGCGCAAAACCTCTTTATATTGCAGCGACCTTTATTCTTGAAGAAGGGTTTCCGCTAGCAGACCTTGAGAAAATTGTCGCCTCGATGGCAGAAACGGCAAAAGAAGCCGGCGTTGCGATTGTCACAGGAGACACAAAGGTTGTTGAAAAAGGCCACGGCGATGGCATCTATATTTCGACAACAGGAATTGGAGAGGCGCTTGTCGACTATCCGATCACGGGGCGCGAAGCCAAAGACGGAGATGTCGTTCTCATTTCAGGAAGCCTCGGAGATCACGGCACAGCGATTCTCGGAAAACGCGAAGCGATGAGTTTTGCTAGCGGCATTGAAAGTGATACAGCGCCATTAGGCGCCATGGTTGAGTCGCTTTTATCGGCTGTAAGCCGCGTACACGTCTTGCGTGATGCAACGCGAGGGGGATTGGCCGCGACCTTAAATGAAATTGCGCACCAAAGTGAAGTCGGCATTGAACTAACGGAAGACGCGATTCCTGTTAAGCACGATGTGAGATCGGTTTGTGAATTTTTAGGCCTTGACCCCTTATTTGTTGCCAATGAAGGAAAGCTCATTGTGATTGTTCCTGACAGTGAAGCGACAAAAGCCTTAGAGGCTCTTAAGGCGGCTCCTTACGGGAAAGATGCGGCCATTATTGGGCGCGTTACAAAGGAAAATCCCGGTGTCGTTGAGATGACAACGCCCTTTGGTGGCAAGCGCTTAATTGATTGGCTCGATGGTGAACAACTCCCACGAATCTGTTAAAGAGTTTGTTTTCCCGTCAAAAAGAAAGACTCTCCCGCATATAATGAGAGAACTTGTGCCATTTTCCGTAAAGAAAATGGCTTAAAAACATTAATTTCACGATAAAAATAAACGATGTCTTCTACTACTCGATACCTACTTACTAGCCTTCTTTGCGCCTTGGCAGCAACGAGTGCGTCATACGCCGCACCCAATCAGACAGAGGGCACAACGATTGTGAATGCCTACGCTAACGACTATCGACCGCTCGATCGGATTGTCGCTGTCGTCAATCGTGACGTGATCACCGAGTATGAGTTGCAGACTCGCACGCATCAAGTGGCCCTTAATTTACGGCGCCAATCGATTGAACTGCCGGGTATGCGCGAATTACGCCGTCAGGTCTTAGAGCGCCTGATTCTAGAAAAGGCAATCGAGCAGCGTGCTGAAGACACAGGCATCCGCATCGATGAGCAGATGGTAACGGCATCGATCGAACAGATTGCACAGAACAATCACATGACAGTTTCTGATTTACGTAACCGCTTAGCCGCTGACGGCACGAGCTACAGCGCCTTTCGTGATCAGATTCGTCAAGAACTTGTCTTACAGCGCCTTCGTCAGCGTGAGGTTGATTCCAAGATTCAGATTCCTGAAAGTGAAATCAACACCTACTTAGCTGAACAGGCGGGCTTCTCAAGCGACGAGACAACCGAGTACCACATCTACCACATCTTGGTGCCGTTTGCGGCCGATGACCCCGATGGCGACAAAGCCAAAGATAGCGTCGATGCCATCGTAAGTCGCGCGAGAAAAGGCGAGGATTTCGCCAAACTTGCAACCGAATACTCCAAGGCCGATGACGCCCTAGAAGGAGGCGACTTGGGTTGGAAGGACGCCTCGCGTATGCCCTCGGCGTTTTGGAAAGCAATTCAAGCTAATCCCAAAAAAGGAAGCATTGCGATTGCGAAAACCTCGGGCGCCTATCACATTGTGAAAATCGCAGGCGAGCGTGATGGCGTGAAAGCGAAACTTGCAGGCGCTCCTGTGACACAGAACCACATTCGTCAGATTCTTCTTTTCGTTTCTGACTTAACACCCGAAGCCGAAGTCATTGCGCGTTTAAATGACATTCGCCATAAGGTCATGGCTAAAGAAGGTGACTTCGCTTCCTTTGCGCGCCTGAATTCCGTGGATAACTCCGCTACGCGCGGTGGCGACTTAGGTTGGGCGCGCCCTGGCGACTTGCCGCCAGAATTTGAAGAGCAGATCAATAAGCTTAAGGTCGGTGAAATTTCCGAACCCTTTAAGACCCGTTATGGCTATCACATCGTCGAGCTCGTTGACCGTCAGCAAAGGGAAGCCGATTCTGAACGTACCCGTTATGCGGCACGCCAAGCGCTTCGTGAACGTAAGCTTGCTGAAGCTTTCACAGATTGGCAGCGTGAGATTCGCGATCAAGCCTACGTTGAGATTCGTGAAGAGAATCTTTAATGGCCTCTCTTGAGAACCATCACGCTAGAAAGCGCTTTGGCCAAAACTTTTTGGTCGATGATTTCTGGATTCGTAAACTCGCCGATGCCATTGGCGCCTCGACCGATGACGACATTATCGAGATTGGACCCGGGAAAGCCGCGCTTACGCGAAAGCTTCTTAGTAGCGTTAAGCACCTGCGTGTTGTAGAAATCGACCGCGACTTAGCCGCGTGGCTTCGTAGTGAATTCTCTAGCGACATCCTTGAAGTGATTGAAGCCGATGCTTTGACTGTCGATTGGAAAAAACTAGCGAACCCAACGAAGAAGATTCGTGTCGTAGGAAATCTACCTTATAACATTTCCTCACCACTTCTTTTTCGGTTGCTTGACGCCTCAAGCGTTATCGCCGATCAACACTTTATGCTCCAGCGCGAAGTCGTTGACCGTATGGCTGCGGCCCCTGGTAGCAAAACCTATGGAAGGCTTTCTGTGATGCTGCAGTTAAATTACACCATCACAAAACTATTTGAAGTGCCCGCAGGCGCTTTCCGACCAATTCCCGCTGTCACAAGCGCCTTTGTGCGTATGAAGCCAAAGGCCGCAAGTGAAATCCCTGCAGTTGACCGTGAAGCGTTTTCTTTGGTTGTTGCCAAGGCCTTCTCGCAAAGAAGAAAAACACTTCGCAATGCCTTATCTGACGTTTTAACCGAAGACGATATTCGTGCTTCAGACGTTGATCCAACAGCGCGCGCTGAAACCATTGCCGTCGATGGCTTTGTCCGTTTAGCCAATCGTTACAAAGAACTTTCTTTCTAGTAAAGGAGGACTCTATGCAATTTACCGAGACCATTCGTGCCCGTCATTCTGTTCGCCACTTTGAGGCTACACCAATTGATGATGCGCTTTTAAAAGCCATTGTTGAAGACGCCACACGCGCTCCAAGTTGGGTCAACGCTCAAGAGTGGGACGTTTGGGTTCTTACTGGAGAAAAGCTCGAAGGATTTCGGCGTGAGTTTTCCGAACTTGTTAAAGCAAAAGACGCTGGCTTAAGTGAAATTCCTGCAACGCCTCACGAAAAGTTTTCTGAAACTTCGCAAGAGAATATGCGTCTATTTAATAAGGCGCGTGAAGAAGCGGGGCTTGCTCAAGTAAAACTTGCTGCTCAGCAAGAACTCTTTTTCTCGCCTGCTGTCTGCTTTCTTACCGTTCCGAAGACCTACACGCCTTATATGATGTTTGACCTCGGGGCTTTTGCGCAGACCTTGATGCTTTCTGCGGCTGACCGTGGCGTAGGTTCCGTTGTCGCCTGGAACCCAGTGCGTTACCCAGAGGCTTTGCGTAAATACCTTCCTATCCCTGAAACTCGTGCGATTGCCATTGCCGTTGCTTTAGGTTACGAGAAGCCCTGCGCATTAAACGATTTTCGTTCAACACGCAGGTCTACTTCTGAAATTCTCAGAATCGTCCGCTAAGGCGCCGTTTGCCTATCTACGGAATGTAGCGAGGTCCGTAGGGTTTGGAAGGATCGACAACGATGGCGCTCTTAGCGTATTGGAGCGCCGATTTTTCGCCTTTTTCTGTGCAGATAATGTGTGCGCCGCTTCCCGTAACTTCGCCATTAAGGAAGATGGGGTCGCCCGCCACAAAGGCTGCAACAGGTTTCTGTCTTTCGTAGTCGTAAACCGTGATATCAGCATCGGCACCAATTGAGAGGTGCCCCTTATTTGTTAAGCGAAGCATACGCGCGGGATTAACGGCTGTCTTAATCACGAATTCACTAAGCGTCAAGATTCCGAGCTTAACTAAAGAAAGGCCTTCTGAAAGAATCACATTACGTGGAATGCAACCGCCGTCGGTACTGATGGCATCGACAACGAAACTCCCGTCAGGTCTTTTCGCTTCAGAAAGCCACACACGAGGTAGCGGAGGATTCACTTTGAAGCTTCCTCCCACATCGGTCTTATTTTCTTCCCAGTAGCGAAGCGCCTTTTCTCCAGTCATCAAGTCGCTATAGCCACCCGCATCAAAGACAGCCCATGCGTGATGCGCTAAAAGCGCTTTCTTAACGCCATCAACATCAGCCGTAAAGCCATAACGCGTTAGGCACCCTGCCGTCACGCGACTCATCACTTTGCCGTTTTCGTCACATGTTAGTCGTGTTCCATTGCGTGGCGAAATGTAGCTTTCGCAAAAGACATTGGGGTTAGCAAGTAACTTATCGATGGCAAGCTTTGTTTCTTCTAACTCGGGCTTAATTGCACCTCGACAGTAAGCGTTGATGTGCGCAAGATGCATCGGAGCCCCTTGAGCCATATCGATCGCTTCAAGGAGTCCTTCGATATTGGAGCCGTGCTCTGTTGTTCCGGCATGCCAAGCAACATAACTACCCTTTTCTAAAGCCGTGTGAATAAGTTCTGAGGAAACCTTTGGCGTTAACGGATAGTGGCCACCCAAAAGTTTCACGCCCAAAGCGCCGTCGTGAAGACTTTTATCGATTAAGTCTTCCATCTCTTTTTTCGTTGGCGTTGAATTCTTAAAGGTGAAAGGAGGAGAGGCAAACTGCAAGATAGCAACGTTTAAACCCGCGCCAAATTTCGGGATATTTTCAAGAATATCGTCTAAGGGACCTGCCATATCCAAGCACGTTGTCACGCCGCTTCGCGCAAGCATTCTATGGCCAAAGTGCGAACCCCACATGCCGCCTAAATGCACGTGGCTATCTATGATTCCGGGTTGAAGAACACAACCTGTGAAGTCGTATTCCTTCTGGGCTTTGCATTGAGCGTTCTCCGTGACTTCAGCAATCTTTCCATCTTCAAGAACCACATCGAAAATGCCGTTTTTACCGTTGACAGGATCTACAACGTGTGCGTGACGCAAGACTGTGCAAGACATCGCTTCTCTCCTCTTAAGAGTGGATAGGGCTTAACTTTTCTTTGCTTATCCTAGCACGCAAGAGATTTAAGAAATATCTCCTTTTTCCCTAAGTCGCTGGCAGTGCCTTCAAAGCCTTAGATTTGAAAAACTCAACAAGTTCCTTTTCTGACGCTCCTTCGTAATACGCAATAAGTAGCCGCTTAAATTCATCGACATCGCTCTCAGGAACAACCATAAAGCCAGCGCGCTGAAGCTCCCGTTTATATTGAGATTCTTCGAGCGATTGCAAGTGGCGCAACAAAGTGGAATGAAATCGCTGAACGCGTTCAAAGTGCCACTCAAATTGCACCCTATCTAAATCGACTCGAACACTTTCGCATCATTGAAAGAATCCAGCCAATCTTTGCCGCTCTCGGCCAACGGCGCATTACGCGCTACGGCATACGAGATCAGTATTTCCTTTTCTGGTTAACGTTTATCGTGCCAGAAAAATATGCGCGTCTTGCAGAAGCGAGCAATTGGACAACACTGAAACGCACTGTTGAAAAAGAACTCCCTGAATTCTTAGGTAAAGCTCTCGAGCGCTGGTTTCTTGCCTCCTATCGTGCTAATCCCAATTGGGAAACTGTTGGGCAGTGGTGGGATAAGAAGGGATTAAACGAAATTGACCTTGTGGCTCTTACCCGAGAAAAGAAATTGCTCGAAGTCTCTGAAGTAAAACTCAATAGCGAGAAATACCATCAGGCGCTTCTTAAGAAAAAGGTTGAAGCATTTCTTGAGCAAAACACAGATTTACGCAATTACACCTTGCGCATAAAAGGGCTTTCTTTAGAGAATTTGTGAAGCGTCTATTTTCTCTTGGCAATCGAAAGCCATGCGACAGCACTAAGAATCATGGCGGCTCCAATGCTTTCAGCTAAGCCATAAGTGACGCCAAGAATTGCAACCGATAGGAATAATCCCGAAAGCGGCTCTAAGCAACCCAAGAGGCTTGCGATGTTGGCTGTGACATAACGCATGCTGCCAAGAAAGCAGCAGAAGGCAACAACCGTTCCAACGACAACAACGTAGAGGTAACACGCAATCGAAAGTGGTTGCCAGACAACAGCCGCACTCCAGGGCGCATAAATTAAACAGGTCACAGCGCCAGAAATCACGCTACCCCACCCCACGGATTTAAGTACGCCCACTTTCGTGACAAGGTGCCGGCAATAAAGCGTTGCGAATACGCCAGAGCCCGCTGATGCAAGAGCCCACGCTAAACCGACCAAAGAAAAATCGAGTGTTTCAAATTCGCCTTTTGTACCAAGAAGCACAACGCCGAAAAAGCACAGAACAACACTAACGACCTCGCTCACGCTCATCGCATAGTGTTCGAAAACGCGCATATAAAAAAGAATCAGCGCTGGGCCCACAGCGACAACGACAGCAGCTGTTCCTGCGTTCGTGTACTTAATGGCTTCAAAGAATGTGTACTGCGTTGAAAGAAGCGCAAAGCCGTAAATAATGAGATCAAACCAATTGCGCGACGCACCGACGTTAAAGATGTTATGCCCTCGTAGCAATTCAAAGACGAGAATAATGATCCCTGCGCCAAAAAGTCTTCCGCAGAGTAAATCGACGGGCGCAAAAGAGTAGTGCTCAAAAAGGTACTGTGCAGCAACCGCCATCGAGCCCCACGATAGGCCGGCGATACCCGCTAAAACAATACCGATTGTCGTCTTATTCATACTGCACTTTTGAGGATAAAAAAGAGGAAAACGCTACGAGCGCCCATAACAACGCATTCGTTTACCTAACCATCAAAGGCCTTTGAGGTTATCTTTGAGGTTATCTTTGGGGTACTCATTGGGGTACTCAAAAAAGCGCGATTATAGAGATTTTAAG
>CAVKJM010000066.1:0-6920 GCA_963656505.1 bacterium
TTTTAAGCGCCGTTTTCCTTGCCGTTAACTGGACGGGAATCGTCGCGCCAGTTCCTGTTAATTTGCTTGTCAAGCAAGTTGAGGCGCCTCTCGGTCTCATTATCTTTGTCGTTTTGGGCCTTCTGCTGGTGGCGTGGATTATTTGGTCGTTCTTACAACAAGCCGCCGCTCTTGTTGATATCCGCAAGGCCTACAAGGAAGCGAGAACCAACAAGCAACTTGCAGAAAACGCAGAGCAGTCTCGCATTCAGGCCTCCACGAAAACGCTTTCTCAAGAGTTTGCTGATTTAAATGCGCAGTTAACCGCTTCGATGACAAGTTCAACAGAAAGAACAACACAGGCTTTGGAATCTTTTTCTGAAGAACTCAAAGCACTTAAAGCGCAAGTTTCTTTACTTGATGCGAAAGTGATGAAGATTGCAGAATCCAATGGCATTACGCTTCCCGTTGAAGAAGCAGAACCCGTGAAAAAGCGCGGCTTCTTCGGTCTTTTTGGCAATAAGAAAGAAGCGGTGAAGGAAGAGGCGGCTCCTAAAGAGGAGAAAACCGAAGAGGGAGCTGAAAACAAAAATCCCCAAAACGACAAATAGTTCTGGGGATTAGGAAAGCTAAAAACTTAAAGCTTTATTCGGCCGCATCTTTTGCGGCCTTTTTGTCAGCCTCAAGGATGTAATTTGTGACGAGTTCGACTTCTTCAGCTGCTCCCAAGAACACAGGGACGCGTTGGTGAAGTTTCTCGGGCTGAATCTCTAAGATGCGATGACGACCGTCGGTACAGGCACCTCCCGCTTGTTCGATTAAGAATCCCATGGGGTTCGCTTCATACATGAGGCGTAACTTCCCTGCCTTATCTGTCATGCGCTTATCCCACGGATACATAAAGATGCCGCCACGCGAGAGAATACGATGCACTTCAGCGCCCATCGAGGCAATCCAACGCATATTAAAGTCTTTACCACGAACGCCTGTGGTGCCTTCTAAGAGCTCTTTAATGTAACGCTGCACAGGCTCTTCCCAATGACGCATATTCGAGCAGTTAATCGCAAATTCGTGGGCTTCACGAGGAATCACGGCCTCGGTCTTTGTAAAGATAAAGTGGTTCGATGCCGGGTCAAGCGTAAACATCACAACGCCACGACCAAGGGTCAACGCCATTGTGGTCTGTGGCCCATAGACGACGTAACCGGCTGCGACCTGATTAATGCCAGGCTGCAAGAAATCAATATCGGAAATGTCGTGGGAGGCGCCGTGTGGGCTAGGAAGGATCGAGAAGAGTGTACTAATAGAAATGTTAATGTCGATGTTGCTCGAACCATCCAAGGGGTCAAAGGTGACTAAGTAGGGACCTACAGGAAGGTAGGAAGGAACCGAAAGGCTTGTTTCCATTTCCTCACTAGCCATGCCGCAAACGCAACCTGAACGAATGCAACCTTTGACCATCAAGTCGTTACAGATTACATCGAGTTGCTTTTGCACTTCGCCTTGAACGTTGGTGGAACCAGCAACTCCTAAGACACCTGCCACGTCACCGCAGGCGACTTCAAAACTGATTTCCTTACACGTTTCCGAGATGTTGATAATCAACTGCGAGAGTTTGGGGTCAAGACCGTATTCGGCAATCTCATTGTCGAGGTAGGTGTGAAGCGTTTGTCGTTGCATGACAGGTTCCTCTAGTTTCTCTAGTGGTTAGAAAGGGCTTTCTCAACGATTTCGCGAACGGCATTCGAAAGCGTTGGGCAAGCGGCAACGCGCAAGAGCGCGTCGTGCATTCGTTTCGCACGCACGGGTTCAAAGCGGCGCCAGTGATCTAAGGCGCGCGCTAGGCGTGAGGCGACGTGGGTGTTAATTCTGTCGAGCCGTAAAACGGTGTCGGCCCAAAATTCATAACCGAGACCGTCTGCGCGATGAAATTCCGCGAGATTCCTTGTAAAGAACGCTCCGATTAACGCATAAACGTTATTCGGGTTCTTAATCGAGAAGACTTCATAACTCATCAAAGCCTTCACGCGCTCTAAAACAGAGAGTTCTCCTTCAAAAGCTGGGGCTACAGCCTGAACCGTAAACCACTTATTAAGAAGTAACGGTTCGCGATACCAGTCGCGTGCAGCAGCATTTAGGACGTCTGCTTTCGCAGGGCTTCGCGACATCACAAGGGTTGTAAGCGCTGCTAACTTATCTGTGAGGTTATCGGCACTTTCAAATTGGGCCCGGCATAAAAGTAATGCTTTGGCGCTACCGCTTGCTAACCAGTAGTCAATCGCTAAATTCTTTAAGGCGCGTTTTCCTGCGTCTGTGGCATTGGGACTATAGGGAGCCTTAATCGTATTTTCTTCGATAATGCTTGGCCACTCGGAGGTAAAGCGATTCCCAAGCGCTTCGCGAGCCGCTAACACGGCCTTATGCACGGCATCAGGATCGATCATCGCGCAATTAAGAGCGATGTTGGTTTCCTCTGGCATCGTAAGCGCCGTAGCGCGAAATGCGGGAGACAAGGAGTTATCTGCAAGCATCGCACCAAACGTACGAATCCACGCCTCGGGAACAATGGGTTCTTCGCCTCGCGTCACTTCGCCAATCATCTCATAAAGAGAATCACAGACTAAGCGGTGCATGGCTTCTGCGCGATTAAAGAGGTCAGAATCGTGAAGCGCTAAGAAGGCTAATTCTTCTCTTGAATAGGGGTACTCGAAAATAACGGGCGCTGAAAAGCCTCTACCAATTGAGAGCACGGGGTTTTCATTAACGTCTTCGAAAGTCCATTGCTCGGATTCATCGGTAAGTAGTAAAACACGCGTTCCTTCGGTGGCTTCCGTTTCTCCAGCTAGACGCAAGGCCATATCTTTTCCATCGTGACCGATAAGGCCAATGGCAATCGGGATGACAAGAGGTTCTTTTTTGGGCTGCCCAGGAGTTGCCGCTGTGCGCTGTGTCGCAAACACCGTGCACGTCTTTAATTCTGGGTCGTAAGCAGAACTTACACGCACGTGCGGGGTTCCTGCTTGGCTATACCAGCGCGAGAATTCCTTTAAGTCAACGCCACAGGCTTCCGTAAACGCTTCTAAGAAATCATCGCAAGTGACCGCTTGCCCATCAAAGCGAGCTAGGTAATTACGAAGTCCTTTTTCAAAGCCTGCTTTTCCAAGAATCGTTTGGAGCATGCGAATGACTTCGGCACCCTTGTCGTAGACGGTCATCGTGTAAAAGTTATCGACTTCGCGATAGCTCTCGGGACGAATGGGGTGCGCCATGGGGCCAGCGTCTTCGGGAAACTGCGCACGGCGTAAATCACGCACGTCTTGGATGCGGCAGACGGCGCGAGTCGTGGCGTCTGGTGTCATATCCATCGAAAACTCTTGATCGCGGAAAACCGTGAGGCCTTCTTTTAGCGTAATCTGGAACCAGTCACGCACCGTGACGCGGTCTCCTGTCCAATTGTGGAAATATTCGTGACCCACAACAGACTCAATGCGGTGATAGTCCGTGTCAGTGGCAAGAGCAGGAGAAGCCATCACATAGCGCGAATTAAAGATATTAAGGCTCTTATTTTCCATCGCGCCAAAGTTAAAGTCGTCAGTGGCAACGATGCCAAAGCGATCGAGATCTAACTCAAGACCAAAGCGCTCTTCATCCCAGCGGATGGCCTTTTTAAGGCTCTCTAGGGCGTGCGCACTTTTTTCATAATTGTGAGGTTCAGTCCAGATGCTTAAGTGGCAGGTGCGGCCGTCTTTAAGTAAAAAGTCTTCACTACGGTCAACAAACTTTCCAGCGACAAGAGCGAAAAGATAACTTGGCTTCTTATAGGGATCAACAAACTTTGCCCAATGACGATTCTGTGCTTCTTCTCCGGAATCAACAAGGTTCCCATTGCTCAAAAGCACAGGATACGCATCCTTATCGGCGTGAATCGTCACAGTAAAGCGACTCATCACATCGGGCCTATCTGGCCAATAGGCAATACGGCGAAAGCCCTGGGATTCACACTGACTCATAAAGGCGCCTTTACTCATATAAATGCCTGAGAGCGCCGTGTTTCTTGCCGGGCTAAAGCGATTGATAATCGTAAGGCGCGATTGCTTTGTGATTCCTTTGACAGTTAATGCGCTGCTAGTGAGTGTGTAGTGGGTGTCATCGAGCTCTGTGCCATTTAAAAAGAGGCGCTCAAAAGCGAGTTCCGAGGCATCCAATCGTAAGTCAGAAGCCGTAAAGCCTGCTTTTGGTGTTACAAGCATCGTTGTTGTAACGAGGGTGGACTCAGCGTCTAAAACAAAATCGAGTTCAACAGAATCAATGTTAAAGGGAAAGGGCCGATAATCTTCGCGGCGGATGATGGGAGTATCTAAGTCAGACATGAAATCGGTATCCGAGTAAAAAGAATGGATTTGCGCTCATTTTAGCGCCGAAAAGCACTTTCTCAGGCGTAAGTTTTCACGAAGTTACGAAGAGCAGGGTAAGTGCTTGATTGAATAAGAAAAGAGAAGAGCGGTTTCTTAAAACCAAAGTGTGTTTGTTTTACCCAAAAGAAGTAAGGTGCCTCGGCTAAAATGCCGAAATCAAAAAAACAAAGGGGGACCTTTTTTATGGCGCGTCAATATTTTGGAACCGATGGTGTTCGTGGACGGGTGGGAGTTAATCCTATTACGCCTGATTTTGTTTTGCGGTTAGGAGAGGCTGCAGGACGCGTTTTCCGAGCCCGTAAGACGGAAGGCCGCGCCACAGTTCTTATCGGAAAAGATACGCGCGTCTCAGGATACATGTTAGAAGCCGCTTTGCAGGCCGGGTTTTCTTCCGCTGGCGTCGATGTTGTTCTTTGTGGCCCCATTCCAACGCCAGCAGTCGCGTATTTAACGCGAGCTTTAAGGCTTGATGCGGGAGTTGTCATTAGCGCAAGCCACAATCCTTTTCACGATAACGGCATTAAGTTTTTCTCTGAAAAGGGAATGAAACTTCCTGATGCCGTCGAAGAAGAAATCGAGCAAGAAATCGAAAAAGGCTTTTCTTGCTTAGAAAGCGATTCTTTAGGAAAAGCCCACAGGTTAGATGATGCTGCAGGGCGCTATGTCGAATTTTGTAAGAGCACCTTCCCGAATACTTTGGATTTAAAGGGAATGAAGCTTTATTTGGATTGCGCCAACGGCGCAGCCTATCACGTCGCTCCTGCTGTTTTCCATGAATTAGGCGCTGATGTTTCGGTTGACGGCAATACGCCCGACGGTTTTAATATCAATCGCGGATTGGGCGCTACGCACACAGATGACCTATCCGAGCGCACCAAGAAAGCGGGTTGTGAATTGGGTCTTGCTTTTGACGGTGACGCCGATCGCTTGATTATGGCTGATAACGAGGGCCACGTTTATAACGGCGATGAGCTTTTGTATGTCATTGTGAGCGATAGAAAGAGACTCGGTAAAGTCGATGGCGTTGTCGGTACTTTGATGACCAATTACGCCTTAGAAAAGAAGTTTGCCGAAGAAGGCGTTGAATTTCTTCGCGCTAAAGTAGGCGACCGCTACGTGATGGAAGAACTCCTTAAAAAAGGGTGGCTCTTTGGCGGAGAATCAAGCGGCCACATTATTGCTCTTGACCGTCAAACAACGGGCGATGGGATTGTAAGCGCCTTACAAGTACTCGCTGCCATTCGTGCGCAAAAGAAAACACTCCAAGAACTTTTATCTGGGCTAAAACTCATGCCCCAAGTTCTTTTAAATACGCGAGTGGCAAAAGACTACGTTTGGACAAAAGACGCGCCTTTTCTTAAGGCAGTAAAAGAAGCGGAAGAAAAAGTTTCTGGAAGGGGCCGCGTTTTAATTCGTCCTTCTGGCACAGAACCCTTATTGCGCGTCATGGTTGAAGCCGACGACAAGTCGTTTGCAAAGAAACTTGCTCAAGAGATGACTGAAGCCATCACGAAGTAAAGAAAGAAAAAAATTGTCCTTCGAAGCTTAATAAAGGAACGCAATATAAGAAAGGAGACAAGCTTCGAAGGACGGGGAAGGGGAATTTAATTAAAGGATGTTTGTTTTTCTCCTAGAAAGTGTGGTTTAGACCAAGACCAACTTGGTATTGGTTAAAGGCATCGAACTCAGCAAATTCCTTTTTACCCTTAACATACACTGCACCCGCGTAAAGGCTTGTGCGCTTACTGAATTCATAGGTATAAGAAACACCCAATGTGTAGGCGCGGCCCTTTAAATCGCTATCGGTGTATTTGACATTGGCATATTGCCCAGCAAAGGCCAAAGTGCCGCCAGCTACGGGAGCTGTTGCGCCTAAGATAAAGCTATCGACTTTTCCGGCAGCATCCGTATCATCTGTTTCATAAGCGCTTTCTAAGGCACAATCGGCAAATCCACGAAGGCTTGTTTTATTGGCGTGTTGGTATAGGGCCATGGGCTTAATAAAGCCTGCGTCCCAAGAAACGCCTGCTGTTAAGTAATAGGCATCACGGTCTTGGAGCGTGGCGGATTTCGCGCGACGAAGGTTTTCAGCGGAAACCATTGCGGCAAAAGGACCGTTCTCAAAACTGACTCCCACGCCATAGTAGTGTTCACGTTCAGACCACTTGCTAACGCTTTTATCGCCCATAGAGGCCTGAAAACCGATTTTCAATCCTTCAATCGGAGTTAATTCAAGAGAAAGCGCAGAGTCTGGCGCCATGTCTTTTGTGGCAATGAGTCCCATACCGCCTAAGCCGTAGGCGGCCTCTAAAGGATCAAAGCTTGATGCCATATCAAAGTCACCACCGCTAGAAGTGATTGCTCCTCCGAGGTTACCAAGGGAGAACTTCACTTTGTCGTTACCGACCCAGAGGTAGCTCATCGAGTTAAAAAGTTTTCCGTCATCAGTCATTTGGCCCGTGGCAGAGTCATATTCACTTTCTAGCGCTACGCCAACATTAACGCCATTACCAAGGTCCTCTTCAG
>CAVKJM010000067.1:0-6838 GCA_963656505.1 bacterium
GACTCTCGCCACAGCCACCTCAAGGCTGCGCGTCTACCAATTTCGCCACGACCGCTTAACGAATTTTTACGCTTCCGTTTTCGAAGTTACCCCCGACAACGGAAGCGCGTATTTTAGCGCGGGATCTGGTTCGATTGCAAATCGTTTCCGGTGTTTTCAGCACCCGCTGCAGGCTGCTCGACAGTCACTGTCCCAAGAACACCTGCCGCATTCTGACGCGCGCTTTTCTGATAGGCACCAGAGCCAACCGTAATGGCTAATGTGGCGCAGAAAAACACAGTGGCCGCAGCCGCTGTTGAGCGCGAAAGAAAGTTTGCCGACCCTGAGGCTCCGAAAACCGAACCCGAAGCACCCGACCCGAAAGCCGCTCCTAAATCGGCTCCCTTGCCGTGCTGGAGTAACACAAGAACGATAACGGCGACGGCAGAAATAATCTGCACGACAACCGCAATGCTCATCATCATTTGCATTTGAACGTATCCTTCTACGATTTACACCGCAGCGGCGCAAATCTGATAAAAATCATCTGCCTTCAAGGCCGCACCACCGATTAAGCCGCCGTCGATATCGGGCTGGCTAAAGAGTTCCGCAGCGTTCGCAGGCTTCACCGACCCACCGTAAAGAATGCGAATCTTAGCGGCAACATCAGCATCTGTCTTAGCGATAAAGGCACGGATGGCAGCGTGAACTTCTTGGGCCTGAGCCGGTGTTGCAGTCTTACCTGTACCGATAGCCCAAACGGGTTCGTAGGCCAAAACGCCATTTAAAAGAGCCTTCGCTCCAACGGCATCCATCACAGCCTTAACCTGACGTTCGACAACTTCAAGAGTCTTACCCGATTCGCGTTCGGCCAATGTTTCACCGATGCAAACGATGGGCTTTAAACCCTTTTCAAGAGCAGCCTTTGTTTTGGCAGCAACGCGAGCGTCCGTGTCACCAAAGTAGGTGCGACGTTCCGAGTGGCCAGTAATGACCCAATTGGCACCGACATCAACGAGCATAGAAGCTGCTGTTTCGCCTGTGTAGGCACCGTGATCGTGTTCACTGACGTCTTCACCACCAAAACCAATCTTTGTGCCCTTAAAAGAAGCAGCAAGCTGCGAGACGTAGACAGCCGGAGAACAAACAACGACATCGCACTTAAGTGTGTTAAGACGCGGCAAGAACGAATCAATCCAAGCAGCGTTGGCGGCCAAAGAGCCATTCATTTTCCAGTTAGCGGCAACGAGAAGTTGACGAGACATTTTCTTTTTCCTTAAGAAGTTTGATCGGGATCTTGTTTTTCTTACTTCTAGGTTTTGGAATCGGGCAAATTGCCCAATTCCAAAACTCGAAACGGATATTCTACAGGTTATTCCTCTCGAATATCGCCCGTAGGCTCACTTTGATGTTCATCTTTCAAAAGTGCCTTCATCGAAAGACGCACACGGCCCTTTTCATCGACTTCGAGAACCTTAACACGCACGACCTGACCTTCTTTGAGGTAGTCGCTTACCTGATTGACGCGTTCGCGTGCAATCTGGCTAATGTGCAGCAATCCGTCTTTACCTGGGAGCAACTGAACAATGGCACCGAAGTCCAAAAGGCGCGTGACGGTACCGTCGTAGATTTGGCCGGCTTCGATTTCAGCGGTGATTTCTTCAATCTTCTTACGGGCCGCCGCGATCTTATCGACGTTACTTGATGCAAGGGTGACCGTGCCATCGTCTTCGATGTTGATTTCGCAGCCGGTTTCTTCCGTTAAGGCGCGGATTGTGGCGCCGCCCTTACCAATCACATCACGAATCTTTTCGGGATTGATCTTAAAGGTAACTAAACGCGGAGCCCAATCGGATAAGGCTTTAGCGCCGCCGCCTGCCATCTCGTGCATCTTACCTAAGATGTGCATGCGGCCTTCGTGCGCTTGCGCAAGAGCGGCTTGCATAATCTCAACTGTGATGCCTTCGATCTTGATATCCATCTGTAAGGCCGTGACACCGTTTTCGGTACCCGCAACCTTAAAGTCCATATCGCCTAAGTGGTCCTCGTCGCCCAAGATATCGGTCAAAACCGCAAAGCGATTGCCTTCCTTAATTAGGCCCATCGCGACGCCTGCGACATAGTCCTTTAAAGGAACACCAGCATCCAAAAGCGACAAGCAGCCACCGCAGACACTAGCCATTGAACTTGAACCGTTGGATTCGCAGATTTCGCTTACGACACGAATCGAATACGGGAATTCTTCTTCGCTCGGAATGACAGCCTTTAAGGCGCGTTTGGCTAAACGGCCATGACCGATTTCACGGCGCTTGGGACTACCAACGCGGCCGGTTTCACCTGTAGCAAAAGGCGGCATGTTGTAGTGAAGGATAAAGCGCTCACGGCTCTCGCCCATGATTGAATCAACGATTTGTTCGTCTTGCTTGGTGCCTAAGGTTGTTAAAACCAAGGCCTGGGTCTCGCCACGCGTAAAGAGCGCAGAACCATGTGTGCGCGGGAGAATGCCTTGACGGATTTCAATCGGACGCACTGTGCGGGTATCACGCCCATCGATACGGGGCTTACCTTCCAAAATGTTCGAACGCACAATGTGAGCTTCTGTTTCAAAGAGAATGCCGTTCACTTCGTTCATATCAGGAACTTCTGTTCCAGCTGCTTCCGCTTCTTCGGTAAGCGTCTTTTCAACGAGCTCGTAGACCTCACGCAACTTCTCGTTGCGATCTTGCTTTTGACGAATTGTGTAGGCTTCTTTGAGACCCTCATCGGCAATGGCGTGAACGCGAGAAATCAACGCTTCATTCGGGGCTGGTGGCGTCCAATCCCAAGCGGGTTTGCCGGCTTCAGCGACCAAATCGTGAATGGCGTTAATGACAACTTGCTGCTGCTCGTGGCCATAGACCACGGCGCCTAACATTGTTTCTTCCGATAAGCGATCGGCTTCGGATTCAACCATCAAGACGGCGCGCTCTGTGCCAGAAACCACTAAGTCGAGTTTGCTCTTTGGCATCTCGCTAATTTTGGGGTTGCAAACGTATTGACCGTCAATGTAGCCCACGCGGCAGGCACCAATCGGGCCCTTAAAGGGAATACCAGAAATCATTAATGCTGCCGACGCACCAATCATCGAGGGGATATCGGGATCGACCTCAGGGTCAACAGAAATCACGTGGATGATGACCTGAACTTCGTTAAAAAAGCCATCGGGGAAAAGAGGGCGAATCGGGCGATCGATTAAGCGGCTTGTGAGCGTTTCTTTTTCGCTCGGACGGCCTTCACGCTTAAAGAAGCCGCCAGGGAACTTACCAGCAGCATAGGTCTTTTCAATATAGTCGACTGTCAGGGGGAAGAAATCCTGACCAGGCTTTGTTTCTTTCTTTGCAACAACTGTGGCAAGAACCACCGTATCGTCCATCTGGCAAATAACGGCGCCTGTCGCTTGACGGGCAATCTCGCCTGTTGTGAGCGTCACATCGTGATCGCCAAATCGAAACGATTTGGAGACCTTATTAAACATTGTCATGAGTAAAGTTATCCTTTAACTTCTATAGACCCACGACAAAGTGTTTCTCTTGCGCCCTTTCCTCTTTCGAACGGCACGCTGCGGCCTCGTTGTTCTCAAAGCATAAAAAGCATCGAAGTCGCAACGCGCGAAAACCATCCAGGAAACGGCAGAAAAAGTAAACAACTCGCGCGGGTGTGTATTACAAAAAACCATCGCGGCCGCTTTGTTTTGGCGGCCGCGGTGAACAATGATTACTTACGAAGTTTCAGATCGTCGATGAGCTTACGATAGGCGTTTAAGTTTGTACGCTTTAAGTAGTCCAAAAGCTTACGGCGGCGGCTCACCATCTTCAAAAGACCACGACGAGAATGATGATCCTTGACGTTAACCTTGAAGTGATCTGTAAGGCCGTTAATGCGCGCTGTTAAAAGCGCAATCTGAACCTCAGGAGAACCTGTGTCTCCAGCGGCACGCTGAAACTTTGCAACAATCTGACTCTTCTCAATGGTTGACATATCAAACCTTTCTAAAAGTTAGGGTTAAAAACAAGCGGTACAGGTGTCAAACCGCCCATACCGTGATTCAGAGCCGCCATTGTAGAGAAAAGATTAGGAAAATCAAGCGTAAGACCGCTTTTCGCCTAGTTTTTTCTTTGCACTTTGTAAAAGAATCCCTTTATTGAGGCTTTCTTTGGCTATTTAGCCAAGCCACAAAGCGGCAAAAGGAATGGCATAACAGCGCTTTCCAAAAGACAAGACCTCATTTCCAGAGTACAAAACAATACCTATGCAGTGTTCGAGTCCTTCTAATTCTTGGAACCAACGAATATGTTTGAAATCGTCTGAATTAACGCTCTGCGAAGACTTCACGTCGATAGCCAAGTAGTTTCTTTCCCCATCTTCAATGAGAAAATCAATCTCGTGGGCCTTGGTTCTTAAGTGAAACATCGCCCAAAAAGGATGAAGGTCCACTTCTGAGGCTAACTGGTTATACGCCCAAGTTTCAACGAGTTTTCCGCCTTCGTTTTGAGAAAAGTCCGCGTCTTCTATTCTTTGAGCGGCATTGACGATCCCTAGTAAAGAACACATCAGCCCCGTATCCGTCATAAAAAGCTTCGGTTTTTTTCCTGGCCTGTCGTAATCTTTTTTTGTCCAAGCAGGAACTCGATCAACAAGAAACATCGCTTCGATAGCTGAAAGGTACTTTTCAATCGTGAGCCAAGACGCGTTGAACTGCCCGGAAATAGATTGAGTAGTAAGAAGCTTACTTGAATAGGCTGCCAAGGAATCGAAACAGTCTTTTATGGTATCGCTACTCCTCGTACCCCAAAGATTTCGCATATCAAGAAGAATTTGCTGATCAATGTACGAGCGATACCAGTTGCGTCGATCCTCAGCAGATAGTTCCTGTGGCTCAAAAAAGCCTCCCTTCTCCGTAAGGCTAAGGATGAGTCTTTTGTTGCAGTCTTCAGGGCTGCAGGATTCTGGGATATCTTCGCGAAAAAGCCTTTCAAGTAACGTGGCTTGTTTTCCACGAAACTCGGCCTCCGTAAAGTTTCTGACACGCACAAAACCAATGCGGCCAGCCAAAGATTCATTGGCCTGAGGGAGTTTTCGAAAATCGGAAGACCCCGTAAGAATGTACTGCCCCTTTTGGGGATTCTCGTCAACCTTAACTTTGATTTCACCAATAAGTAACGGCGCCTTTTGAATCTCATCGATAACGAGGCTCTTACCGACTTTACGCTCAACGAAAAAAGCAGGATCATCCAAAGCCGCTTTATGGGTTGCTCCAATGTCCAAAGACCGAAATTCCGAAGGAACTGGGCACTCATATTTCACAAGCGTCGTTTTCCCAGACTGCCGAGCGCCAACGACACTTACCACTCGAAATGTTCTAAGGGCTGATGTAAGAAGCTCCTTTGCCCAGCGATGCTTAAGCGCCATAACGCCATTCCTTTTATTCTCTCTAAACCATCAAGAAGCAGTCATGCTTCAGACAAAATGCAAACTTTCATTCGGACAAATTATAAACTTTCTTTCAGACAATTTCTAAACTTTTTCTCGGACAATTTCTAAACTTTCTTTCGGACAAACTCTAAAGTTCATCTGAATAAACACTTGAAATTAAAGAAAACATGTAGGTTTAGCAGAAAGGCCGATTCTCAGCTCAAAATTAGGGCACTAATTGACTTTCTTTGCCGCTCGGAACGCAGCCAAAGAAACGAAGACGCCCGCAATTAAGAAAGTAAGCCCCACAAGCATCGTGGCACTAGGCCAAGCACCACGCCAAGCGTGAGCAAACAAAACGGCAAACACCGTTTCAAAGACAATCATATGGCCGGCTAAAACCGTCGGCAATCTCTGACTCATGGCGTTCCAGAAAGCAATTCCCATCCAAGAACAAACGATGCCAGAACCACCTGCAACAAGAATAAACCACATGGGTCTTGCCCCGAGAAGATCTGTCGCATTGGGGTCAATAGTCCAATAAACGAGATAAAGGATAATGGCAAAGGGGAACGTCACCAAGCCTTGCGCAGTCGACCACGTTGTTGCTGACCTCTTTGGATTTTCGATTAACCAATCCGAATTTCGAATCGGATACCACGTCCAAAGAGCCAAAGCAAAGATTCCGAAAGCTAGACCAATCCAGAAATTGACGCCACTTCCGCCTTGAGATTTAACAACGGCTTCGAATTCGCCGCTATTAGCGAGGATAAATCCAAACGTAATTAAAGATAGGCCAGGAACGAGTTTTCCCCAAGACAAAGAGCGATTCTTTTTCTTATCGCGAATATTGGCGATGATTGCTACAGAAACTGGGACAACCGACATACACATCCCAGCTAGTGGCGCCCCTGCATATTGAATGCATGCGGCAAGCGACCAATAGTATACGATGTTTCCAATGACGCCCAACTTTGTGACAAGCCACCAGTCTGAAGCCGTGTAGTAAGAGAGTTCTTTTCGCTCGATATAAATAAGAGGCAATGCAATTGCCCCGAAACTCACAAAGCGCCCTGCGGAGATATACACCGGGTCATAGTCTGGGAGCGCTAGTGGGACAAGGTACACCAAACCCCACAAAACGCAAGCAAACACCCCACAGGAAAAACCGACGGCGAACCGTCGGTCGTCCTCATTCAAATACGAACTTTTCATAGAAATCGCGCAAGGAAACCTGTGTCTTTAGACACGGGAGGAATTGCGCCCTTCTTTACGAGGTGAGTTAAAAAAGTTGTTCTCCTCTCCAAAAGGGAGAGTTTCTTGTACGAAACGCCCTCGGAAAGTTTTTCTCCAAATAGAGTTCGTACTGCAAATGAACCTGAAGTCCGTCTTCCAAACACAAAACCAA
>CAVKJM010000068.1:0-6826 GCA_963656505.1 bacterium
ATCAATGCTTGGATGAAATTCTCAGCAGAGAAAATAAAGCAGAAGAAACAAAGGTCGAGCCAACTTCTGAGCAATTGACACTCGACTTCTAAAACTACCCCCTGCGGAGAAGGGGCTGGTTGTTTTATCAATTAAATCAAGGGGTTACCGCCTCCTAAAAGACTCCGTTTTGGACACTAGTGGAGAAAGAAAAAAATCGAGGTTTTTGGCTGCGCAAAAAATCAGTATAATTCCGCTCTTGCTTAGCCCGGGTGGCGGAATGGTAGACGCAGAGGACTCAAAATCCTCCGCCCTTAAAAGCGTGAGAGTTCGAGTCTCTCCCCGGGCACCAAGATTTCTTCAAGTCAGTGGTTTACAAGATACAAACCACTACAAAACCACTGAATTTCTAAGGCTCGAGGTTCTTCGGGCTTTTTTGTTAAGTAGTTTTTGTGTATGCGTTAGCGTGTTTTCACTTGAACTGCATCAGCAATATCTTCGATTTGACGTTCAGCCCCGCTTCCTAGAATAACCTTTTTAACCATATGGTTAAAATGGTCTTGTTCATTGATATTAAGAGAAGCACAAGCAATTTTTGCTCGTTCGACCACGGAAAGAAACTTTTTTTGACGGTTCTGGAAAATCCAAGACTCAGGAGGGTATTTCTCAAGAAATCTCCTTTATGGTTACCTAAAATCGGCAGAAATTCGGTCAACATAAAGGAGAATTCTTGACTTTTGTGTCACTCTCGGGGATGCAAGCCAAAAAAAAGGCAGAACCACGATTGATTCTGCCCTTTTAAGAAAAGTGTGAAATGTTTATTCCACACGCATGCCTTTAACGGCCCACTGACCTGTGCTTTCAAGCACTGTGCGCCAGAGCTCGCTCTTGGGATCCATCTTACGGCGTCGTGCAGTGACAAGTTCCAAAGGAACAAGTACGAACTCATCCATAATCTTAGAAACCACAACGCCAGTGCGACCAGCCATTGCTGCGTGTACGGCGTGCTGCCCGAGTTGACCGCAGTAAGCGGAGTCAGACGTATTGGCGTGAACAGAGCGAATGATGTAACTTGGGTCGATGTACTTAATTGTCAAATCGACACCTTTTTCCGCAAAGTAGGAAATAAGACGCTCTTTAAGGTATAGACCAATATCGCTTAAGACAATGTTGCCAGAGGGATCGTATTTGCCCGTTCCCTGTAAAAGGTGCTGACCAGAGCCTTCGGCTGCGACAATCACCGCGTGACCACGAGCGGAAATGCGGTTAAAGACGGCTTCAAGAAGACCTTCTTTACCTTCGAGCTCAAAGGGAAGCTCAGGGACAAGAACAAAATTCACATCGCTCATCGAAAGCGCGGCTTGCGCAGCAATAAATCCCGATTCACGGCCCATGAGTTTGACTAAGCCAATCGTGTTATTGCATCCTGTGGCCTCAGCGTGAGCGCAATCGATAGCCTCAGTTGCTTTCTCAACAGCCGTGTCAAAACCAAAGGACTTCGGCACATAGTTAATGTCGTTATCAATGGTCTTTGGAATGCCAATAACAGAAATACGAAGACCGCGCTTAGCGATTTCATTTTTAATGGCAATCGCCGCTTTCATTGAGCCGTCGCCACCGATTACGTAAAGGATATCGATATGCTCTTTTTCCAGGCGATCAACGACGCGTGCAATTGGCTGCGCGCCACGCGATGTGCCAAGAATGGTTCCGCCAAAGTGA
This sequence comes from bacterium, assembly GCA_963656505.1. Lineage (GTDB taxonomy): Bacteria > Pseudomonadota > Gammaproteobacteria > Burkholderiales > Burkholderiaceae_F > Duodenibacillus. The sequence continues at coordinate 1,702 of CAVKJM010000068.1, forward strand.
TGAATATTTCCAATATCGCAGGAGCGAAGAACAACGGGAGTAAAACCTTTTTCTTCAATAAAGCCAGCCAATCCAAAGCGGAAGCCGAGAATGTCGTCGGCGCCATAGGCGTAATGCGATTCATGCACAATCGAACGAATCACGTCATTAAGTCCTGGGCACAAGCCACCGCAGGTGACGATCGCGCTACGTGTTTGCTTGGGATCGAAAAAGAGGCGCTCATGGGGGCCGGCCGCCTCAAATAGGCAGTCGCTATGCCCGCCTGCATCTCGAGCAAAATCCTCAGGTAGGTGCAGTAGCACATTGTGTGATCTTGGAAAGACGCCGCTAGCAAGGTTTGAATCAAAGCGTGCTTGTCCAAGAATCTCTGTATTAATTTTAAAAATGCTTTCGTCAGTCATATAAGAACAAAAACTCTAGAAAAACTAAGGGACTTTATCAGACTACGACTCGTTTGGCGAAACGTAAGGGCGAAGTTTTTGTAAAAACCTTGGCTTAAATTCTCCAAAAAAAGACCAAGCGCCAGAATAAGTGGCTGCTTGGTCTAAAAGGTGAGACTTCAAACGCCTAACGCAGTGTCAAGCCAAATTTCCCAATGTAAAAGGCCACACCAATCAAAATCCACACGACAAGCAAGCAGTAGGATTCATTGCAAAAGTGCACGAATTCAAGCCCTGGGATGGGAATCAATTGCAGCACAATGAAAAAGAGCGAGAACGCCGCGCCAAGGATTGATGCGGTGGCAAGCCACACGGAGGTGTCTCCGTTTTTCTTCATTGTTACGTGAGTGGCAAGGCAGGTAAAGAGAAAGCCAATCGAGGCGCCTATAGCGCACATATCCACGAACCACCCGAGCGCTTCACGCCCTAAGATCGGTCCCGAAAGAGAAATCACGATGCAAAAGAGAAGGGCGTTTTTCGGAGTCTTATGAACGGGATCGACCTTAGCGAAAGCTTTCGGAAGATAACCGTCGCGAGCCATAGAAAACATCAAACGCGAAGCGGCCATGTAAAAGCCCATGATTCCTGTTAAGACAGCACTAAAAACGGCGATACCGACAATGATTTTTCCGTAGATGCCAAGAAGTCTTTCTGCACCAACGAGTAAAAGCCAAGGTGTTTTTTCACTATAGACGATTCTGTCGCCCCAATCGGTAAGGGCCGCGGCTGTGATCGTGTTATTGGCGATATACACAAAGCAGCCGAAGGTAATGGCAACAATCATAATTAGGCTTACCTTTGTCGGGGAGAATTTGTATTCTTCAGCTGCCTGAGGAATCGTGTCAAAACCGACATAGGCCCAAGGAGCAATAGCTAGAGTAGCAAGCACTGCGCCAAAGATTTGCACAGTCCCAAGATGCGCAAACGCATCGACAGTTGTGTAGGTTCCTGCTTTTGCGGCAGCAATCGCAGCCGCTTTATCAAAGCCCCAGATGGGAGCGGTGTTTTCAAGCGTGGCAACGTCGCTAACAAGTGCGGCGATTGTCAAAATTAACACGGAGCTACCAAGAGAAAACGCCAAGATGGTTTGAATGACACCTGCGACGTGAACGCCTTTAATGTTAAAGATGCCGAACAAAACAAGAATTGCCATCGCAAAGAGCATCTCTCCCATATAGATTTCAAAGCCAGCGATGGTGTAGCTGAAGCCAAACTTAAGGATGGGACCAAAAAGTCCGTCAACGATAAGGCCAATGGCCGTCGAATTCATCGGAACGTTTGTTAGGTACGCTGCAACGAGAAACCATCCGCAAAAGTAAGCGGCTACGCGCCCAAAGCAAATCTTGGCAAAGGTAAATTGACCACCAGCTTTGGGGTACTTTGGAACCATGTACGCATAGTTAAAGGCGATGACCACCATAATGATGGCGCCGATAACCATTGCGATAGCCGTTCCTGCCGCTCCCGAATTAAAGAGGAATTTTTTGCCTGGGTTAATAAAGGATCCCCAGCCGATAATGCAGCCAAAAGCTAAAGCCCATACGTTTAAGGGATTGAGTGCTCGTTTTAATTGTGGTTCTTGTGTCATTGTTTTTCTTGTTCGTTAGCTTTCGTAGGACTTGTCGATTTGTTTTAATTCGCGGAAAGTATCAATCTCTGTAATATCGCTTTCGGCGCACTCAAGGATGTCAACCTGATAGTCGTCTTTAAAGTCGCATAAGGGGACTTGTTCCCAGTAGCGTTCTTTGCCGCCTGGTCTTTCGTAGGCTTCTTTTAAGTGGCCAGAGAGTTTGGCACCATCTTTGGCATCCCAGTAGGAGATGCCGACCATCTGATAGCAATTGAGGCCACCGAATTTTTCTTCTGTAATCGTGCCGTTTTTAACGGTAAAGCACCAATCGTCGCTACGCTCTTTGGGGATCCCAAGGAAGTCTGAGTTGTAGTGGTACTTGCGAAGAATCGCTGGGTTCTTAATGAGAAGATCGGACTCAAGTACGTAGGTATTGGCTAGGGAAAACCGTGCCACAAGCGCTGAAGAAATATTGTTGGCTTCGTTATAGACGGGGTTTTCCAAGAAGTGAATCATCGGATATTTGTAAAGCAGTTGATCGAACTGCTCGCCAAGGTAGCCGCGCACCACGATGATATCTGTAATGCCAATGGCTAAGACAGCATCAAGCAGACCATCGATAAGGCGCTTACCGTTAACGCGAACCAAGGGTTTTGGCGTGTTAAGCGTCACAGGTACTAAGCGACTTCCAAAGCCTGCGGCAAGAAAAACGGCACGCTTGGCGCGATAGGGTTCAAGAGCCAAAAGGCCAGAAGCGCTAATGCGGTTATCCTTCACGAGACCAGCTTCGGTTAATTCTCCAAGGATGCGATTGGCGGTTCCAAGAGAAAAACCTGAACGCTTGGCAAGCTCTCGTTGAGAAAGCGATTGTTGTGCTTGTGCTAGTGCCACAAGTAGATTGAACTGCTTACGGGTAAGTTCAGCTGCCATGAGAATCGAGTCCTCATTTATAAAATAGATGATTTATCAATAGGAAAATAGGATTGCCGCAGTATAAAGCGAAAAAGGCATTTGTGTTTAATTTTTGATAAGAAAAACGAAAAAATGAACACATAGCGTTCAAAATCGGCTTAAAAATCGGGAAAGAGATCTTCCATAAAAGGGGAAGAAGAATAAAGGGCATTCCTCGCTACAATGCCATAGACACTGCATTTAGCTGAGGTAACTATGGCTGCATTTTCCGCGATGGATTTTTTATTGCCACGAAACGGGGTAAGACCGACGTGGCCTGTCATTGCCTGCGATCAGTTCACAAGTGAACCCGATTATTGGGAGAAGGTAAAGGCCATCGTTTCTGATGCGCCAAGTACGCTTAATCTTGTTTATCCCGAAGTGTGGCTTGGCATCGATCAAGAGAATCGCATCGAAAAAATCCATGCGGCGATGCAAAGTTATCTCAGAGACGAAATCTTTAAAAAGATAAGCAATAGCTTCGTTTACGTGGAAAGAACACTTTCGACGGGGAAGGTGCGCCGCGGCGTTGTCGGCGTTATCGATTTAGAGCAGTACGACTATGCGCCAGAAACCACAAAAGCAATTCGGGCAACAGAAAAAACGGTGACATCTCGTATTCCGCCTCGCCTAGCGATTCGTCAGGGAGCCGCTCTTGAATTAAGCCACGTTCTTCTATTAGCCGATGACCCAGAGGATGCGCTTTTAGGGTCATTGGAAAAGGAAAAGGAGAGTTTTGATACTCTTTATGAAGTCTCTTTAATGCTCGAAGGGGGTCGCCTTGTGGGCCGCCTTGTTAATAAGGAGGCCGCTCTTAAGTTTTCTGATGCAATTTCCGATTATGAAAAGAAGCGCCTAGCTCAAGGAGAAAACGCGCTTTTATATTGTGTGGGAGACGGAAATCATTCGCTTGCGAGCGCAAAAGCGGCTTTTGAGGAAATCAAAGCAAGAATTGGTCAAAAAGCGGCAGCCACGCACCCAGCGCGTTTTGCCATGGTTGAACTCGGTAACATTCACGATGCCTCTCTTGAATTTGAGCCCATTCACCGCGTGGTCAATCTCGTTAATCCCGATAGTCTCCTAGAAAAGTTAAAGCCCTTTGAGAGCGACGCAAAAGAAGGTCACCGTATTTCTTGGATTGCAGGCGAAAAGGCAGGCGAAATAATCCTTGATTTCAAATTTGGAACGCTCGCAGTGGGTGCTTTGCAAAGCGCTCTTGATAGCGTTTTAAAGGGAAGTGATGCAACGCTCGATTACATTCACGGAGACGATTCTTTGCGCCATCTAGCCTCAAAAGAAGAATCGATAGGTTTTCTTTTACCAAAAATACGAAAAGCTGATTTTTTTAAGAGTATCGAAATCGATGGCGTATTGCCTCGGAAAACCTTCTCGATGGGTCACGCGCAAGATAAACGCTATTACACAGAAGCACGGGTTATTCTTGCGAGAAAATCCTAACGAGGTTATGCTCCTTTTTGTCAATAAAAGATTAGACAAGAGCCATGAAACTCATTATCGCAATCATTAAGCCGTTTAAACTCGACGAAGTGCGAGAGGCTTTAGCTGAAATCGGCATCACAGGGTTGACCGTTACGGAAGTCAAGGGATTTGGTCGCCAGAAAGGCCACACCGAGCTTTATCGCGGTGCCGAATATGTGGTGGATTTTTTGCCGAAGGTGAAAATTGAAGCTGTTGTCGCAGACGACGTTTTAGAGCAGGCACTTGAGGCGATTGAAAAGAGCGCTCGCACGGGGAAAATTGGCGATGGAAAGATTTTTGTCGCCTCTCTCGAGCAGGTGGTGCGCATTCGCACGGGCGAACAGGGCGAAGCGGCCATCTAATTTCAGAGTTTCAGGCAAAGAAAAACCGGCCACCCGGCCGGTTTTTTATTCATGTCGAGTAGCTCGCCCGACAGAATTCTTTACTTCGCAGCGCGAGAGCCGAAAACTTCGACTTCTGTGCGGCGGTTCGGGGCCAAGCACTTGACCAAATCAGCACCAGACTGACCCTTGCAGTCAACGACTGGGTTGTCAGAGCCGAGGCCGAGAGGCTGGATGCGATCTTCGGCGATGCCGTTGTCAGCGAGATAGGCCTTGACGGCGTCAGCACGCTTCTCAGAGAGCTTCTGATTGGCGGCAGCAGAACCGATGCGATCGGTGTAGCC
>CAVKJM010000069.1:0-2570 GCA_963656505.1 bacterium
AAAATGACAAGCAATCCATTTTTTATCGCTGGGAAAGTTCCTTCAGAGGCCTTCTTTTCAAGAAAGAAGGAAGCAGTGCAATTAAAGAAACGACTTCTTAATGACACCAATGTCGCGCTCATTGCCGAGCGCGGAATGGGCAAGACGGCCCTTATTGCCAATACGATTGAGAGAAAGAAACTTCGCAATAAATTCCAAATCGTTAATGTCGATTTGCTTCATACGACAAGCTTTGCGGAATTTGTTTTCACTTTCACGAAGCGCGTTTTTGATTCCTTGCGGTCAAAAGGGCCGACGGCACTCCTGGACTACGCTGGTTTCTTAAAGTCATTGCGACCGCAACTTACGCTTAATCCTGAAACGAAGGAACTAGCTTTTTCTATCAATCTTGGTGACATCGTCAATCCCGAGGTAACTCTCCAAGAAATCTTCTCTTATCTTGAAAAAGAAGAGAAGCGGGTTCTAGTTGTTCTTGACGGATTTGATCGAGTTGCAAACTACGAAGAAGCCAAGGGCGTGGCTCTTCTGATGGAATTCATTTATCGATCCAAAAATATTACGGTCATTTTCTCTGGATTGAATCGCAAGGTATTGCAGACGATGTGCTTTTCTTCGGAGCACCCGTGTTGCCAGGATGAAGACGTGATTGAGCTCGGCGAAATTCCCGAACGCGATTACGTGAAGTTTGTTGAGGAATTATTTCGGAAAAGCAATCGGGAAATTGAGGCGGAGGCTATTCAGGCAATCTACAGAGAGCTTTCAGGTAACACGTTTTGCTTGCAGCGAGTTTTTCACGGCGCCTTCTCTCGCACAGAGTCTCACTCACGCTGTACGAAAAGAATCATTGAGGATTCTTTGGAAGAAGAGATTTCAGTTAATGGAACTTCATATCGAGAAAGGCTATCGCTACTTTCTCGCAGAACTAAAGAAGTCCTCTATGCGATTGCTAAAGAAGGGAAAGCTAATCACGTCACATCGGGCACCTTTGTTAATCGCCATGCGCTTTTTTCTCAGAGTTCAGTGCAAGCGGCAATAAAGGTACTGCTACAGCGAGAAATCATCACGAGAAAGAAAAGGCGTACTCAATCACGGATAAATTTTTCTCGCTTTGGATTCGCAGAGAAATTCTTGGAATCCGATAAAGAAGTCGCCGAAGGTTTCTCTTCTTAGAGACGGGTGTGCCTTACTCAAAGGGTAAGGGCTCTGAACTCGCAAGCTCCTTCGTTGAAAGCCCCATAAAACTGCAATCAAACGTGGCAAAGCGTGGGTTGTAGAAGAAAAACACACTGGCCTTTTTCTTTAGCTCTTCAAGATGAATTTTTGCTGGATTAAGCTTGACTTCTGCAAAGACGATTCTCTTTTCAGTGCTGTTAAGGGCAACAAGATCGATTTTATTTTCGCCTTTTTTATCCCACCAAGGGCCGACAGCAGTAAATAGACCGAGATTTCGAAAATGCTGGCGATATAAACGCTCCAAGACTCGCCCTGCCCACGTAGGGTAGCGAGCCTCGATTTCTTTAACGATGGCAGACGGGTTTGGTGACTGCAACATTTTCAAGTTCGGCAAGCAGAACGTGTACCAAAAGTCGAGTAGCGCATCTCCTAGCTCGTAGCGGATGCGTTTTCGTTTGGCACCATTTTCTGCAACGGGCTCTGTGCGCTCAATTAGCCCATAAAGATTTTCAAGCTGATTTAAGTGGCCGGAAATGTTGAAATCGAAAAGCGAGGCTAATTCCGTTCTCCTATTTTTGCCTTGCGATATAGCCATCAGGATTTCATTCATGTTCGCAGCGTTAGCCTTAAATTCTGAGGCAATCATAAGTTGCGCTTCAGTTGTGAATCCTGAACTGAAAAGAAGAGCGTGATTGATCATGGCGTCAAGCGTTGTTGCGGCTGATGTGAGCATGCTTTGAACGTACTGCGCAACGCCTCCTGTCAGCGCATAAAGAGCTAAGAGATCATCACCAGAGAAATTTTCTTTGTAGTCACGGAAGATCACTTTAAGAAGCGTTGGGTCAAAAGGCTCGAGTCGAATAAAGGCGCTTACGTGAGCAAAGAGGGGAGCTTTTCTGTCCTCGAAAATTTTTCGCATACTGTTTACAGACGAGCCGCACGTGATAAGAAGAAGTTTTGAGCGTGTGTGATAGCGATCCCAAAGTTCTTGAAGGCTAGCGAAGACTGTTGGATCAGCAGCCTCAAAGTTTTGGAACTCATCGAGAATAAGCGCAATGGGGCGCTTTTCGGATTCTTTAAAAATGAATCGGAAAATTTCCTTGTAGGTTTGAATGTTAGGAGGGAGCGCAACCCCTAGTGCGTCAGCGGTTTCTTTTCTTAAATTCGAAAGATTGCTTTTGGTAAGTTGCGCTGCGACATAAAGGAAAATCTGCGGCGTCTCTGGTGACGAGTAAAGCGCTTCTTCGATAAGCCGTGTTTTGCCAGAGCGACGACGCCCGGCGATTGCGACAAAACGGCTCATTCCTTTCTCTAGGACATCGTCTTGCAATTGCCTTAGTAGCCCAAGCTCGCGTTCTTGACCGTAAAAACGATTTGGATTAACAATGGAGTTTTTC
>CAVKJM010000069.1:2580-6811 GCA_963656505.1 bacterium
GAAAAATAACATAATTTAAGATTATTGACAATAACGTTATTGCCAATAACCTTAATTTCTCTGTTGCTCGTACGAAAGACTCCCTTAAAAAGATGGTAAGCGCAGGTTCGGCTTCCCTTTTTTGAGGCCGCAGAAAGGAAAATCAAAAAGTCAAGCCCGAAGACGTGCCTATTTATTGAGCACATCAATCAAATCAAAGCACTAAGCCTTCCTCATTAGCAAAATCTCTTCTCATTCCACAGAAACTGTGGAAAACAGGGAAAGAAGGGCCGCTACCGGCAGTTGTAACCGAATTAAGAAAAAGCTTGCAGAAGATCAAGAGCTTCCTCGCTTCTTTCGCCTCTCTTGACATTTTCGGAAAACCAGTTTTCGGCGCTTTTCTCGACTAAAAGGCGCTGGTTTTGAAATCATTCTGAAGCTCTTTTACTAACTGTCTTAAAATAACAAATTGTCAAAATCAAAGGTTTTATTTTTTATAGCGCTATAAATACTATAATAACAAATAAAATAGCGATTTATTTTGCAGAAATGTCGAAATAAACTCTTGTTTAATCATTGACAGTAATATGCGACAGTGATACTGTCTCTTTAGGTGAGAAATCTCGAGGCTCTAAGGCAGGTGAACTCAAACTCACAGAGAAGGCGCCTCCCGAGGCGGTAAAAAGCTTCAAGCAATACCAAGCCCGTCTAAAAAGGAACAACGTTTCTATTAAATCTAAGAACGGCACAGTGCTCATCAACACGAGTTATCCCTTATGAAAGAAGAAATCCAGGAAAATACAGAACTCGCAAGTTACGGAATTGAAGAACTTGCACGCCTTACGGGGCTTACCCGTAGAACGATTCGCTACTACGTGCAGATTGGTTTACTGCAAGCGCCTTTTGGGAAAAAGCGTGCTGCCTATTACGGCGCAGAGCACTTAGAGAGGCTTCTCAAAATCCGTCGTCTTACAGCAAGTCACGTTCCTCTAGAAGAGATTGCCGCTTCTTTTAAAGAGGAGTTTCAGTGTTTGGATAAGTGCTCCTATGCCGAGCGTAGCGTAGGAGAAATCAATGTCTGCAGTCACGTCAATTTAGGCGCAGGGTTGACTTTGGTAATCGATCCGAATCTTACGCACATGAAAACCGAAGCAATCCGGGAACTCGCTAGCGGCATCGTGACACTCGTAAAAGAAATCGAGAATCGCCAAAAGAAAGAAGACAAAACACATTAATCAAAAGAAGGGGGAGTTCATATGAATCAGATTCTTAAATCCATGTCGCTTAACGCCGTGGCTAAAGACTTGATGCTTACTTACACCATCGAGCATCACTACGAGAACACAACAGGAGAGCCTGTGGAAATTTGCTATAGCTTTCCACTGAAGTCCACAGCTGTGATTACAGAATTTGAAGCGGCAGTAGGAGGCGTCACGCGTAAAGCAAAAGCCTTTCCTAAAGCGAAAGCCCAAAAAAAGTACGAAGAAAGCCTAGATAAGGGAGATGCTCCCGTAATGCTCGAAGTCGAAGGCGGCATCGCTTCAACATCATTAGGAAATCTCAAGCCCCAGGAGAAAGCGTCGTTACGTCTTACGATCTCTGAAGTACTCGAAGTCAAACAAGGGACAGTCAAGATCACCATCCCCACTGTGATTGCCAATCGCTATGAGATGGATTGGGAGGCTGCACCAAGAAATGAAAAACGCGTGCGTAGCAACCTATTTGCGCACTACGACTGCAAAGGAAAGATTGTTCTTTCGGGTTTCCTAGCAAGAGGACGGGTCAGTTCTCCGACGCACCCGATTTCTCTTGCGTCAATCGGAGGCGGTGACTTTGAAGTCCTCCTTCCTGAAAATGCCACGTTAAATCGTGATATCACGATCGATATTTCTGGTGTGGCAGGCGACGGAATGCTCGTTAGCCGTGACAATGAAGGCTGGGCCGCAATCGCTTCTTTTTCTCCAGAAGGGAAAGAGCAAGATAAACCCATTTCGCTTAGCATCCTTGTGGATTGTTCGGGTTCGATGGAGGGACGCTCCATTGAACTCACGAAAAAAGCACTCAGACGCTTTTCTCAAAGCCTAAAGCGTAGAGACACCATTACCTATTCGCGCTTTGGTTCGGATGTGTGTCACGATATTCAAGAGCCTATGAAGTGCACAGTGAGAAATATGCGCGATGTGTTTTTGCCGTGCGTACTAGAAACTGAAGCCGATATGGGCGGCACAGAACTCGTTGAGGCTCTTAAAGCCGTGATTGACTCAAAAGGCGCGGGAGCGGATAAACGCGACATTCTTCTTATTACTGACGGCGCGGTTTGGGGAGAAGACGCATTATTTGATGTTGTGAAGAATTGCTCGTGCCGCCTTTTTATTATCGGTATTGGATTGGCGGCTGAGGAAGCCAATCTTTCACATTGCGCTAAAGCCACGCGTGGTGCCTATGAAGCTGTGCACGATGAAAGTGAGATTGAAAAAGCCATCGCTCGGATGCTCACGCGCATGAGAGCATTTGTCAGTGTTGCGCCAACAATTGACTGGGGACGCGTCAAGCCTGACTATCAAAGCAAACTTCCGCTATCGATTATTTCAGGCGACTCTGTCACAGTCTACGCACACTTTAGTGAAAAGCCCGATGCGAACCCAGTTCTTTCTTGGTTTTACGAGACAGAACTTCAGAGAGCAGATCTTCACGGTAAGGTTTATGAAGAAGAGCAATCTGTCGCAAAGCTTGTGGCTTACTCAAGAATGATGGAAGCGAAAGACACAAAAGCTCAAGAGAAAATTGGCTGTGAATATGGCCTTGTGGGGCCCGCAACAAATCTCTTACTTACAGTTGAAAGAGCCGAAGGCGAAGCTGTAGAGGAAATTCCGAACCTCGTTGTTGTGCCGCAGATGGTTGTGGAAGGGGCCATGCAATTTCTGTATGAGCCGCTAATCATAAGAGAGTGTGATTCTCTTGTTTTAAGATCTGTTTATCAGAATAACGAGAAACTTATTAAGTTTATCTACACATTCTTATTAACAGGAAAGGGCTATCGCGATATCTTCGAAGAGTCAGAGCTTATCGTAATCCTCAAAGACAAATTTACACAGTTAAAGACTCTTGAAAACGAGGATTTCTTAAAAGAACTCGCAAGAATGCTCTATGAAATTCTTCTTGGCGATAGTGGTAAAGAAGCGCGAGCGATTCGCAAAGCGTTAAGAGCCGCTGGCTTTGAAAAGAAAGTCTTGTATGCGTTGACTTAAGGGAAGGGGGAGTTCCCGTTTAAGCCCAGAATCCGTAAGTTAGACCTGCGGAGTCTGGGCTTAATTATTAGTAAAGTTAGAGCTCTCCTTTTGATTGAGCGCCCTAACTTTGGAGGGGAAGGTTAAATTGAATAGGTCTTGGGATTGTCTTCAGGGAGTTCAATTTTTTGGAATTCCGCAATGAAAGCACGAATCCATTCTGTCATCGCATCGAGCATCGCATTGCCCCATTCTGCAGAGGCGTAGTCAGCGCTCTTACCACCGAAGCCGCCCGTTGAACAGGTGGCTCGTACGTCACGCACAATACGAGCCGTTGCTCCGCGAAAGAGCGCGCGATTCATGTGAAACGGAATGAGGTTTTCCGTTAATGGCGGAACGATGTTCTGTTTTAAAAATTCCTTCTTAACGAGAGCTGGATTAATGGCCATCATTGCAGAAACTTCCTGCGCATCGCCGTGACCCGTGACCCAGGCTTTATTAAGCTGTGGTGCAATAGACCACCAGTCGATGACGGAAACAAGACCTCCCATACGGAAAATCTTTAATCCTGCGCGATCGAAGGCCGGATCATTTCCTCCGTGACCGTTAATGAAGACAAAACGGCGTGCACCATGACGATGCCAGCAAAGTAGCATACGTTCAATGAGTGTCATCATGGTTTCTAGGCCAATATCGACGGTTCCTGGAAAGTTAATGTGTTGCGGCGCAACACCATAACAAACAGGGGGAGCCACGAGAACACCATTTTCTTTTTCAATGCGACGGGCAAACTCTTCCGGAACCATCCAATCGGTTCCCAAGGGGCCAATGCATCCGTGTTGTTCTGTTGAACCAACGGGAATCACAACAACGGTTTCTGGACGCTTTAAAACATCTGCGGCTTCTTGCCAGCACATATGAGCCAAATACATTGCTGTTTTCTCCTAAAGAAGCATGAGAGTGATAACAACGAGAGCTGCCAATGTGGGAATGGCATTGCGTTTGGCGATTTCCATGGGACTGAC
>CAVKJM010000070.1:0-6804 GCA_963656505.1 bacterium
AATCACACCGAAGTCGATTCGCTTACGTAAGCGCTGGTTAAAAGAGTTCGAACGCCGTCGTGCGGCGCGTGCCGAACGCGAAGAAAGCGTGATTAAGGAATAGCATCGCGATGTCAAAAAAGACAAAGGACCTTTGCCCTTGTGGGTCAGGAAAGTTGTTTGATGACTGCTGCGGACGATTTATCGTCCGTGGCGAATCGCCTCAAACAGCAGAAGAACTCATGAGAAGCCGCTATACGGCCTTTGTCTTTAATGACCTAAATTGGATTCGCTTAACGTGGGCTCACGAAAAGTGCCCCGAGGATGTTTCGTGCTCCCCATCGATCAAATGGATTGATCTCACGGTAAAGTCCCATAAAAAAATCGATGACACACATGCAACAGTCGAATTTGTCGCGCGTGCCCGCGATGGAGCGGCGGGAGCCTTTCGGATGCATGCCATTTCTCGCTTTGAAAAGCGAGACGGTCGTTGGTTTTACGTGGATGACGCTCCAGAGAAGTGATGAGAGAAACCGTAAGCCCCTGGCGCTTTTGTGTTGCCCCTATGCTCGATTGGACAGACAGCCACTGTCGTGTCTTTCATCGTGCGCTAAGTAAGAGGGCGCGCCTATACACTGAGATGGTGACAGCCCCTGCTTTGGAGTTTGGCGATAGGGCTCGTCTTTTGCGTTTCAATGCCACGGAACACCCTGTTGCTTGCCAAGTTGGGGGTAGCGACCCCGAGCAACTTAAAAAAGCCGCTCGCTGGATTGAAGAGGCTGGGTACGACGAGATTAATCTTAATTGTGGATGTCCGTCCGAACGCGTCCAAAAGGGGAGTTTCGGGGCGTGCCTGATGCTTGAACCGAAACTTGTTGCCGAGTGCTTTCAGGCTATCTCTGAAGTCACGACGCTTCCTGTCACAATCAAACACCGTGTTGGCGTTGACGGCCAAGATGACTACGGGTTTGTTGAAGAGTTTGTTGGCACTCTTTTTGAAGCAGGCTGTAGGGTTTTCATTGTTCACACTCGATCTGCCTGGCTTAAAGGACTAAGTCCCAAAGAAAACCGTGAAGTGCCGCCATTGCGTCGTGAGTATGCGGCGAAACTGAAAAAAGAATTTCCTGAAGCCACAATTGTTGTCAATGGGGGCATCCACGATTTGGGGCTTGCTGAAGAGCTCTTAAAGACAGTTGACGGTGTGATGTTAGGCCGCGAGGTCTACACGAATCCTTGGATTCTTTCGGATGTGGACGCACGGCTTTTTGAAGAAACCACCAATCCCGTAACGCGCGAAGCGGTGATTGAAGAAATGACGCATTATCTTGAGAGTAATGCCGCTGATCCCAAATTACCTCGCGCAACAGCTCGGCACATGTTAGGGCTCTTAAATGGATTGGCGGGAGCAAAAAGTTGGCGTCGTTTTCTCTCGAGCCCCAAGTCGTATGCGCAATTTGGTAGCAATGTTTTGCGCGAAGCATATGCACGCGCTGGCTGGCGCGAGAGTACGCGCTTAGATTCCACGATTGAGGACGAAGAATTCTTCTAAAGAAATCTTCGCTTCATGAATTAGAATTTCACTAGTTTCTTTGTTGCGCCCCAGAATTCGCAATATCGTACTTCGTTGCTCGTCCTGAGCCAAGTTTTACAAGATAGTCGTCTTTCACGAGTTTTTTGAAGTAATCGCGCAAGGTGAACTTATTGACCTTTAAGAACTTGGCCATTTGCGCAATATCCATTGGCCCATGAGACTTAATTCTCTCAATAATCCTCAAAGAGAGTTCAGGCATAACGCGTAAAAGATGTTCTTCTTGAATCTTCTTTTCAAGATTCTTTTGTTGCTTAACGAGGGATTTCAAAAAATAGAAAAGCCAAACACCCCAGTTGGGTTCCGTTTTTTGAAGCGTTTTCTGTGTTGTGCGCAATGCGATGTAGTAGTTATCTTTCGAGGCTTCAATGACACTTTCTAAGGAACTGTAAGGCGCGTAGAGATATCCAGAGCGTAGTAGCAAGAGAGTGGTAAGCGCTCTTGAAATCCTGCCGTTACCATCTTGGAATGGGTGAATCGCTAAAAAGGAAACTACAAACATCCCGATAACAATGAGGCTAGGAAGTTTCTTTTCTGAAAGCAGGCGATTTGTCCAATCAACTAATTGCTTCATATAGAGAGGCGTTTCGAATGCGCTCGCTGTTTCAAAAACAACGCCTAAGGCGTGTCCCTTGCTATCGAAAGCTGCGACACTATTGTCGATTGTTTTATAGGCGCCTCTGTGGCGTGCATCTTTAGCACTCGGCCGCATAAGGATGCTATGCATTTGTTTGATGATGTTTTCCGTTAAAGGCATTTCTTCCCAAGACTCAAAGATCTCATTCATTAGCATCGCGTAGCCTGCGACTTCTTGCTCATCTCTTTTTCGAAAGGACTGCGTCGAAAGTCCTTCCATGATTTTGGAAACTTCAAGGTCCGTGAGTTTTGAGCCTTCAATGCGGGTTGACGAGCCGATGCTTTCAATCGTTGCAATGCGTTTGAGTTCCGTAAGCCGCGTTGGCGCAAGGTTGCCAAAGGCTTTCCAACTGCCCTTGAATTCCTCGATTTCAAGAAGCAAAGAAACGATTTCGTTATCATAGGCAAATGATTTTTCATTGAAGTGAAGTTTCATGGCAAGCCCATTAGAAAACATTAGTATCCATTAGCAAGCCATTATATGCCATTAGATTCCATTAGATGGAAAGAGAAGGGGCTCTGAGAGGTTAATTGCCACAGAACTCGATACTGTGCTGACTCAACGTGAGAAACGACATGCGCCTGTTTCTGGGCGAACGAGAGAGCCTGACGTTGCTACTCCCAAAGTGAACAGTAGGGCACAAACTTCGGGTGCTCTTTCACGCAGGAAAAAGTGAAGGCTGTCACGGAAAACTGCCTCCTGTGAGAAAGTACATCACGAAATCCAGTGCTAAAAGATAGGCGTCGAATCTAATCGACTAGTTCAATAACTCTAAGTTTCATTCCAACGAAAACACAAATGAGCTTCTTTAAGTTTGAAATATGTCGAGTGTTTTCTCCGGCTTCGTAGCGTTCCAATTGCTCTCTTGCCTCACGCACCTTATCCTCAATCGCTTTTTCTTTTGCACCGCTTTTCAGTTGCTTTATCTCGATAAGGTAGGCTGCGTTTTTTTCGTCCTTTTCTTTAGGAATGACCAAGAGGTCAGCGTATCCCTTCTCTGAGCCTCGAATTTCAACTTCGTTTTGCACGTCATAAATGTCTGTATAAAGAAAGGCATTTAGCAAAAGCGTTCTAAAGTCACTTTCTCTTACGTTGCTGTGAGCGTGCAAGCCGCTTGCTTCATCAAAACGATTGCAAATAAAGCGTAAAAATGGTTCAGGATCTCCAGCAAGCAAACTTGGAAGAGTCACTCTTAAGCCTTTAGCTGCAATACGAAACTGCTTCGTTTTCAAAATATGTTTTAAAAAGTAAGCAAAGAACTGCTCTTGTATGGCTCGATTGGGAATGACAAGGGCGTCTTCTTCTTTCTCATCGAAGGTAAGAAATCCCATATAAAAAAGAGCGGAGAGAACGGCGTCTTCATCAAGGTCTTCTTCTCGATTCAGATTAAGGTCGCTCGGTTCAGGCTTAAAATCAATCGGACTGCGATTAAGTGCCTTTTCAAGGATTTTCTTAACGAAATCGAAATCTCCAAGACTTAGGATTCCTTCAATTTTGCCTAGGTCCTGACCAAGGTTTGAATCAAGCAGTGTGTCAGGCTTATTTAATGTCGTTTTTAGGCTTCTTAAGTAATAAAGACACATCGTCGAATTGAAGACTGTTTCAGAGCTACGGGCGCTAAAACGGTATCCGTTGTACCACTCTTTCATATCAGAGAGGACCTCTTCGAGCGTAAGGTTGCAAGCCTTAAGGTCAACTGTTTGTTCGATTAAATCTCCAAGCTCGGTTTCGTTAAAACCGAACATCCCAGCAAAACTTGGATGGGTTGTTATTTTTGTTGCAACATTAAACCCCGAAGTGACCGAATCAAGCGAGAATGAGGAAACACCCGTGATGAAAACGCGACCCACAGCACCATAAGTTGCTTTTTTGAGCGTAGCAAAGAAGTCTTTATAGAAGCCATCCGTTGATGTTATGCTCTTAAACTTTTGAACATCGTTTGAAAGAATCTCATTAGCAAACTGATCGTATTCATCGATAATGACGTAGATTTTTTGATGGTACTCGTCATCAAGCAGAGCAAAGAAGTCTTCGGCAAGTGCGGCGGCATCAACGAAGTCTTTTTGAAGGATTTCGTTTTGCCTGGGATGCGGGTATTTTTTAAAAAAACGACTGATAGAACTCTTTACACTCGATTGAAAACGAAGCGGTAAATCTGATGACGAAGCCAAGCCTGAAAAATCAAAATGGAGTGTGTAAAAACTATTCGCTAGCGGCGTTTTATGTTCGCCGATGTAAGTCCCAGCGAAATTCTTTTCAAAGTCTTTAGCTCTGTACTTGTCGTAATAAGCTTCAAGGATGCTTGTGAAAAGTGTTTTTCCAAAACGACGAGGCCGTACGATAAAAGGGAAAAATCCACCGGATTTTTCAAGAACTTCTATATAGCGGGTCTTATCAACATAAGCGCATCCGTCGAGACGAATCGAAGAAAAATCCACTTTTCCGTAGGGTAAATCTTTAAGTGCAAAATTCTCAGTCATTGGAAATATTCCATTGCGTAATGCATGAAAAATAACTAGCCGCTTGTTCTTTGATTATAAGGAAAACAATGTGATAAAACTTGGTTTCTGGGCTTGTTTTTTGTCCTTTTAATCCTATCGTTGCTCATTCTTTCTTGGCTTCGAAGGCACAATCATTTCCCGAGTCGCACGAATGGAATGCATGAGGTGCTTTTCCCAGTTTTCTTTGTACTCTTTAGCCATCGGGATAGAACGAATCACCAAGAGATTTTCAGCATTGCTCGTTTCAGCTGATTTTATGAAGTTAAAACTTCCCGTAATCACTGTACTCGTATCGAGAATCATGACTTTGTTGTGCGCCGTGCGATGTTTGTTATCGATAAAGGTTGGGATACGTGCTTTGAGTAACTCAGGCACGGTGTTGTGGTGATGGCGTTCCATTTCCTTATCGACGATAACTCTGACAGTGACTCCTTTTTTGTGCGCAGCAATGAGTGCTTCAGTAATGGGCTTATTAGAAAACAAGAAAGCCTGAACCAAGATTTCTGTTTTGGCTTCATGGATGCTTTTTACGATGGCATCTTCTGCGCCACCGTTGGGCGAAAAATAGAGATCTGCCTCAACGTTTTTGAATGTCACCGCATTCGCGCTCAGAAATAGATTAAGGGCAAGGAATCCGAGAATTAAGAGATGTGGTTTTCGCATAAGGCGCATCCGTTGTCTTCTTTTGTTGCGTTCGGTTTTCAATAGAGAAGTATGCCTTCTTTTGAGAAATCCATTTTGCAGAAACCCCATATTTGCGATTGCAAAAGAAAAGGCGCTAAGAAAAATCCTCGCGCCTTTTTAGCCGTTAGAAAACCAACTGACTACTTATCGTGCTTTTCGTAAATCTCGTCGATTTCCTTTTTAAAGAACTTCGCAAGCGGCGTTCGCTTTAACTTAAGTGTCGGCGTTAAAAAGCCGTTTTCAATTGTCCAAGGCTTTAACGTCAAAAGCACTTTTCTTGGTAAAGCGTAGTGCGGGAAGTCAGCAGCAGCGGCTTTCACACGCTTAAGAATTGCTGTGCGCACACTTGTTAACTTAAGACTTGCTTCATTGGCGCTTACCTTAAGTTCAGCAGCAAGTTTTTTCCATTCCTCTGGATTTAAAACTGTCACCGCACTAATAAAGGGTTTATTTTCACCAACGATGTAAGCTTGAGAAAAGAGAGGATCGGTTTCAAGCGCCAATTCAAGGTCTACTGGCGGAACCTTTTCTCCTGTGCTTGTCACAATGATTTCTTTAATACGGCCCTTAATGCGTAAAAGCCCTTCTTCGTTAATCTCTCCGACGTCACCCGTGCTTAACCACCCATCGGCATCCAAGACGCGAGCCGTGTCTTCGGGGCGCTTCCAGTAGCCTTTCATAATCGAGGAGCCTCGAATCTGAATTTCATTGGTCTCTGGCGCTAAACGCATCTCAACGTTTTTATAGAGATAGCCCACTGTATCGGGTTGATTAATCTTAAAAGAGTTACCCGCAATAATCGGAGAGGCCTCTGTCATCCCGTAGCCCTGAATCGGAGCAAGCCCCAAGCCACCAAAGACGCGGGCGACTTTGCCATTTAAGGCGGCGCCTCCTGCGATAGCAACCTTAAGATTGCCGCCGAACTGCTGCATGACTTTGTCTGCCACCAATTTCTTTAAGACTGGTCCCACAAAGGGATCTAAGAAACTCCAAGGAGAGGCGGGGACTGGCAATTTATTTTTCGCGCAGAACTTACGCCAACCGACATTGACAGCCGCATTGAAAATCCAACGCGCAAACGCAGGCTTTTTCCCGAGCATGTCGTTAATGCGTGCGTAGATTTTTTCGTAAATACGCGGAACCGAAATCAGCACATCGGGTTTTACCGTCCGCAGGTCTTCTGCTAAAAGCATGATCGAGCGGTTGTAGGTAATCGTGCATCCCATGCCAAGAGCTGTGTAGTAGCCTGCGGTTCTTTCAAATGTGTGAGAAAGCGGCAAGAAAGAAAGGAAGACGTAGCCGGGCTCAGGCGCTGGCGCAATGTGCGTAATCGTTGCAATGACGTTTTCAACAACGTTGTGATGCGTAAGCATCACGCCCTTGGGTCGGCCCGTTGTGCCAGAGGTGTAAACAAG
>CAVKJM010000071.1:0-6588 GCA_963656505.1 bacterium
CCCTATGAAAGAGATGGGGGAGCAGGAGCCACGCTCATTCGGCTTCGCCCTAAGGTAGAGAATTCGTAATAAAAACGCGGCCTTAAAGGTCGCGTTTTTGATTAGAGGCTTTTGCTTTTTAGGTTGCCATCTTGAGCCCAGATTCGATACGGGCAATCACTTCATCTTTTCCGAAAAGAGAAAGCGTGCGATCGATTTGCGGCGTGGTTGTGGCGTTACAAACAAGAACACGCAAAGGGGTTGCAATTGGCCCCATCTTGATGCTCTTGGCTTCCATTACCTTCTTTAATGCGCCGTAAATGGCTTCAGGCGTGAAGGCTTCAAGCGTACGAATCTCACTTAAGAAAGCTAAGAGGGCGTCCTTGTTTTCTCCTGCAAGAGCTTCTTTAACAGCGGCTGCGTCGCGCTCTAATGGCTTATAAAAGAGCATGGCGGCATCGGCTAAAACTTCAAGCGTTGCAGCGCGAGACTTTAGTAGCGCGCAAACACCCACAAGGTCAATGCCGTTAGCTAGATTAGCCCCACGCTTTTCAAGGCGAGGTTTCACAAGATCGGCTAAGCGAGCATCGTCAGCCTCTTTCATGTACTGCTGATTGAGCCACTCGAACTTCTTGAAGTCAATGCGCGCGGCCGCACGGGAGCAATCACGCAATTCAAAGACATCGGCAAGTTCTTGACGGCTAAATTTTTCCATGTTGCCGTGACCCCAGCCGAGGCGAGCCAAATAGTTAAAGACCGCTTCAGGTAAGAACCCTTGGTCACGGTACTCGAGAATCGAGACGGTTCCGTGGCGCTTTGAGAGCTTCTGACCGTCAGGGCCATTAATTAAAGGAAGGTGACCAAAGACAGGAACTTCGGCACCAAGCGCACGATATAAATTAATCTGGCGCGGCGTATTGTTGATGTGATCTGCACCACGGATGACGTGGCTTACTTTCATATCCCAATCGTCGACTACAACAGCAAAGTTGTAGGTGGGGATGCCATCTCGCATGATGATTAAGTCATCGAGCTCTTTGTTAGCAACAGTAATGGTTCCGTAAACGGCATCGTCCCAGGTGACTTCGCCATCATCGGGATTGCGGAAACGAATCACGGGAGTGACGCCCTCGGGGATGGGTTTACCCACACAGTTTTCCGGTCTCCAACGACCGTCGTAGCGAGGCTTAAGACCAGCGGCTTTTTGTTCGGCACGCATCTGATCGAGCTCTTCTGGGGTTGCATAGCAACGGTACGCGCGACCGTCAGCGAGCATTTCATTGACAATCTCGCGATAGCGATCGAGCCGATCCATCTGATAAATCGGGCCTTCGTCGTAATCCAAATCGAGCCACTTCATTGAATCAAGAATGACTTGAGTGGCTTCAGGTGTTGAGCGTTTTTGATCTGTATCTTCAATGCGAAGGAGGAATTTACCTCCAAAGTGACGAGCCACAGCCCAGCAATAAATAGCGGTACGAGCTGTTCCAAGATGCATCATTCCCGTTGGAGAGGGAGCAATACGAGTACGAATTTCTTTCATAAATAGACCTCAAAATCTCAACATGCGCTTTTCGGATTGATAGACCCGCAAAGCCGAAGTGACGCGGATTTTAGCGCATGCGCATGTGAAATCCTTAGAAAAAACGCTCTCGGAAAAGAAATCGAACTTTTCCGAAAGCGCGAGTTTTTATGCCCTGTACTAACGATGAATCAACGTATTTAATAGGCCTCGTAAGAAGGAGCCGCCCACTTTCTTAATTTCGCGCGTTGCCGCATTTCGTGCAGCGTTTTTCGCAGCACCCACAAGAATGCTTGTGGCAATACCTTCGATACTAGAGGCTCTTTCGCGTTTTTCTTGTCTTGCGCGCCGTTCGTCTTCTCTAGCTTGCGCAGCAGCAAGTTTCGCTTCTTCTTTGCGTTGCTTGGCTTCTTCCTTTTCGCGGGCAAGAGCTTCTGCTTGTTCTCTATCGTTGGCCATAACGGCGGTGAGCTTTTCGTAGGCCGATTCGCGGTCGACAACTTCGTCGTAAACGCCAGCAACAAGAGAAGTTTCCATTAACTTACGACGCTCTTCAGGAGTAATCGGTCCCACTTGTCCTTCGGGAGGTAACACGTAGGCACGCTCGACAATCGAGGGCGCTCCTTTGCGATCTAGGAAAGAGATGAGACCTTCGCCTACAGCAAGTTCTCCAATGACATCTGCAGTCTTAAACGCGGGATTGGCTCTAAAGCATTCAGCGGCTGTGCGAACGGCCTTTTGCTCTTTAGGCGTAAAGGCACGTAAGGCGTGTTGGACACGATTGCCAAGTTGCGCGGAGATATTGTCTGGCACGTCGGCTGGCGACTGCGTGACAAAGTAAATACCGACGCCTCGGGAACGAATCAAGCGAACAATCTGTTCGATTTTCTGTAAGAGTTCAGGCGTTGCATTACTAAATAAAAGGTGCGCTTCATCGAAAAAGAAGACGAATTTGGGCTTATCAAGGTCGCCAACCTCAGGCATCTTTTCGTAGAGTTCTGCAAGAAGCCACAAGAGCAACATCGAATAAATCAGCGGAGAATTCATCAACTTGTCGGCAGCAAGGATATTGATGATGCCGTGGCCGTTTTCATCGGTTTGCATCAAATCAAAGATATCTAAAGCGGGCTCTCCGAAGAAAATATCAGCGCCTTCATTTTCGAGTTTTAAAAGCGCGCGTTGAATCGCTCCGATACTTGCTGAGGCAATCTGTCCGTATTCGACTGAGAACTTTTCCTTGTTATCTCCCACATAACGAATGATGGTTCGCAGGTCTTTAAAGTCAATTAAAAGTAACTGCCGGTCATCAGCAATGCGGAAGATCATCGTTAACAGTGCGCCCTGCACGTCATTTAAATTGAGCATGCGAGCTAGAATCACGGGCCCTAAGTCGCTTACTCGGACGCGAAGCGGATGGCCCTGTTTACCAAAGGCATCCCAAAAACACACAGGCCAAGCACGATTCTTGTATCCCAAATCCTTTAGTCCTAAGGATTCGATACGTTCGGCAATTTTCCCCTTTGGCGCTCCTGCGCGCGAAATGCCTGAGAGGTCGCCCTTAATATCGCTCATAAAAACGGGAACACCCATGGCGCTGAAGGTCTCTGCCATCGTCTGCAAAGTGACGGTTTTTCCTGTTCCTGTAGCTCCGGCAATCATCCCGTGGCGATTGATCATGTCGGGACGAATAAAGAGATCGGTGGTGCTGTTTTTGGCGATGAGTGGACGATTTTCACTGTCAAGCATTCGGTGTTCCTCTTATTTTTTTGGAATCTTGAAACCTGCAATCGCCTGTAATCATAAGAAACTTTTCTACGTTCTGCTTGACTAACTGCAGGAATTGCTTAGTAGTTTCTCGTAAATTTTTCTTAAAAAAGACTTTGACAGTCTGCAACTTTCAGTTACAATCGAAAAACGAGGTGAGGGAAAAGTAGTTCCTTTAAAAAAGGAGAACAAGCATGCATATCACACGAGCGATAGCCGTGTTGACAACGGGCTTTATGCCCGCGATTGTTTTCGCCTCATCCCTCAATGGCGCTGAGCTCTCAGCGACTTGGGCAATTCCCTTTGCGGGCATTCTTTTGAGCCTAGCGCTCTGCCCGATGATTGTCCCCAATTTTTGGCATCATCACTACGGGAAGGTTGCGGTCTTTTGGGCTCTTGCCTGCGCCGTTCCTATGCTTTGCTTGTTTGAGACAAGTGTTGCGGTAACGGAAATCGCTCACGCGCTTTTAGGCGATTACATCCCATTTTTATTATTCGTTGGCGCTCTCTACATTATCGCTGGCGGTATTCATATTCGTAGTAGCTTTGCAGGACGCCCTGTTTTCAACGCTGGGTTTCTCACAGTCGGAGCGCTTCTAGCGAATGTGATGGGAACGACGGGAGCAGCGATGCTTCTAATTCGTCCGCTTATTCACGCCAACGCGGGTCGCCGTCATTGTGTACATACATTTATCTTTTTTATCTTTATTGTTGCCAATATCGGCGGCAGTCTCACGCCCTTAGGCGATCCCCCGCTTTTCTTAGGGTTCTTGCGTGGCGTCGAATTTTTCTGGACTGCACAACACTTGCTTCTCCCGTGGGGCGTGACGCTTGCCATTCTTCTAGCGATTTATGTTGCTATTGATGAGTACTACTATCGTCAGGAAAAAGAAGAGCACACCTTTATTGCTCACCCGGAAAAGCGCGTGCACTTTAAGGTTGAAGGCTCCGTGAATATTGTGTTTTTGATTGGCATGGTGGGAGCCGTGCTAATGAGCGGTATTTGGAAGCCAGGCGTAGAGTTTGAAGTGCTTGGTGTGCATCTTTCGCTTCAGGGTATTGTGCGCGATTGCTGTTTTGTTGCGTTAGCACTCTTAAGTTACTTTACAACACCGAAAGAGGTGCACGAAGTCAATCACTTTAACTTCGAACCGATTATCGAAATCGCTAAGCTCTTTTTCGGAATCTTCGTTTGCATCGTGCCGGTTTTGGAAATGCTTCGCGCAGGATCTTCTGGCGTATTTGCACCTATCGTTGCGATGGTCACGCACGCCGATGGTCAGATGAACAATGCAATGTTCTTCTGGATGACAGGTTCCTTGTCGGCCTTCTTAGATAATGCACCGACATACCTTGCATTCTTTAACCTCGCAGGCGGCGATCCTGTTGCTTTAATGACAGTGCACGCAAAGACTTTGATGGCTATCTCGATGGGCGCGGTCTTTATGGGTGCGCTTTCGTATATTGGTAATGCACCGAACTTGATGACGGTATCGATTGTCCGCCAACGCGGCATCAAGATGCCGAGCTTTTTCGGTTACATGGTTTGGTCTGTTGGCATCCTTTGCCCAACATTTGCTTTAGTCGTTTGGATGTTCGTGTAGCACAATTTATAGAAAATTCGTGAAAGAGCCGTTCCCGTCAAAAGCGAAACGGCTTTTTCGTCCATAGCCCCTAACCTTAGGAGTTCGCCTATGAAAACCACGTTGGCAGAAGTACCAGAGCGGTTGTTTCAATTCTCAGGAGAGAGGCTATGAAAATGAAATTTAATCCAATCGTCAAAGCCCTAGGGCTAGTCGGGGCTCTTTCCTTTGCAACATTCTCGTTTGCAACAGAAACTCGCTCAATTACTTTAAATGTAGATGAAGAGCCGATTTCCTATGTGGAAGTCTGGGAAGCAATTGAAGCAGAAAGTCCTTGGAATGAGGGCGATACTTTTTCTCTAGAAATCAAAAACACCAAAGATACGGGAGCGGCTTACGCAGTGTACGGCTCTGTGTATGGAGATGCTTTTGATGTAACAGCTTTTACGGGAACTGATAGCGAAGACACTGATGTTGTCATTTACCCTAAACGCTTAACCATTACTTCAAAGGATGTAGGAATCCTGTTTTCTGGAGTATCGGAGGCGTCTGAAGATGAGGCCGAGGAAAATGTCGGGAGCCTTTCTATTGGTTGTGACGTAGAAATTGATGCAGCAACGGCAGTTTCAGAAGCTGAAGGCGCAATTAGCTTACTTAGTTTTGTAGGAACAAGCCCCGAGGGTTATGTGGATGTGGCTTTTTCTCGTCCGAAGGTCAACATTACGGGTGACTATAAGTTCTCGAACGGGAATCTTCTTTTTGACTCTGTTGAAGCTACACTCGTTGGACAAGGCGAAATTGGAGTTCTAACGATTGGCCTAACAGATGAAGAAAAATCAACGGAACTTTTTATCACGGATAAACCCGAGAGAGCGAAGCGTACATTTCTTCGAGTAGGAGACCTTGAATTAGCGCGTGGCACGATGACGCTAAGCGGCACAGGTTCTGGAACGATTTTTCAAGCGAAACGTCTTTCTGTGGGAGAAACAGAAACAGGGGGAACCATCCATATTAAAGATGGCGCAGCTTTTGTCTTAGGCGACTTCACTGTGACTCAGGAAGAAACCGAGGCAGGCGAAGTTGTGATTCGCTATTTGGGTGATGTTTACGAAATGAAGGGTTCTTCGCGCCCGACACTTGTTATCACTCAAGCAACGCCTGTTGTTTATGGAGATGCCTCTGAATTGACGATTAAGGTCGGCACAGTCAATTCCATTGACGTAAATTCTGAAGAGGCGACAGGGGGAAAAGTTCTTGTAGGAAGTGACGCAAGACTCGTTCTCTTTTATAAAGCACAAACGGAAGAATCCTCACTTATGGTGGCCAATTTACTTTTAGCCGATGAGGGAGAGGCTTCAACCTTGAGTACAAGTACGCTCACAATTTCCAGGGAAGAAGGAGCGCAGCTTGTTGTCAATGGCTGGGATGGCACTGAAGGCGAGATTGATTTGGATTGGGAGCCTGAAAACGTTTCATTCTCTGGCATATCTTTAGGGCGAGCTCAAGCGGTTCGTACTGAATCAGGACTTCGCATCGAGCGGCGCCTTATGCAAAATGTTGCGGGGCTTAAATCCTATAACGCTGTGAAAGTTGCCGAGGATGGCCTATACGAGGGCTCATTGAGTTCAGCTGGCGTCGAACTCATTCGCGCTGCCATTAACGAAGATAATCTAGGAGATCTTGCATTTGTCGATATGATTGACACGGCGGTTTTCTTGCCGTTAGCTTCTGGTGCGCACG
>CAVKJM010000072.1:0-6452 GCA_963656505.1 bacterium
GCTCTTGCATGCTACCTGCCTACTTAAATCCTGGAGTCTCGCACAACCCCTTTATCGCCAAACTCGCTGGCATCGAGGTCATTGACCCGACTTTTAGGGCTTTTTACGGCTAAAACCGGCTGTTTCCCCTTTAAGCACAAGGGGTTTGCCTCTTTTTCAATTTAGCAACCTTGTCGGTAAAAAATTATTTGAGTTTGATTGAGCGTCCGAAGATTTTCGTCAGACTTGAACGAGTCTCTAGTTCGTGCAAAGGCTCAAAGTCACAAGCTCCGAGTATCTTTTTGGCAATAGTCTCCAAGCTTTCTGTCGTTCCGTCTGGCAGTAACCTTTCTGCCTTTTCAATCGAGCAACTGTAGAGTTCGCTCTTGGCCTTCTTCAGGGAGCGCATCGGACAGATTTTTATTGCGGAAAGAGCTTCCGTTGTCAGTGCCACAGAGTAATTCAAGCCTTTTTCTCTTAAGCGCTTTTGCATCAAGCGATGCATAACTAATCCAATGTAATTCAGAAGAAAGTGACCACGGATGTGCTCTTCTGTCCATACAAAAACAGGTCTTGCTTGAAGATTCGTTTTCATAACTCGGAAGTTTTCTTCGATTCTCCAAAGTTGGCGGAGTAGTCCATAAACTTCATCGGCATCTTCCTTCTTGAGATTCGTAAGAAGTGCTGTATAGCCACACCATTTTTTCCTCTTTTGGTATAGCTCGACGTTTGTTGTCACAACATCTAATCTCGTTTTGATAAAACTCTTGTAGCCGCTTCGGCTTGCTGCAGAGACCGCTGCTGTCCCTTTGCTAACTAGGTTATTCGCTTTTTCCCATTTCAGATTAAGTTCCCGTATATCGTGGTCATATCGGCGTTGCGAGTACGTGGCAATGCAACGAGCATTAAGTTTTATCTTCTTCTTTGTTACTCTCCCTGTGGGCCGCACTGTTTTTTCAATTTCAAGATCCATTGACTTAAAGCGCCAAATATCATCATCCCCACCGTGCGTTTCCCAGCCTTCTTCACTAAGGAGCTTTTTCTGTTCTCCGAGATTTAATTTGACATACGGCGGATAGCCAACAATGTAGTCGAAGCCTGCCTTTTCTAGTGCGTCAATGTTGATGAGTTGATTAAGCCCCGCATCCGCAATAACAGTAACCTTGTCTAATTTGTACTGCTCCCGGAATTCTTGAACTATCTTCAATAACGTTCGAACTTCTGCGGTATTCCCTGGAAAAAGTTCATAGCCAAGAGGGACGCCATCGGCGTCTGTTAAAAGCCCAAGGACAACCTGCGTTTCCTGCGTCCGATGCTCTTTGCTCATGCCTCGTGAGCGTAGTTTGTCTTCCGTAAAACTTTCAAAATAAAACGTCGTTACATCGTATAAGGCGATGGTCAGGTTCCTCTCATAAAGAGAGCCGATTGCATCGTTAAGAAAGTGGATGAGTTTCTTTCTGCGGCAGGCCAAAATATCGAGACACTCATACATGTTTTCCAGCCGAACGCTTTCAAAATCAAACAGATGACGATTGCGATTGTGCCAAGCATTTAATCGTGAACTCGGAGCGAGAATGCGAGAAACGATGCTGTAAAACATCGTCGTTGGAACGTCCCACGAGTAACCGTGATTGCGCCCAATATCGCGAAAGAGAACCCGCAGCCCTAACTCTTCCCAGAGCTTGAGGTAGGGAGCGGCGCTAATTTGATAACTGGCGCTGAGAATGGAATTGCAAAACGCCTTTTCATCGAGTGTGGGGCTTATTCCAAGATTCTCTTGATCCACTTTCCTTCGAGCCTCTAGAGAATGCCGCAACTCTTCGCAAGTAGCCTCAATTTCTTCCATGGCTTTTGGATTCTTTGCGAGAAGTTTTTCCTTGTTGCCATATCGCTTCAGTGTGGTTGAGGTTGACTTCTTTGAGACGGGATCTCGGTAACTGTCAATGATGTAGACGTACGTTACCCCCTTTACTGTTTTTTCCGCGATTGAGACAGACATAATTGCCCTCGTTTGTGTTTTGCCAATTATAACATATTTACCAAACATTTACCGACATTTGTCGGTAAACTTGCTAAAAACGAGAATTTATTTTTCCGTTCTGAATCAAAGCGTTATAGGGTTAGTCGGGCCGCGAGCCCTTATATTTGCGAGAAAAAGTCAGGAAAGAAAAAGAGTTTGATTTGACCGTGGGATTGCACCACGATTTCTAAAGGCTCGTGAATTTTTAGTTTAAGGGAAGGGTAGGGGAAACCTTGCCCTTTTCTCGTTTTGAAGAAAACAAAAAAGGGTGCTGATTTTTTCTTTCAACACCCTTTTGGCTAAACCGTTTTAAGAAAGATTATTTCTTGGCTTTCTTCGCGGCAGCTGCGTCGTTTAATTCCTTATTCTTCGCGGCAAACTTAGCGCGGAATTTCTCAACGCGACCGGCTTCAACGATACGAGTCTGAGCGCCCGTATAAAAGGGGTGGCTCTCAGAAGACGTATCCAACTTAAAGAGCGGGTAGGTCTTGCCGTCGATTTCGATGGTTTCTTTGGTCTGCACGGCGCTCGAAATAATGAACGTCTTATTGACAGAGATGTCAAGGAACGCGACTTCGCGGTATTCGGGATGAATATTCGGTTTCATTTTTCTATAGTTTCCTAGTGATTGTTTTGTCGGTCGCCCTGGCGTCCTTGCGCGCCCGCCGCCCTGAAAGGCGGTCTTACAGCGGGCATGCGCCCACGTGCCAAACCGGGAAAGGTGTTCATTATGGTAGAACGTGCGCCTAAATGCAAGACAAAACCGAAGGTTTTTCGTTAAATTTTCGCTGGTTTGTTGTCTTCACGAAGAGGGCGGCTGCTATCGAACATGCGGCGTACGCTAATCACAGGTTCAATGCTCTTTAATTCTTGAAGGATTCTTTCAAGATGTTTGTTATCTCGCACTTGAATCATAAGGCGTAGCGTTTGCGTGCGTCCTGTGATTTGATCTGAGATACCGACGCCCGTGATCGCTGAACGAAGTTTCGCAAGTAGCGTAGCCGCACGCGCAAGCGTTGCGCGTTCGTCCTTTACAAGTAAAAGAATGGGGACCGTGAAAAGCGCTTCGGTGTGTGCCTCTTCTTTCCACTGCACGGGTAGCCAACGGCTCGGGTCAATGCGGCGACCTTTTTCTACGTGCGCACAATCGGCGCGGTGCACACTTAAACCTAAGCCGTTACGCATAAAGCCCCAAATGGCGTCTCCTGGTATTGGGTGGCAGCAGCCAGCAAGTTGCACGGCAACGCCTTCAGTGCCGTGAATTGTCACAGGAACGCGGCTTGTGGCAGGAGCCTTTTCTTGCGCAAGACGCGTAATGCGGGTAATGAGAGCGGCAGCAAAGACCTTTCCTAAACCAATGTCAGCAAAAAGCGCCTCTCGGGTCTTTTCATTGGTTTCTTTCAGAATCTTGTACCAAATCGGTTCTGGGACCGTATCGATATCAAGTTTTGCTTCAAGAGCAGCTTTAAGGAGAGCCTCTTGACCGAGTTTTACGGATTCCTCTGGGTTTCTCTCGCGTAAGAATTCACGGATCTTGGCGCGAGCCTTTCCGGTTCTCACAAAGCGTAGCCACTCGGGAGCTGGGTGCGCGGCATCGTCTGTGAGAATCTCGACCATATCGCCGTTACGCAAGATGTGAGAAAGGGCGGCGTGTTCACCGTTTACGCGACAGCCGGTTGCGTGATTGCCAATCCCCGTGTGGATTTGATAAGCAAAGTCAACAGGGGTTGCCCCTTGCGGTAACGTCAAGATGCGGCTCTTTGGTGTGAAGACATAGATTCTGTCAGGGAAGAGGTCAACCTTGATGTTTTCAATAAATTCTGAGGGGTCGGTGCTCGTACGCTGAATTTCCATTAGGCTCTGAAGCCAATTGGAAACGAGCGTTTGAATTTCACTTGTGTCCATCCCATCGCCATAGATCCAATGCGCTAAAAGCCCTTTTTCAGCGATGCGATGCATCTTTTCTGTGCGAATCTGATACTCAATCGGTGTTCCAAAGGGCCCGACAACAGTGGTGTGTAGGCTTTGATAACCGTTTGACTTTGGAATGGCAATAAAGTCTTTAAAGCGTCGATTAATGGGCTTATAAAGCCTGTGAAGGGCACCCAATGTAAGGTAACACTCTTCAACGGTTCGCACGATGATGCGAAAGCCGTAAATATCCAAGACTTCAGAAAACGAAGCGTGCGTATCGCGCATTCGGTTGTAGATGCCGTAAATCGTACGGTCTCGCCCTTGAATGCGAGCGCGAATATTGGATTTTGGAAGCGCTTCGCGCGTTTCTTTGAGAATTCTTTCCAAAACAGCGCGGCGTTTGTCTCGTGTTCTTAAGACATTGGCTTGCAAGATTTTGTAGCGTAACGGATGCTGATGCATAAACGCTAACTCTTGCAACTCACGGTAAACGCCATTTAATCCTAAGCGATGCGCAATGGGAACAAAGATTTCCAAAGACTCTGTTGCGATACGGCGTCGTTTCTCAGGCCTCATCACGCCCAAGGTTCTCATGTTGTGCAAGCGGTCAGCAAGCTTTACAAGGATCACACGCACGTCGCGACTCATCGCCAAAAGCATCTTGCGAAAACTTTCAGCTTGGGCAATTTCGTTAGAAGAAAAGCTAATTTTGGCTAATTTACTAACACCATCGACAAGCTCAGCGATCTGAACGCCAAAGCGCTCGACCATCTCCAATTTACTCATCCCCGTGTCTTCAAGGACGTCGTGCAAGAGACCGGCACAAACCGTATCGGCATCCATGTGCCAATCGGCAAGAATCGAAGCAACTGCCAAGGGGTGCGTGATGTAGGGTTCTCCAGACATCCGAAACTGCCCTAAATGCGCTTCGTCTGCGCAGCGGAAGGCATCTTTGATGCGTTCAATATCCGCTTTTGATAGATAAACCGCGCAGCGGTCTAAGAGTTCAGAACTCGTGACAATCTTCGCGGGTTCTGCAACAGAGAAAAAGAGGGGAAGGTCGGCTTCTTCGCCAATGCGATCTTGGGGATTTGTTAGGTACGCAACATCGTAATCCTCATCGGTTTCTGAGGATTGGGTTGTTGGAAGTGTTGTACCCGTTTTTGTCTCCATAGTCGCTCTGGCTTAAGGCCCGAAGGCTCCTTACTGAGCCAAAAATGCCCAAAGTACAAAGCACTTTAGGCATCATAGACGGATGAAGAGTTATAAGGGCACGCGCTCGAGCATTTCTTTACCGATGTAACCCTGTTCGATTTCGCGCAGAGCAACTACCGTGTATTTGTCCTTTGTGTCAACGCGCGGCGTATGACCTTGTGAGAGCATACGAGCACGATATGTCGCGCAAAGAACGAGTTCAAAGCGGTTTGGCACCTTTTTAAGACAATCTTCAACAGTAATACGAGCCATTTGAGTTCAACAATTAATTCGGAAAAGACTCATTTTACAACAAATAAAGCGCTCTGAAAATCCCAATTTTTCAGTTGTTTCGTAAACCTTAGAGTCCAAGGTCGTCAAAAAGCGCTTTGTTCGTTGATTTTTGTGTCGCAAAAGTAAGTCTTGAGGCGCACACAATTGCCCGCAGGTCTTCGACTGCCTTTTCAAAATCGTCGTTAATGACAATGTACTCAAAGTGAGGGGCTTGGCTAATTTCAAGCGCAGCGCCCTTTAGGCGCTTTTCAATTACTTCAGGCGCATCAGTGGCCCGTGTGCGAAGTCTTTTTTCCAAAGTTGCCATCGAAGGCGGGAGAATAAAGATACTCACAGCCTCCGGAAAAAGCGCTTTAATCTGTTTTGCGCCCTGCCAATCGATTTCAAGAATGATGCTTGTCCCTAGGCGAAGTTGCTCTTCGATCCAAAGGCGGTTTGTCCCATAGTAGTTTCCGTGCACGTAGGCGGTTTCAAGAAACTCGCCAGCTTCTTTTCTGCGGTTAAATTCTTCAAGACTGACAAAGTTGTAATCCTTGCCGTTAACTTCGCCAGCCCGTGGAGCTCGCGTAGTAAAGGAAACGGACATTTTCAGAGTCTTTTCGCGCCTCAAAAGCTCGGCGTTAAGAGAACTCTTACCTGCGCCAGAAGGGGCTGATGTGATGTAAAGACGAGCGCTATAGTTAGATAAAGAGGAACGTACCATGGTAAAAATGTATCGAACTCAAAAATTGGGGCTATTTGCGCTTTAGGGAAACCGCTTTCTTTGCGCTAATATCTAGGGCCTCTTAATTGGGGCGAGTTTAGCAGAGCTAAACAAGGGAATCTTCCTTTTTCATTGAAGAAAAAGGTCGCAAACGACGAGTTTTTGATTTTCATATTCTGGAGGGAATCGGCATGCGATACCACTTCCCAGTTGTCATTATCGATGAGCACTACAACGCTCAGAATGTTTCGGGTTCTGGCATCCGGTCTCTTGCGAAGGCGCTCGAAGAACTTGGGCTCGAGGTCACTGCCGCGACGGCCTATTCGGATATGGCCAATATCGCCGCGC
>CAVKJM010000073.1:0-6338 GCA_963656505.1 bacterium
ACGCAACTCTTAGAAGGGCGCTTAGAACAATTAACCGAAGAACGGGAAGCGGTTGAAGCGAAATTTGAAGCGCTTGACGCTGAACTTGGTGAAAAGCAGCAAGCGGTCACTGACGCCCAAATTCTTTTAGAGACTGCCGAACACCGTGTAAGCGACTTAGAAGAAGCCGCAAGCGAAAAGAAGTCAGAAGTGAAAATGGCGCGCCTTCAGGCAACCTCTGACAAAGAACGCGCCGAAGACGCGAAACGCGAAGGCGAAAGCATTACGCTTGAAATCGAGCGCTTGGCTCAGGAGATCGAAGAACTTCGTGCTGAACTCCAAACACTTGATGTGAAAGCGCAAGAAGCAGGGTTATCAGACTTAACACGCGCCTTAGATGCCGCAAGAGAAAATCTTAAGGTTGCCGAGCAAGAGGCGGAAGCCGCGGAAAATACACTAGAAGAAGCGCGCGCCAAACAGCGTGAGATTGCTGACTCACAGGCACCAATCTTGCAAGAGATCTCAGACTTAAAGGTAAAACGCCAAACCTTTATTACGCAAGGGGAAGCTTTCACAGCGCATTTGGATGAATTAAATGCCAATCGCGAAGAGTTAGCCAAGCGCGTTATCGAAGAAAACCTCAAAACACCTGCTATGAAAGCCAAAGTGACGCGTCTTACGGAAGCCATTGCTGCTTTGGGACCTGTGAATCACGCAGCGCTTGAAAACTTAGATGCAAGCCAAAAGGCGATGGCAGAAACCGAGCGTCAGGTCGCAGATCTTGAAGAAGCCATCCGCAATCTCGAAGAAACGATTAAAAAGATTGATGCGGAAACGCGAGAACTGTTGCGCTCCACATTTGATACGGTCAATAAGAACTTTGGCGAGATGTTCACAAGCCTCTTTGGTGGTGGTAGCGCTGAGCTTCGCTTAACAGGCGAAGAAATCCTTGATACGGGAATTGATGTGATCGCGCAGCCACCAGGCAAAAAGAACACGAGTGTGAAGATTCTCTCAGGGGGCGAACAGGCACTAACGGCTACGGCCTTGGTCTTTGCGATCTTTAAGCTAAATCCCGCTCCCTTCTGTTTATTGGACGAAGTGGATGCTCCGTTGGATGAAGCCAATCAAGACCGGTTAGTGAAAAAGATTGCCGCCATGAGTGAAGCCACGCAATTTGTGATGATTACGCACCATCGTGTGTCGATGGAGCAATTGGAGCAGTTAATCGGTGTGACGATGAAAGAACCTGGCGTTTCGCGTGTTGTGGCAGTTGATATTCGCGAAGCGACAGAATTGGCACAGTCGTGATATTGTTACAAGAGAAATTTTTAATTTTCGATAGGACTTAGAACATGTTCGGTATCGAGCCTTCCTATTTGCTTTGGATAGCGGCACTCGTTGTGCTCCTTATTTTTTATTTTGCTTTTGTGCGGCGCCGTAAGACCGAGACTCCCGCAGAAGATGTCAGTAAAAAAATGCGCCAGGGCGTAGGAGACGCATTAATCGGAGAAAATGCCGAGAAAACTGCGTTAACCGATGCGATTAGCGCAGACGAACCCGAAGCGCCGAAGCTTGATGAGCCTGCAAAAGAAGAGGGTGAGGCTGCCACTGCAGCAGTGACTGACGCTCCTATTGCGACGCAAGAAGCTGCGCCTGAAGTTCTTATCGAAGAAGAACCCGAAGCAGAAGAATTACCCAAGGTCGCTTTGGAGCGCCCGGAACTCGCCGCAGAAATTAAGCCCTTAGTCACACACAAAGGTAGAACATTACCGAACGTGGATACGATGCTTGATGTCTGGGTGAAATTCACACCGCGCGATAAGATCTTCACGCCAGATCGCCTCGTTCAAGTACAGGCCTTTATCGATGCTGAAGAATTAACCGATGTGGTGGTTGCCGATTACTTTAATGAAGCCACAGGTGTTTGGGATGCCAATGTGCGTGGTAATGAAGCGTGTAGCGCCGTTGTGATTAAGATGCAGTTAGCTAGTCGCGCGCACGTTGCTGACGACTTGCTTGTTTCGCGCTTCTTGCAATTAGCTAATCGCATTTCCATTGAAATCGAAGCCGATACCGAGATGCCCGATGTCGTGGTTGTTCTTAATCAAGCAAAGACCCTCAAAAATCTTATCTCCCATTACGACAATACGTTGTCTTTATATGTTGAAACCGAGGCGCCCTTTGAAGGAGATCTCCTAAAGAAGGTTTTGACAGAAAATGGCTTTACGCATAGGGGGAGTGCTTTTGTAAAGTGCGCGGCAAAAGAAAAAGATCCCTACTTTACGGTTCATGTCACGCCTGAAAACCCGACAAGCATTGCGCTTGAGTTGGATATCCCGTTATGCGACCCAGCCCTAAAGCCCCTGCAAGATCTTTTTGAAACCGCCAACGACCTCGTGTGTGCTTTAGGTGGTGCATTAGTTGACCAAGCGAAAAATCCGATTGGGTCAGCAGCGGCCACCTACATTGATGCCGAATTAAAGAAGCTTGCAAACGAAATGGATTCTCAAGGATTAGCCTTGGGCTCGGAACGTACAGTTAAACTTTTCTCGCGTTAAGTATGGCCTATGAAAGAGCTCGATCTTTTTGAGGCGGCGGCACACCCTTCTGAAAACGATTGTGCTCGCGCTAAAGAGCTTGCCAAGCTTTTGAATCGCTGGAACTACGAGTACTACGTCTTGGATGCTCCGAGTGTTCCAGATGGCGAGTACGATAGGGTCTTTCGTGAATTACAAGCCTTAGAAGCCAAATTTCCCGAGTTAAAAACACCGGTTTCTCCAACGCAGCGCGTCGGAGGCGAGGTAAGGTCTGATTTAAAGAAAGCGACGCACGTCGTCCCGATGTTATCGATCCATACGGAAACAGACTTCACAGACGCGGGCGCCTATGCGTTTGATGAACGGGTTCGTAAGGACTTATCGGATATTTCCGTTATCGAATACGACTGCGAATTTAAATTCGATGGCTTAGCAATCAATCTTCGCTATGAAAAGGGCGACTTGGTTCTTGCCGCTACCCGTGGTGATGGAATCGTTGGCGAAGATGTCACAGCCAATGCTCGGACGATTCGCAATATCCCTCTGAGAATTGAAGCCGAAAACGTTCCTGATGTCTTAGAAGTTCGCGGCGAAGTCATTCTTCATAAGAGCGACTTTGAAAAACTTAACGCGAAGCAAGAACTCGCTGGAGAAAAACTTTTCGTGAATCCCCGTAACGCTGCAGCGGGTGCCTTACGGCAACTCGATAGCCGCATCACAGCGTCTCGCCCCTTGCACTTTTATGCCTATGGGTTAGGGGAGTGTTCAGACCCCGATTTTGCGCAAACGCAATCGGGGCTTCTTGATCGCTTTTTAGCGATGGGATTTCCTGTTGTAAAGACTCGCAGAGTTGTGACGGACGCCGCAGGGTTAGCTGCCTTTCATAAGTATGTGGAAGAGATTCGTCCGACACTACCCTTTGAAATCGATGGCGTTGTCTACAAGGTAAACGATTTTGCGCTTCAAAAGAGGCTCGGCTTTGTTGCAAGGGAACCGCGCTGGGCGTGTGCACACAAATACCCGCCAGAAGAAGCGTTAACACGCGTTTTAGGTATCGACGTGCAAGTCGGTCGCACGGGGCGCGTGACGCCTGTCGCTCGTTTAGCACCAGTCTTCGTAGGTGGCGTCACAGTAAGTAACGCGACACTCCATAACGAAGACCACATTCGTGAGCTTGACCTCATGATTGGCGACACAGTGGTTGTGCGTCGCGCAGGAGACGTCATTCCAGAAGTGCTGCGTGTCTTAAAGGAAAGAAGGCCAGAAGACGCTAAAGCCTTCGTGATGCCTAAGACATGCCCGATTTGTGGGTCAGCGGTTGTGCGAGATGAAGAAGAAAAGGATTCTCGTTGCTCAGGCGGTCTCGTTTGTCCTGCGCAATTGAAGTTGTCTCTTATTCACTTTGCTACGCGTCGCGCGATGGATATCACGGGTCTTGGTGAAAAGATGGTCGATATCCTCGTTGAAAAAGGGCTAGTGAAGACAAGCGCAGACTTATATCGCTTAACCTTTGAGAACTTATCGACAATTGAGAGGATGGGTGCGAAAAGCGCGACAAACCTCCTTGAGAGCATCGCTAAGAGCAAAGAAACGACTCTCGCTCGCTTTATCTTTGCCTTAGGTATTCGTCATGTGGGTGAAGCGACCGCTCGCGACTTAGCAAGTCACTTTAAGACGCTTGATGCGATTGAGACAGCCTCGATTGAAGAACTTCAGAAAGTAAACGACGTAGGCGAAGTGATTGCTGAATCGATTGAATCCTTCTTTAAAGAACCTCGCAACATCGAAGTCATTCGTGCGCTTTGCGATTTGGGTGTTACTTGGCCTAAAGAAGAGGGGAGTCAACAAAGTAATACTGCAGTTACTGGAAAGACCTTTGTCTTAACAGGAACGCTTCCGACGCTTTCAAGAGACGAAGCTAAAGACAAGATTCTTGCCGCAGGTGGCAAAGTCTCAGGATCGGTTTCTAAGAAAACCGATTACGTCGTGGCAGGAGAAGCCGCAGGAAGTAAGCTTGATAAAGCCCGTGAACTTCAAGTTGCGGTTATTACCGAAGCGGAGCTCTTAACGATGCTTGGTACGGGCTCCAAAGAAGAAGGGCCTCGTCAGGGCGATCTATTCTAGAGGCAGTCCTCAAAACATATTGCAGAACTTTTGACATGAGTCATTCGCTCAAAAACTGGCCATTCGTCCAGTTTTAAAAAAACTTAATCTATATCAGACACTTACGAGAAGTTGGATGTAACTAAATGTTACAGAATCGCAAGATAGTGCTTGTGAGTGATAGAAAACCGTGCAGATTGCGTCTCGCTATCTTATTAGTGGCAAACAACAACGACTCCTGGTGGTATAAAAATTTCTATCTCTTGCTAATTACGCGAAGCTTGCCTTAATAAACGAAAACGTCCATTGCAAAACACGCAAAATCAAGCGTGTTTTCTTAACTCTTCTTATGGCACAATACGTACCAGAGCCCCGCTTGAAATATTTTCTTCTGCGTTATAGAATTTTTTCTATATAGAATTTCTTATATTAATATAAGGTGAGAAGACTGCTTTATAGAATTTTTTCTATTCTCTAAAGCCTAACGCTCAAAAGAAAGGAGCCAGTAATGCCCAATGACCTTCCCCTCGTCATTCCAGCCTTTGAGGCTGCGACAAAAGCACTTCGTACATTCCCACTTGTTGAAGCGGCAATCGCTCAGGCAGAAAAAGAAGCCGATTTACGCATCAAAGAACAGATTGAGTTAACCGAAACCCCGTCTCCTTCTTTTAAAGAAGGAGAGAGAGCCAAAGTCTTTAGTGCGCTTCTTAAAAAGGCTGGCCTTGAAGACATTACCGTTGACTCTGTCGGTAACGTCATTTCCCGCATTAAAGGCTCTGGAAACGGCCCTGTTTTAGTGATCGGCGCGCACATGGATACGGTCTTTCCTGAAGGAACACCGATTAAAGTGCGTCAAGAAGGAACGAAATACTATGCGCCCGGCATTTCTGACGATGCCTGTGGCTTGGCAAACCTATTGCAAGTTGTTCGCTCGATTAAGAAAAACAACATTAAGACCGTGGGGGACATTGTCGTTGTTGGCACGGTTGGCGAAGAAGGGAACGGCGACCTTCGCGGCAGCAAAAACCTCTGGTACACACCCAATGACTACGACGGATTCATTGCCGTGGACTCTGCCTCTTGTCACAGAATCCTTAAAGGGAGCGTTGGTTGCAAGCGTTATCGCATTACGTATTCGGGTCCAGGCGGCCACAGTCTTCATAAGTTTGGGTTGGTGGCATCGGCTACGCACGCCTTGTGCCGCGCAGGTGCGATGATTGCTGACCTTAAAGCGCCAACAGAACCGAAGTGCACTTACACAATCGGTGTGATCAAAGGCGGTACAAGCGTTAACGCTATTGCCGCAGAAGCCGTGATGGAACTCGATGTTCGTAGTTACGAGCAACCAGCATTGGAAGCGTTTGCGAAAGAAATCCTTCCGATTTTTGAAAAAGCAGCCGCAGCTGAAAACGCACATTGGGGTGTCACGGGAGATGCAGCAGTAACAGTGAAAGTCGATCAAATCGGAGATCGTCCTGCAGGGATGAATAAACCCGATAGCGCCGTTGTTTGCGCTGCCTACCAAGCGATGCAACGATTAAATATTTCATTAGATAAGTTTGCTCTTGCAGCTACCGACCAAAACGTTCCACTTTCATTGGGCGTTCCCGCCACAACGTTAGGCGGTGGCGGCACAGAAGAAAACAATCACAGCTTAAAAGAAGTGTGGGATTCAAAAGACGCTCATTTAGGTCCACAGCTTGTGCTTTTAACAAC
>CAVKJM010000074.1:0-1182 GCA_963656505.1 bacterium
ATGCTTATTCGCCGAGTGCAAGAGCACGGTGGCAAAGCCGTCTTCTTTTACTTTGGTTGTAATCACCCAGGACACCATCGGGCTGATTTTTGCATCCAAGATGAGAAATCCCTTCCGATTGGATTCGGTGTTTTCAAAGGATTTATTCAATCGCTAAATGGGCTATAGATAGCGAGAAAAACTGAGTTCTTCGTGCTCCTTGCTACTGCGAATTCCCTCTCTTCGTAGTATCAAGGAGTTTTCGTTTATAAAAATCGGAAAGATAACGAGAAAGGCGTGGAACTTTCCCACGAAGAAAGACATCGAAAATGTTTTGGATGGTGGAGGTGAGGGGAGTTGAACCCCTGTCCGAAACGATTCTTCCGCCAGATCTACATGCTTAGCCCAATCATTTAAATTTCGCTTCCGATACTGCCAATGGACGGGCCTACCGAAAGCTAGTCGCTAAGATTTTCGAGAGCATCGTCGTGACTCCAACGCTCCTTAGTCCCTGTATATGACGGTGCTCTTGGTTTTACCCAAGCCAGACCAGAGACCAACTGGTGCACCGCTCGCGGCTCTTAGGCGGCGAGAGCGAAACGCTCGTTATTGGCGTTTATATTTTTTCTAGCTGTTTAACGAGGAACCAGACCTCGGCATGCACCGTGCAGCGTCCTACGCCCCGTCGAAGCCAGGACACCCCCACAGATAAACGGATTATAGATGGGTGGTTTTCATCACCCCACTTTTTCGGAATCTTTTTTCACTCTGCAACGTAAACGCTTTATAAAATGTTGCAGTAAGATGCAGTACATTGTCAATACAACATATAGGACATGAAGAATGGCAAGCTTGTGCATCAGAGTCGACGACAAAGTGAAAGCTAAGGCAGAGAAAGTCTTTTCTGATCTTGGGATGTCGATGTCGACGGCGATTACAGTTTTCCTAAAGCAAAGCATTCGCTGTAAGGGCCTGCCGTTCACGCCCACAACAGATCCGTTTTACTCAATCGAAAACCAGCTTCGCCTTACGCTTTCTAAAGAGCAGATGGAAAAGTCTGGCGGCACGGCCCACGAAGTGATAAAGACCGAGTAGGCGAGTTTTCTTTCTAGCGTTCGGCTATCGGTTATTCGTGTTCGGCTATCGGTTATTCGTGTTCGGCTGTCGGTTACTTGGCTGCTCTCCCTCGATAGACTTTTGTTG
>CAVKJM010000074.1:1192-6324 GCA_963656505.1 bacterium
TTGTTGTCCTCTAGCAACAATTGGAATGTATTCCAAATAATTTCACATTAGGGCAAGAAAATGGAATAGAATCCAAATAAGCAGAATTTTGGAGAAGAAAATGGAATTGATTCCAAGAAAAGAGTACATGGAGCAGCTTGAGTCCTTTCGGGATAAAGCACTTATAAAAGTAATTACGGGAGTGCGTCGCTGTGGCAAGACGACCCTGATGTCTCTTTTCAAGGACAAGTTGCGCCAGTCGGGAGTTACTGACGAGGCGATTGTGTCAATCAATTTTGAAGATTTCGATTCGCAAGAACTAACAGATCCCAAGGCGTTGCATGACTATCTGAAATCTAAGTTGCTTCCTGGAAAGAAGGTTTATTTCTTCTTGGATGAAATTCAACAAGTCAAAGATTTCCCTCAGGTCCTTGATAGTCTTTATATCCGCAAAGGCGTGGATTTGTATGTCACAGGATCGAATGCCAACTTATTGTCCTCTGAAATTGCAACTCTGATTTCAGGAAGATATATAGAAATCAAGATGTTGCCGCTTTCTTTCTCCGAATTTGTTGGCGCTCAGAAGAAAGAACGGTCTTTGGCGGAGAACTACCGCGTGTATTTAGAAAAGAGCGCTTTCCCTTATGCGCTTGAGATGGATACGCCAAGCATGGTCCGTGCGTATTTAGAAGGGATTTACAACACGATTTTCGTCAAAGATGTGATGCAACGGAAAGCAATAGCAGATCCCGGGCTTTTAGAAAGTGTGGCCCGCTTTCTCTTTGACAATATTGGAAGTCTAGTTTCAACGAAAAAGATTGCAGACACGTTGACAAGTTTAGGTCGCAAAGTCGATGTGAAAACGGTTGAGAAATACGTGGTAGCGCTCACAGAGAGCTTCATTCTCTACGAGGCACGACGCTACGACATTCAAGGAAAAGAGCAACTTGCACGACTTGAGAAATACTATCTCGTTGATTTGGGTCTGCGGCGTGTGCTGCTCGGTAACCGTGCGATGGACATTGGTCACGTACTTGAGAATGTTATCTACCTTGAACTTTTACGACGCGGCTTTGAAGTTTATGTTGGGAAGGTAGCAGGCACCGAGGTTGATTTCGTTGCGAAAAATGAGAAGGGTTTACAGTACATTCAAGTGGCAGCGACAGTGCGCGATGAAGCAACGCTCGCACGGGAATTGAGGCCTCTGAAGAAGATTCAGGATTCTTATCCAAAACTAATCCTGACACTCGATGAGGATCCGACGGCAGATTTCGATGGAATCTGTCGCATGAATGCTCTGCAATGGCTTTTAGGTGGAGGTGAGGGGAGTTGAACCCCCGAATAATCTAGCCGCACTCATGCACCAAAATGGGGCATAACCCTTTACAATGTGATTATTTCCTAGCAGGAACTTCGTTCCTGCTAGTTCAATCTGAATTTCTACTAAAAAAGCAAGATTTAACCCTGAGGATTTTTCGCGATGACAACGCCAGCAGAAGTAATCAAGATGATTGAAGACGAAGACGTAAAGTTTGTTGACTTTCGTCTCACAGATACGCTCGGGAAAGAGCAGCACCTCACAATCCCTGCTCACCGCTTAACCGAGAAAGTCTTCGAAGACGGTCAGCCTTTTGATGGTTCCTCAATTGCTGGATGGAAAGGCATTGAAGCAAGCGACATGCTCTTAATGCCCGATGCGTCAACGGCACGTATGGACCCCTTCCGCGAGCAAGACACCTTGGTTCTTACATGCGACGTGGTTGAACCCGATACGGGTAACGGCTACTCGCGCGATCCTCGCTCGATTGCTCGTCGTGCAGAAAACTATCTTAAGTCCACAGGCATTGGCGACAAAGCCTACTTTGGACCAGAGCCTGAGTTTTTCATTATCGATGGCGTTACTTGGAGCACAGATCCTGAAAACACATTCTTCAAAATCCGCAGTGCCGAAGGTGCCTGGTCAAGCAAAATTGATTACGAAGCAGGAAATATTGGAC
Organism: bacterium; assembly: GCA_963656505.1. Lineage (GTDB taxonomy): Bacteria > Pseudomonadota > Gammaproteobacteria > Burkholderiales > Burkholderiaceae_F > Duodenibacillus. The sequence continues at coordinate 3,169 of CAVKJM010000074.1, forward strand.
ATCGTCCGCATCCAAAGCATGGTTATTTAGCATTGTCTCCTGTTGAAAGCCTCACGGATATTCGCTCGGAAGCTGTGACGCTTCTTGAGCAGCAGGGCGTTCCTTGCGAAATCCACCACCACGAAAATGGTGGCCCAGGACAGTGTGAAATCGGCACTAAGTTTTCCACTCTAGTCGAACGCGCCGACTGGAATCAGATTTTGAAGTACACCGTTTGGAACGTTGCAGCTGCTTACGGTAAGACCGCGACCTTTATGGCTAAGCCCATTACGGGAGATGCGGGTTCTGGTATGCACATTAACCAATCGGTTTGGAAGGGCGATAAGAACCTATTTGCCGGTAACGGCTATGCGGGACTCTCGCAAACAGCGCTTTACTACATTGGCGGCATCATTCGTCACGCAAGAGCGCTAAATGCGATTACAAACCCGACAACGAATTCTTATAAGCGTTTGGTTCCGGGCTATGAGGCTCCTGTAAAGCTCGCGTACTCGGCACGTAACCGTTCGGCCTCCATTCGTATTCCGCATGTGGCAAGCGAAAAGGCTCGCCGCGTTGAAGTGCGATTCCCAGATCCCCAGGCCAATCCCTATTTAGCCTTCGCAGCGATGTTGATGGCAGGATTAGATGGCATCCAAAATCGTATTGACCCGGGCGAACCCGCCACAAAGAATCTTTACGATTTGCCGCCAGAAGAAAACGCGAAGATTCCCGTTGTTTGCGCAGATCTCGTTGAAGCTGTGAACGCTTTGGATGCCGACCGTGAATTCTTAACGCGCGGCGGCGTCTTCACAGACGACTTTATCGATGCGTATCTTGCGATTAAACGCGCAGAAATCGAGCAGTATCGCTTAACGGTACAGCCCTGCGAATACGCGATGTATTTCTCGCTTTAAAAAATGCGCCTTAGAGGCTTTACCGCTTCTAAGGCAAGGTTCCTTTTTAAGGCATCAAGATGAAGCCCGCTGTGGATTTTCAGAAGTTCGTCACCAAAACGATGACTACGGGTATCGCTCTTATAAGCGATGCGGGTGTTATTTTGTGGTGTAACGAAGCGGCAGCAAGCCTATTCGGTGCTTCAGAAAAAAGCCTTGTAAACCTTGATGCCGCGCAGTTTTTCCCGCCTTTAAAGGAGTGGATTGCGCACCTACATGGAGAGTCGGATAAGGGAGAAAGCTGCAGTGCTCTCGTGCGTTTGACGCCACTAGCGGGGACGCCTAGAAAAGCTGTTTTAGCGGTGCTCTCGAACCCAGGAGCTGGATTCTTACTTCTTGAGATGACTGAGGCTGAACAAGCCTTTACTCTTGATCGTCAAGAGCAAAAAGAGGGTTTAAGTGATGCAAGTCGCGTTCTCTTAAGAAACCTAGCTCACGAAATTAAGAACCCTTTAGGTGGCATTCGGGGAGCTGCGCAACTACTTGAAAGTGAACTCACAGACTCTTCTCAAAGAGAATTCACAACTGTGATTATCAGTGAAGCAGATCGCCTTCGTAATTTGGTCGACCGTCTTTTAACACCGTACCGTGAAGAGCGGCACGTGACAACAGTGAATTTACATGAGATTCTCGAAGGCGTACGAAATCTAATCTTGGCCGAATTTCCAACGGGACTTACGATTGCGCGCGACTATGACGTTTCAGTTCCTGATTTCCCAGCAGATAAAGAGCAATTAACACAGGTTTTCTTAAATCTTTTAAGGAATGCCGCTCAAGCCTTAAGTGAAAGGATTAAAGAGAACACGGCTTTAGTCACAATCAAAACAAGAGTGAGCCGCAGTGTCACGATTCACCGTAAAGTCTGTCGCTTGGCCCTTGCTGTGGACATCATTGACAACGGTCCAGGCATTGACCCCAAGATTCGAGAAAAGATTTTCTATCCATTGGTAACGACTCGTGCGCACGGAACTGGTTTGGGACTCTCGATTGTGCAGACCTATGTGGAACGCAACGGGGGAGAGGTGGAACTTGAAAGTGAACCAGGGCGCACAGTGTTTCGGATTTTGTTGCCGCTACAAAGCACGAAGAGAAAGGAGTCGAAGTCATGAGATCGATTTGGATTGCAGACGATGATCGATCGATTCGCTGGGTTCTAGGCAAAGCCCTTGAGCGCGAAGGGATGAATTACCGACTCTTTGAAGACGCAAAGGCAGTTCTTGATGCACTTCAAAAAGAAAAGCCCTCTGTGCTTTTAACAGACATTCGGATGCCTGAGATGAGTGGCACAGAGCTCTTAAAAGAAATTAAGAGAATTGCCCCTGAACTCCCTGTCATCATTATGACGGCGTTCGGTGACTTGGAAAGCGCTGTCTCCTCTTTTGAAAGTGGTGCTTACGAGTATTTAGCTAAGCCCTTTGATGTCACGGCTGCCGTGAGTCTCTTAAAAAGAGCGTGCGAAGAAAGTGAAGTTAAAGAAGTGGCTCCCGCCGCTCCAGAAATCGCTAGCGAAATCGTGGGGCAATCCCCTGCGATGCAAGAGCTCTTTCGAGCTATCGGGCGTTTATCGCACAGTCACACAACGGTTCTCATTACTGGAGAAAGTGGCACTGGTAAAGAATTGGTCGCACGAGCCCTACACCGCCATAGCCCAAGAAAGAACGCGCCATTTATCGCAATTAATACGGCTGCGATTCCGGGCGACCTTTTAGAAAGTGAACTCTTTGGTCACGAAAAAGGCGCCTTTACGGGAGCCAACGAGCAGAGGCTCGGACGCTTTGAACAAGCTAGTGGCGGAACGCTCTTTTTAGATGAAATTGGCGATATGCCAATGCCGATGCAAACAAAACTTTTGCGCGTTTTATCTGACGCAAGTTTTTATCGCGTAGGAGGGAGAACTCTCGTTCACGCCGATGTGCGTGTGATTGCTGCGACCAATCAAAACTTAGAAGAGCGAGTTGCTGACGGTCTATTTCGTGAAGACCTCTATCACCGCTTAAATGTGATTCGTTTAAGACTGCCGCCACTTAGAGATCGCGCAGACGACATTGCCGCCTTAACGCAGCACTTTTTAAGCCGTGCTTCAGAGAGCCTTAAAACAGAGAAAAAGAGGCTTTCTGAAGAGGCACTTTCTCTTTTAGAGAAGTTCCCATTTCCGGGAAACGTCAGGCAACTTGAGAATCTTTGCAATTACTTAACCGTGATGGCTCCTTCGCAGTTAATC
>CAVKJM010000075.1:0-6114 GCA_963656505.1 bacterium
GATTCGGGTTTGCCCCGTTTGTAACATCCCCTCAAGTTGCATTAACGAGGAAATCTGGTTCAAGTTGGCTCTTGCCGTGCAAGGCCTTGTCGATGCCCCTGATATTGATGGCGTTGTCATCACGCATGGTACCGACACAATGGAAGAGACGGCTTTCTTCCTTAATCTAGTTTTGAAAACAGATAAGCCCGTCGTTCTCACAGGCGCTATGCGACCGGCTACGGCACTCTCAGCCGATGGCCCATTAAATCTCTTTAATGCCGTTAGCGTTGCTCGCGCTCCTGAATCAAAAGGTAAAGGTGCTTTAATCGTTATGAATGGGCTCATTAATGGAGCTCGCGACACAACAAAAACAAACACGACTGCTGTTCAGACTTTTGCTTCTCGCGATTTTGGTGCCTTTGGGTATGTCACAGGCTCTGAAGTTGAGTACTTCTCTGAAAGTGTGAAACCCCATACGCAGCGCACAGAGTTTTTCCCAGCACTGCTTCAAGATAACCACTCCCTTCCTCGCGTTGACATCGTTTACGCCTACGGCGGAGAAGACGGACTATTTATCGATGCCGCGGTAAAGGCTGGAACCTCAGGACTTATTTACGTTGGAACAGGCCACGGAACCGTTTCAGAGAAAGCCGAAGAGGCTCTCCTAAAAGCTGTAAAAGCTGGCGTTATTGTCGTGCGAGCCTCAAGAACTGGATCAGGTCTTGTCCTTGATGGTCTCTCTCGTTGGCAAGAAGCTGGATTTATCCCTAGCCGCTCTCTTAACGCGCAAAAGGCAAGGCTTCTACTGATTCTTTCTCTTCTTAAGTGGGGTAAAGATATCGTCAAGATTCGTGAGGCATTTAAGAAATACTGATTGGTAGTGCTTTCAGAAAAAAATACATAGTAAAAATTAAGGATAAGAATTTATGTTCGATTTGCTGCTCAAGGGGGCTCATGTCGTAGATCCCCTTAACGGAATTAATGCAAAAGCCGATATTGCCATCGAAGATGGGAAAATCGCTACCGTTGCCCCTGAGCTTGAAGGCGAAGCCAAAAAAGTCGTGGACTTCACAGGCTACGTTGCCCAGCCAGGCATTATCGATAGCCATGTTCACTTAGGAACGATGTGGGGAAGCGCCTACGGAGCACGCATGCTCGCGATGAATGGCGTGACAACGTGTCTTGATATGGCAGGTCCCCTTGAGGATATTCTCGATAAGGTTCCTGAATATGGCGCGGGCATCAATATGGCCATCTTACAGTTTGCCTCTCCGCCATTTACTTTTAAGAATAACCACCCGACAAAAGTCGAGATGGAAACTTTAATCGATAAGAGTTTGGAAGATGGTGCCCTCGGTGTAAAACTACTCGGCGGTCACTATCCGTTAAAACCCGATGTTTCTTCGCTTTTAATTAAAACGGCCCTAGAGCGTCGTGCCTATGTTGCATGGCACGCAGGCACAAGTGAACACGGTTCAAATATCGAAGGAATGCAAGAAGCCGTTGAAATGGCTGACGGCTACCCGCTTCACTTAGCACACATCAACGCCTATTGTCGTGGTGCAATTAAAAACGAACTCGAAGAAACGGCTATCGCCATCGATTTACTCAAGAATAATCCCAACATTTTCTGCGAAAGCTATATTTCTCCACGCAACGGAACACGCCTTACTTGCGATGAGACTGGCAAGATTCAATCCAAAGTCACGGGGAATTGCTTACGCAAATTCGGCTTTAGCGAAGATCGCGACGGCGTAAGAAAGGCCATTCTTGCAGGAAAAGCTTTCGTCATTTACGACGCAGGTGGTTATTCAGACTTGGTCACCGGAGAAGAAGGATTAAAGATTTGGGAAGCCGCCAATAGTGATGTAGGAGGCGGATTCAATGTCAATCCTCCGATGCCGCGAATTATGCTTGCAGAAGTCAAACGCGATGACGGAAGTTTCGTCGTTGACGCCATTTCCACTGACGGAGGATGCATCCCCCGCAACGTCATCCTTTCTCAAGGCTTGTCACTTGTAAAACTTGACGTGTTAAGTCTCTCGGAATTTGCCCAAAAGACTTCTCTTAACCCAGCTCGCATGTTGCGACTTACAAATAAAGGGCACCTTTCCGTTGGCGCAGACGCAGATTTAACAATCTACGACTATGCCACACAAACACCGAAAGCCTCCTTTGTCGAAGGTCGCAAAGTATTCTGGGATGGAAAACTTGTTTCTCGTAGCGCCACCGTTATCTGCACAGAACACGGCAAAGCTGCTATTGAAAAACGCGGCATGAAAGCCATCGTTGTTGACCCTGGCTTACAAATCAAGCGCGTGAAAGCCCTTTAACCCCTCCGCACCTTACTTAGGACGCAATTTGCGTCCTAAGTAAGAACATCTCTCTTAAATAGGATTTGAAAGCGATGAAAGAAATTGGAATCGTGGCGTTGGCGTCGTCTCTTGATAGTGCTCAAAGGCTTAGAACTCAGCTTATGGAAAGTGATAGTTCAGCCAATGTTGTAGTCAAAAATATTGAGGAGCCACAAAAAGGCATTGACGCAACAATTGCGTTAAGAGATTTAAAAATTGAATGCTTTAATGCCGCTGAAAGTCTTTACGAAGAAGGGATTTACACAATTGCTTTCGTCGACACCGTTGTTGAAGGTTTTTTTGATGAATTGCAGACCGAGTGTCGTGCAAGGCTTGTGAAACCAACCAGTTCCGACTATCCCTCCTACGCCAGAACTGTGTTGGCTTCGGCTAATCTTGGCTCAATCCAAAAACCTTTTAAGGTCGGATTAATTGGTGGTCTTGGACCTGCCGCTACCGTTGACCTTTACAACAAAATCGTCAAAGCGACACCAGCTAAAACCGATCAAGAGCACATCAAACTTGTCGTAGAACAAAACCCACAGATTCCCGATAGAACCGCCGCTCTTTTAAACAATGCGACAGATCCCACTCTTGCACTCTATAACTGCGCCAAAGGTCTAGAGCGCGACGGTTGCGACGCCATCATCATCCCTTGCAACACAGCTCATGCCTTTATTCCTTACATGCAAAGGCACTTAAAGACTCCCTTTATCAATATGCAACAAACCGCACTCGATGAAATCAAAGAGAAGTTTGGTGCCGCTGTAAAAATTGGTTTGCTCGCCACAACAGGAACAGTGAAAACAGGTATCTATTCCAAGAAAGCCGAAGAAATGGGCCTTGCCCTTTTCACACCAGACGCAACGCATCAAGAAGATGTCATGCAAGCCATTTATGGCCCAGAAGGCGTTAAAGCGGGAAAAACTGATGGCCGTTGCCGCGATGACCTTTTGCGTGCCGCAAAGTGGCTTGTTTGCGAAAAAGAGTGCGATGTGTTGATTTTAGGTTGCACAGAGCTACCACTTATTCTTAACGAAGGAGATATGTCTTTGGCGGAAAAGATTATTCATATTGTTGACCCGACGAGTGCTCTAGCTCGCAAAGTTGTTCGCCTAGCTTTGAAGTAAAACAACCTGCCAAAAACAAGTTCTCAATCACCTCAAATAGCTTGTCTTCTCTACATTGAAAGCGTTCGCTGTAATCGGGAAAGGCCCTCCATTACGGCGAACCGCTACTTTCCTCTTGATTGCTTAACTTATATGTCTCTTTCCCCATGTTTTCCTAACCGAACGTTAAGGTTAAAGGCGTAGCGGTCTGCTGGATGGTATGAGACCGTTACCAAAACAGTCTTTCCTCTATCGTTCATATAGCGACGGAAAATCCTCAAGCACGGCTCTCCTGCTTCGCTTTTGAGATTACGAGCCGCCTCGCGTGTTAGTTTCGTTGCTTCAACCGTCTGACGCACTTCCGTGCATCGAATGCCTTTGACGTCGGCAATCACATCAACCATCAAGACATCTGGGTTCTTCTGCGCGGCAGAAATCACGTCCTGCCAATCACGGTTAATGTATTCGGTAGTCCACGCAATTGGAGGATCATCGGGCGCTTCGCCTTTACGAATCATAGAAAAGCGAATATAGGTTTCCCCGGGAGGACATTGGATTTTTTCAGAAAGCTCTCGGCTTACGACACATTCTTTGACATTCAAAATCTGTCGTGGGTTCTTACTTGCTAATCGGTCAAGGTCTGCCATTGTGCTTAGGCTCCGATCAAAACTTTGAGCCTTACCTTTGCTGATTACACGAGTTCCCACGTGTGGCGTTCTACGAATTAGGCCGCCAGCCTCCAAGATTGCTAGAGCGGCGCGAACCGTTGTTCGCGATACGCCTTCAGCTCGTGCCAAATCGGGTTCTGTAGGAAGCACGTCGCCCACAGCATACTGCCCACTTTTAATGCGCCGCAAAAGGCGCTTTGCAAGTCGCTCGTTTAGGTGTTCGGTTGCCATAAAAAGAGCTCCCAAAAAAGAACGCCCGAGACTCGAGTAAAGAGCTTCGGACGTTTCTTTTGCTAAATTAATTTAGCGTCGTCTTAGTAAAGTCCAATCGCTTTCCACCACAGCATACCCGTGGAGAATACCACCAATACGCAGAAGGAAACGATAAAGAAGTTAATCTTATAAAAGCGTGGACGTTCAAAGTAACCTTGCCCAAAATAGATCGGGCCAGGGCCACCAGCGTACTCTGTGATACCCCACATGAAGTTCGAGAAGATGGCAAAGCAAATGGCAACCATCGGCGCGGGAGCTCCTGCAGCGATAACGACAGATGCGAAGGGCACATACATCGCCGCAACGTGACCAGAGGCCGTGGCAAAGACATAGTGAAGATAAATGTAGCCAAATCCCAAGATAATGAAGGTTGTCATCCAATCAAGGCCACCTAAGGAAGAGGCAAAGCCCATTGACATCCATTTCACGAATCCGAGTTTTGTTAAACCCGTGGCAAGAGAAATAATGGCACCGAACCAAACAACCGTATCCCAGGCTGCTTTATCGTTTAAGACGTCTTTCCACTGAACAGATCCTGTGACAAAAAGGAAAGCGACAAGACCTAAGCCAATGGCGTTTGCGTTATATCCAGTGAGTAAGCACGTACCCCAACCTGTTAGCGCAATCACAAAGCCAATCGCGACCAGAATTTCTTGGCGGCTCATCGGACCCATAGCCGCATATTCTTTGGCGCCCATGACTTTCGCTTCTGGTGTCTTCTTAAGGTCTGGGTTCATGAACTTATAAGTTAGTAGCGGCATCAAGGCAAAGCAGATTGCTGCAGGAACCAACGCGGCCAAAAACCACGATGTCCATGTCAGTTCCACACCAAGACCGTCTTTGGCTAATTGCGCGCAAAGCGGGTTCGCTGCCATGCCCGTCATAAAGAAAGCACCTGTGATCGGCGTAAATTGGAAACAGGTCATAATAAGAAAGTCGCCAATCTTTTTGCCTGTCGGTCCTGGCTGGCTACCCAATACTTGGTTAATAGATTTTGCAACCGGCAAAATAATGCCGCCAGAACGCGCGGTAACCGATGGCATTGCAGGCGCCATGATCAAATCTGCAGTACCTAATGCGTAGGCAACGCCTAATGACGATCCTCCAAAAAGGCTTAGCATCTTATAAGCGATGCGACGCCCTAATCCAGATTGCACGAAACCAAGGCTTAAGACGTAGGCCGAGAAGATCATCCACACGGTCCCTGAGGCAAAGCCTTTTAAAACGTCGCCTAAACCCAAGGTGTTTGTGAAGTATGTGAGCGCCAAGGCGATAAACATTAAGGCGCCTGAGGCAACAGGAGCGGCAAGAATGCCAGCAATCGTTGCTGCGAAAATCGCAAACATGTGCCAAGCTTTATCGGTTAGCCCTTCTGGCGTTGGCATAAACCACAAAATAAGAAACAACCCAGCTGGCACTGCCCATCGAATCAATTTTCCCTTATTCATTTTTTTCTCCTCCTTTTTTGTGATCTATGGGTGCGGAATCAAATCTGCACCCAACGCAGACGAACTACTTGCTGTACTTCGCAACGACGCGATCGACAAACTCAGGAGCTAGACCAATGTAGCTATGGGGATTTAACATGTGGTCGACTTCTTCTTCTGTGAAAGCAGCCGTCACTTCTGGCGTTTGCATTAAGACGTCCTTTAATGGCACTTCGGCTTCGTAGGCCTTCATGCAGGACTTGTAAACGATGCCGTGCGCAGTCATGCGGCCTAACTTACG
>CAVKJM010000076.1:0-6111 GCA_963656505.1 bacterium
TGCGTCTTTGAATCCCGATAAAAATAAAACGTTGGAGTTAGACCATTGTGGACCCAGCTTTTGAGTATTTCCGTAATGACAAACGTTTCAAAAAATGCGCCTGCATTTGTGTACTCAGACATCGCTTTGGGGTTTGGGAACTCGATTAAATATGCTGCAAGTCCTGTATCCGTAAAGTAGACCTTAGGAGACTTTACAAACTGTTTACCGATGTTGGTGTAATAAGGGCGCAAGAGATAGATTAATTCAGAACTTTCTGCAACAGATAACCAACTCTTAATTGTTTTCTCATTGACGCCAACAGCCTTTGCCAAGGCTCCAATGCGCAGTTCTTGTCCTGTCCTAAGCGCCAATTCTCTAAGGAACTTTTTATACTCAGCAAGTTTTTCAACTCCTGCCTCAGTGAGAACATCTCTTTGCAAATACGTCTGAACAAGCCCCTCATAGAAAAATCTTCGGTTCCGAGAATTCATACCAATAACGCGCGGCCAAGCTCCCTGCCAAATAGTTTTCCATAAATCTTCTTTACTCACCGATTGAAGAACATCCGATGGCACTGCACTAGGGAGATACGGCTTCTGCTTTAAGCCTTCCCCAAACCTTTCGTACAAACTTAACGGCATTAGAGTTAAAGGACATATTCTCCCAGCGAGTGAATCAGCAACACCCTTCATAAGAGCAAATTTTTGCGAGCCTGATGCCCAAACTTGACCATAGGACTCAATCTCGTCGACCTTTGCCTTAATCTGAAGAAACAAGTTGGGAGCACGTTGGATTTCATCGATGAAAAGTGGAAACTTGTGTTTCGAAAGAAACAACTCGGCTGAGCCTTTCGCTTGAGATAAAAGACTCTCATTATCCAAATTCAATCTTTCGCGATGCGTATGTTCGGACAAGTGGGCCATGCAGGTGCTTTTGCCACATTGTCGAGAACCTGTGAGCAATACAACTTTGAATATCTCCGAGACCTCTTTAATTACAGGTTCAATAGTTCTATGAAGATAGCACATGCAAAATATCCTTTGAATTAATTACGTTCATGGCTATCATACTGCCGATTTTATCAGTAGTCAACTACTGATTTTATCGGTAGATTTGGTCTAGAAAATCGACAAAGATTAATGGCAGAATTTCTTATAGGAAAACCGCTCGATTAAGAGCGGTTTCCATTGCCTAAAAATAGTTGGAATGCAAATTAGTTTCTAAACTTCTTTTTCTTGGTGGTGTACGTAAAGCGCGTAGCCAGAAAGTACAACTTCAACGAAAAAGAGGAAACCACCCAAGTACAACCCTAGTTTAATTAATGACATCTCGGGCTCCTTCATGGTTGCATCAACCATCGTTAGTTTGGCTTAGTTTGTCGCTATGTTCTCCTTATCTGAGTTGGACAAAGTTAACCGGGTAAGCCCAACCCTTAAACCGATGTTAACACCTTCTCACTGACAATAGTCCTCAAATTTAGTCAAAGACCTCTAGAGCCTTAAGTTCAACGCCGACGAAAACCGCAACGATACGTTTGAGGTTATCAATATTGCCGATGTTGTTACCCTGGTTATAGCGAGTCAACTGTGCTCTAGCCTCTGCAACTGTCTTTTGAAGAAGAGTAGCGTTCTTCCCCTCCTCGGCTTTGAGATGTTTGATCTCAATGAGGTAAGAATACTTCGCTGTGCTTTCCTTCTTGGGAGTGAGAAGAATATCTGCGAAACCCTTTGACTCTGCCCCTCGCACTTCGTATTCACTCTGAACGTCATAGAGGTCCGTTAAGATGAAAGCACTTACAAGGACCGATTGAAAATCGCTTTCTCTTAGATGCGAGTTAGTGTGTAAGCCACTTGCGTCACTATAGCGATTGCAAATATAACTAAAGAGTGGTTCGGGATTGCCTTCGGCAAAAGGTCGCAGCGTTTTCTTAAAAACCTTATCAGTGAATTCGAACTTGACCTGAATAACATACTTCAAAAAATATTCGAAGAACTGAATTCTCACTGCCTTATTAGGGATGCGAAGAGAGGGGCTTTCTTCGTTATCTTTTCTTGCGCAAAAGGTAAGGAAGCCAAAATAAAATAGCGTAGAAAGCAATATGCTTTTATCTAGAAGTGTCGACTCTTTATTGAGATTTAAATCGCTCGGCTTCTCTTTAAAAGGAATTGGCTTGTTGCAAAGTGCAAGGTCGAGAATTTCCCGTACAAGCTCTTTCTTCCAAGGCTTTAGTATTCCCGCAATTTTTTCAAGACCCTGACCGAGATTAGAGTCGAGCATGGAACTCGGTTCTGCTTGCTCTCGCATCAATGCGTTTAAGTAATACAGACACACTGTAGGGTTGAAAATCGTTTCACTACTGCGGAAACTAAAACGATACCCGCTGTACCACTCCTTCATCTGGTTAACAACGTAATCCAAAGTAAGACCGCAACTTTCTAAATCCACGACTTGTGGAATGAGGTCTCTTAATTCTGACTCGTTAAAACCAAACATCCCAGCAAAATGCATCGATGTCGAGATTTTGTCAGCAATGTTAAATCCCGAAGTCATCGAATCAAGAGAAAACGCAGAAACACCAGTGATGAATACTCGCGCCACAGCCCCTTGTGTTGCCTCCTTTAAACGCGTAAAGAAAGCTTTGTAGTACGCCTCATGAGCTGATGTGATTTTTTTAAATTCGTCTATGTCAGCAGAAAGTATGTCGTTAGCGAATTGATCGTATTCATCGATAATGACATAAATTTTTCTAGAAAACTCTCGGTTTAAAAGCGCGAAAAAGTCGCCGATGAAGTCTGCTGCACTATTCGTAGAGGACTTGAGAATTTCTTCCTGCTTTGGATGCGGATAACGCTCGAAATAGTTCATAACGGAGTTTCTTACTTTACTCAGGAAACTCCCACTTATATCTTCTGAACCACAAATCCCAGAAAAGTCAAAATGAAGAATACGAAAGGAATTTGCCAATTCCGTTTTGTGTTCGCCAATATAGGTTCCCGCAAAATTCTTCTCGAATTCGCCAGCAAATATCTCATCGTAATAGGCCTCAAGCATTTGCGTGAAAAGCGTTTTACCAAAACGACGGGGGCGAACAACAAAGGGAAATTCGCTTGCGTATGTTTCGAGCACTTCGATGTAGCGAGTCTTGTCGACGTACGCAAAGTTGTCCTGACGTATGCTACGGAAATTTGTTTTACCGTAAGGTATTGTTTTAAGCGTTGTGATGCCCGTCATTTAGAAAATCCCCCAGTAGCAAAGGCGCAAATAGGCTTTATTTTCAAAGCGCTTTAGCCTTTGTTTTTCTCTTTTCGGATTATACGGTAAACGCCATTGAGTACAGAGGTCAAAAACCGAGCTTTCCCAATGATTTTCTGAGAAAAACTGATATGAGATGCGATTAAATCCACATTTGGATAAAAGCCCTTGAGCGCCTTTTTTAATGCTCTCGAAGGGCTTATTACCTCATCAGAACAAGTACTTCAACCCGACTTTTCCGCCCACGCTCGTTGTACCTAGAGAGCCAGCCCCGTAGCTAAATGTGGCATCAATCTTGAGGCTTCCCTTCTTTAAAGAAACCCCAAGGTCGCCTTGGATTGGATTCGTATCGAGAACCGTTTGTTCGCTACCTAGAATCCTCACTTCCTTATCTCCAAAGGTTGGCACAAAGCTAATCTTCGCCTCAGGCTCAACCGTCCAACCGTCGGCAGATGTCGTTTGAGTCTTCATGCTTAGGCTAATTGGTGCCTGAATAAGCGTCTGGTTTTGCTTAGCAAGCTCAAGATTCCCCGAGCGCATCGTGTCAGTCTTTAATTTCGAGAATCTCAGACCAAAGCTCGGAGTAAACTCAAAGTTACCTCTCTTAAACCCAGCCCTCACTGCCGCCCCAACCGAGAACATCTCTGAATCCACACTTTGGTTAAATGCAGTTTGGGCAGAAGTTATCGAGTTATCTTGCTTGACGTAGGCCACATCAAGAACAAATTTGGCTTTACCTGGACCAAATGCCACATAGGCAGTGCCTGCGTAGTTCTTAACCTTGTTCTTAATCGATTCAAAGCCACCTCGTACGGTACCCTTCCCGTATTGGAAAGCGGCACCGGCTAAAACACTATTACCAAAGGCATAGTCGGCGCCAAAGACCCCGTAACCCATATCGGACTTAAAGGAGCTGCCATTAGCCATCCGTGTTGCCTTGTAGCCTTCACCGCCGACATCAACCCAAAGCGCAACATCGCTCTCGCGCTCTTCGTAGCTTCGGATAGAAATGCTCTTAGCTAAAACGAAATCAGCGCGACGCGTCATCGCTTGGATACCAGTTGAAGCAAGAGCGAGATTACCCTGAGCCGCATTCTGCTCGATTACGATATTGCCGTTTTCATCAACGGATCCATCGTAGTACGGATTATCTGTTATGACGTTTCTTGGAGCTGTGATCGATGTATCGCTACCAGCTAAATTGATTGTTCCCGCATCAGCGTTCACAATGGCCAATACACCTTCGTCAGCAAAGCTAATCGAAGAGGTTCCGGTAAAGACCGTGCTCGAACCGATTTTTTCCTGGTCAATAACGAGGGCGCCGTAATCGGCAACGTGCACACTCGTAGCATCAAAGTTTGTCGTGCTCGCGTCAGTGTGCGTGACAGTGACGCTTGAATCCGAATTAAGCGCAACAGAACTCGCGCTCGGAGTAATAATGATGCTACCATGCTCTAACACGTTTATTGGCGTAGCGACATAGGCGATAGAGCGAATTTCACCAAAGCTTGGATTTTGCGCTGTTAACTTCGTTAACGCCGCTTGGGCATTCGATAAAGTGCCCCCTATTACGAACAAGGCATTATTGCCCACAGTAAGGTTTGAGTTAAGACCTCCGCTAATCTCATCGACTGTCATTGTCGAGTGGGCGTTTTCATAGAAGGGATCGATAAAGACCGAACCGCTTGTCATTGCCAAACTATGAACGTGGATATCGGCACCAACGCCTGCTGGGTCACCCACAGTAATCATCCCTGATCCCGATAATGTAGACGCAACATCCACTGTCATATTCTCGCCATCGTTGACCTTGCCAACAATGTTTAAGACTCCATTGACCTCAAGGTCCGAAGTCGTAGAAGCAAGGTTTAATGTCTCATGCCCTAGGCTCAAGGTTGTGTCTTGAGCGACGGTTACCTTCGAGAAATCCGAGATCGCACCAAACGTTAAATTGGTGTCAGTCGTAAAGGTCTTTTCTCCATCGGCCTTTAATGTGGCGTTCTCAAGGTTTACGGCCTTAAGGGATTCATCGGCACTTTCTGCCTGTAACGTTCGACGAACCGCGTTGTAGTTCGATAGGAGTGCTGTGCCCTCATCCTTAAAGTTCACAGAAAGTTCTTTATCGGTTACTGTGATACCAGTCTTCTTAGAGGCTCCCGCTAACAAGGAATCCCCTGAGCCAGAACCTGTCAAAAGACCAGCAGCATAAGTATTTAAGGTACCGCCCTCAAGATAGACATTGCCTGAAACTTCGATGTTATCGATTGTCGAAACGAGATTCGATCCTGCCTTACCGATGTGAAGTTCGCAACCTGTAGCAGCGCCAACCTCTGTAAAGCCCGTCATCGCGCCGAAGGTGAGATTGCCGTCAGAGGTAAAGGTCGTTTCGCCATCGGCTTTAAGTGTCCCTTCTTTCAAGTTGACATTGACGAGGTGATTGCTTGTAGTGTCAAGAGCGTTATTCAAACTCTGACGCATTGCTTCATAGTCGGATAAATTCGTCGTCGCGTCATCTGTGAAGTTGACAACAACATCGGAATTCGTGACAGTGACGTTCTTTACGGTGTCTGACTTACCCTCTTTAAAGAGCGCCGCAATTGTCGTATCAAGTGTGCCGCCTTCAAGTTTTAGATGCCCGTTACTTAAATCAAAGTCCTTAATCGTTGAAGCAAAAGGCGTCGCTTCAGAATTCTTCTTACCAAGACTTAATGTCTTTGCACCAGAAACTGTGACCTTATCGAAATCGGTCATTGCGCCAAAGGTTAAATCGGTATCGGCATCAAAAACTGTTGTCGTATCGGTCGCAATCGTTGCGTTTTCCATATTGACATTACGAAACTTAACCGAGTCATTCGAGAGCGCCGTACGGAGTGCCTC
>CAVKJM010000077.1:0-6094 GCA_963656505.1 bacterium
TTTCGTTCGCTCGATTAGCGCCAAGATGTTTTGCGCTTCCTGAAACAAAAAGACGCCTTTTTCCGTAAGTTCCAATTTGCGCGTCGTGCGGCTAAAAAGGCGCTGTCCGAGTTCTTCTTCGAGTTCAGCAATCTGCCGCGAAAGCGTGGGTTGCGTGATAAATAGTTTTTGTGCAGCAACCGTGAAGCTTTTCTGACGAGCCACTTCCACAAAGTAACGTAAAGAACGAACGTCCATCTTGATTTATTCCTAAACCGAATAGATTTCAATAAAAATAAAGTATTGGTATTAATCAATTTTAGCGCTTATAGTTTCTCTGACAAAATCCATTGATTCTTTTGGGGAAGAACACCGATGAAAAGAAGTCCATTCGCGCCTTTACTCATGGGATTAAGCCTCTTTTGTCTAGGAGAAGCTCTGATGGCTAACCAAACAATCGCCCTTGAAATAGGGTCGACAACCGCTTTTCTCGAATTAAACGAAACTGATGCGGCTAAAGACTTTCTAGCGCGTTTACCGTTATCTTTACGCTTTGAAGACTACGGGGTAACTGAGCGCATTGCCTATCTAAAAACCCCTTTAAATTTGGGTAACTCACCAAGAGAAACCACGCCCGTTCGGGGAGACTTCACGTATTACGCTCCGTGGGGAAACATCGCCGTTTTTCGCAAAGACTTTCGGTTATCCGATGGCCTTGTTCCCTTAGGAACCCTCACGAAAGAGGCGCTAGAAGCGATTGAAACCTCTGGAAAAGGCCCTGTCACATTTCGGACACTGACTGAAAAAGAAATTAAGGAGGCACACCAATGAAAGAGATGTTAGAAAAGCCTATTTGCTTAGTTAGTCGCAGAAAAGTGCTTTCTAGCGCAAGCGCTATCTTAGGAGGCGCGGCCGTAAGCGCTCTAGGAATAAATTCAGCCCTCGCAGTCCCTAACGGCAAACGCATCACTGTCATCACAGGAAGCCCGCACCGGCATGGATCTTCATTTCTATTGGCCGATCGATTTATCGAAGGCGCACAATCGGTTGGTGCTTCTGTTTTTCGCTTTGATGCTGCCTTTAAGCGCGTCACAGCCTGTAGCGCATGCGACCGCTGTGGGATGGGGGGATCTGATTGCGTGTATCGCGACGATATGTTTGAGTTAAATCCTCATCTCATGCAGGCCGATTTAGTCGTCTTTTGTACTCCCTTGTACTACTACGGTTTTTCAGCGCAAATTAAACTCGTAATCGACCGCTTTTACGCGATTAATTCGCAATTGCACGTCTCAAAAGAGGCGGTACTGCTAGCTGCAGCTTGGAACTCAAGCCCAGATACCTTCCCGGCCCTTGCGCACCACTACGAGAGGCTTTGCGATTACATGGGTTGGAAAAATGTTGGCGAGGTTTTAGGGGTAGGATGCGGGACACGTTCGATGACAGAATCAACGCGATTTCCCGATGAAGCGTTTGAATTAGGAAAACTTGTTGGGAAAGTTGCTTAAATCCTATGTGGCCACTCACATTCTTCGAAAACGCGACGCCAGAAAAAGCCTGGAAAAGGCGAGTGCTACTCGATAAGTTACTCGCTCTTTTCCTTTGCCTAGCGATGGCAGGATTCTTTACAGGAAACCTTGCCCACGAGGCGCTTGGCGTGATTCTTACGCTTTCCCTTATCACACACATTGCGCTTAACCGCTTCTGGTGTAAGCGCAAAATCCAAGCGCTTTTTGGGCTAAGCACAAGGCGCTTACGAGCTAAGGACTATGTTCTTCTCTTATTAAATACCGCGCTCGCTTTCTCGTTTTTCTTCACCATAGTCACTGGTATCCTAGGTTCGCAGTCCCTTTTCCTTATCATTTCTGAAAAGCTTTATAGCTACATTCTCACGATCCGCTACCTACACACAGGATTTTCCTGTTGGTTTTTCTTACTGGCGGCTATTCACATCGGATTTCATGTAAGCGCCTTTTTCCCGAAAGTGGGGAATACATTGCAAAAATTCTTAGGAAATAAAGGCTTTTTCCTTTTCCTTATTGCGCTAGGGGTCGTCTCTTTCTTTTATCTTGCCGATTTCACAACAAGGCGCGAAGCGCTTTATCTCCTTGACTTTGAACTCATCACAATTCCCATGCAAAGAGGCGAGAGTGCGTGGGTGCTTTTGGCCGATTTGGTTTTCTTTGAAGCCGCTATCGCTTTTATAACGGGCCTCGTAAGAAGCCTAACGGAGAAAGTTAAAGGGAAGAGATAGCAAGAAAATCACGAGTTAGTGGCTATAGGCTACAATCCAAAAAGTTTTATAAGATTTATCGACCATACTAGATAAAAATGAAGAAACTTCGCCGTAGCCTCTATCTAGACCGCATCCGCCCATTCATCGATACAGAGATCATCAAGGTTCTCTTAGGGATGCGTTGCTCGGGAAAAACCACCCTTTTGGATTTTCTGCGCGAGGACTTACGTAAAAAGGGAGTTCCGTCCAATTGCATCCTAAGCCTTAACTTCGAAGAGCCTTACAACTTTCGCCTTTGCTCGGCTGCGGCACTAAACGAAGAAGTCAAAAAGTTTGCCACTTCTCTCAATAGGAAGGTCTATCTCTTTTTCGATGAAATTCAGAATGTCACCGACTGGGAACTCTGCGTGAATTCGCTCTTTGCAACCTTAAATTGCGAGATTTTTATCGCAAGTTCCGATGCGACTCTGCTTTCAGGAAAACTTGCCACGCACCTTGCGGGGCGCTACGTTAGTTTTACTGTCTACCCATTCTCTTACGCTGAATTTGTTGAAATTAACGAGGCGCTTTCACCTCAACTGTCACGAAAGTCGCTTTTTAATAAATATCTGAGTCGGGGAGGGCTACCCAATGTTTCCTGGTTAAAAGGAGATTCCGAGGCAATCCATCAAGCCGTAGAAGGCGCCTTTGATTCTCTTATTTTAAAAGACCTCGTTACTCGCAAGAATATCCGACAAGTCAAGGCGCTCGAAAGCGTTCTCTTTTACCTCGCATCAAAAATCGGGACATTCATTTCCGCAACTTCCATAAAGAAAGCACTTTGCTCTAAAGGGCTTTCTCTTTCGACAGATACCATCCTTAGCTTTATAGCGGCCGCGAAAGAGGCCTCATTCCTCAACTGCCTTCCAACAATCGATTTGAAAACGAAGGCGCTCCTTAAAGCCAAAGAGAAGTTCTACCTAACAGATCACGGTTTTCGCCAAGCGCTTTTCATACGTAACGAGTGCAACACAGAACCCATCCTTGAAAACATCGTCTATATGGAGTTAATTCGCCGGGGCTTTCATGTATACGTCGGCCGCAACAGGGCAAAAGAAATTGACTTTGTTGCAGAAAAAGGCAACAAACGCCTCTATGTTCAAGTCGCTTATCTTCTTGCAAGCGAAGAAACCATCGAGCGCGAATTCGGTGCCTACGCCAAAATTGACGATAACTACCCCAAATACGTTCTCTCGATCGATACAATCGATTTCAGTCGCAATGGCATCATTCACTGCAATATCTACGACTTTCTTCTTAATCCTGTGTGGGGATAAGGGGAAAACTTGGGAATCTTTCGAATTTCCCTAAAAAACAAAACCCTGTCACTAGATATCCTCCACGACGGGGCGTTTTTGTCAGAGAAATCTTCAAAATCTATCGGAAATTTGCCTTCAAATTCATTGCTCCTTCTCTAAAATCTTGATGTTTATAAGAAAGGCAAAATGATTTTTGAGGAGCGCTCCGTGACTGAGATTCTTTATGGTGTGTGGAACGGCAAAGTCATCGATAATCGTTTGGGGAAAAACGAAAATTCTGATATTGCCCTTGAATCCATCGCAGAATTTGATCCTGAAAACCCTGTTTCAGCAATTGTCTCGAATAAGGGTTTTCTTGTTTTAGATGCCAATCAGAGTTTGGCAGCAATCTTAAGCGACTACTACAAAGTCGTTCGTAAGAATTCCTGTGGGCGCTGCACACCGTGTCGCAACGCCTCCGTTGAAATCGATGAGGCTTTGGATGCCCTCCTTAATGGACAAGGCATCTTAATTGACTGGGAAAAAGTGAAGGCCGCAGCGCTTCAGATGGATGAAACGAGCCTTTGCGGTATCGGTAGAACAAGCTGCAAAGCAATCATAGGGGCCTTAGAGCACTTTCAGGATGAACTCTTTAAGAAAGGCCGCACCTTTGGCGGCTCCTATGGCGTTGTCACGTCTAGCTGCATTGAAGGGTGCCCTGACCACGTCAATATCCCGCGCTACATGGATTACGTGCGAGACGGGGAAGATGCCCTTGCTCGCGCCATTATCCTAGAGAACTACCCCTTAGTTGCCACATGCGGTCGCGTTTGCGTACATCCGTGCGAAAAAGCGTGCCGTAGAAACGCTTTAGAAGGCCCGCTTGCCATTAAGAATGTAAAGCGTGCCATCGCAGAAAACACCGCAGGCACAATTGCCAACCTCTTTGATGGCGAAGCTAAACTCGATCCCATTAAGCCAGCGGTTGCGATTGTTGGAGCAGGACCTGCCGGTCTTAACTGCGCCTACCACCTTTTAAAGAATGGTTTCCCCGTTGATATTTACGATAACGACAATGAAGCAGGCGGCATGACGCTTCGCGGCATTCCGCCGTATCGCCTCCCGAAAGACCAATTAAAAGACGAAACTGACGCCATTAAGAATTTGGGCGCTAATTTCCATTATGGGAAAAAGCTCGGTAAAGACTTTACCGTAAGCGACTTACACGCGAAATACCGCGCTGTTTTCTTAGGCATCGGATGCGCCAAGGGCGCTTACCTCGGATTACCCGATGAAGACACGACGCTAAAAGGCTATCGCAACGGCATCGATTTCTTACTTGGAATCGAAAAAGAGGTTCTTGCCGGAAAGCACCCGAAGATTGAAGGCGACATCGTCGTAGTCGGTTGCGGTAACGTTGCGATGGACTGCTGCAGAACAGCGCGCCGCGTGACAACGGGTCGCGTACACCTTGTTTATCGTCGTACGCTAAAAGAAGCGCCTGCCGATAAAGGAGAAATCACCGAAGCTCAAGAAGAGGGCGTTGAATTCCACTTCTTAACAAACCCTGTGGGGTTAGTAAGCGAAAACGGCGCACTTACGGGCGTGAAGTTAACGAAGATGCAGTTAACAGAGCCCGATGCTCGAGGCCGTATGGGAGTTGCCCCAATTGAGGGTAGCGAATTCGTTCTTAACTGCCAGACGGTAGTTGCCGCTATTGGCCAACAGATTGAAAAAGGCGTTATCGATGAAGTCTCAGGCGTAAAACTCGGGCGCCGTGGCAACATCGAAGTCGATGCCACACAGATGAGTAGTGTTGCAGGCATTTTCGCAGGGGGTGACTGCGCGACGGGCCCTGCGACATTGATTGGTGCCATCTCGCAAGGCGGGCGTGCCGCTAAGTCAATTGCCGCTTACCTCGAGAATCGGCCACTCTTTAACCCACGAGACCGTGCTAGCGAAATCATTCGCGATCTAAAACTTGTTTGGGATAACGTTGAACCGTGTAAAGCAAAGCCACGCGTAGCAATCCACCCTGTGGATGCACAGACTCGCATCACAAACTTTGCTCCCGCTGACGTTGGCTTTACGAAAGCTGAAGCCCGAGTAGAGGCAAGCCGCTGCATGCGTTGCTACCGCGTCGTTCGGTTTTATACCGAAAAGGCCATCCCGAATTCCACTATCGCCTAAATCGCAGAGGATTACGAACTATGAAAGCTACTATCAATAACACTGTGGTTGAATTTAACGAAGGCGATACGATCTTAGCAGTTGCGAAAAAAGCGGGAATCTTTATTCCAACGCTTTGTGCGCTTTTACCGATTGACCACACGCCTGGCACCTGCCGCGTCTGCTTAGTTGAAGTGCGAGAAGGCGACAAATCCCAAATCGTTACAGCGTGCACAACGCCTATGAAAGAGGGGATGCAAGTCTTTACGCGCACCGATACCGTGCGAGAAATGCAGCGTAAGCAAGTTGCGTGGATCTTCACAGACCACGACCAAAATTGCGCGGCCTGCCCGCGCCACGGCGATTGCGAACTGCAAGATGCCGCCGTTTATGTCGGTTTAATCGAGAATCCCGATAGCGGCACACGCATTGCACC
>CAVKJM010000078.1:0-6027 GCA_963656505.1 bacterium
CTTCACGGCTCCATATTTCTCTTGTTCTCGCATCGAGTCCCCGCTCATCTCGATACGATGTGCTTTTCTGACGATTCTGTCAAGGATTGAGTCTGCGTACGTCGCATCTCCGATGTATTCACTCCATTTACTAACGGGTAAGACACTTGTGATAAGGGTCGAACCGTTGTCGTAGCGTTCCTCAATAATTTCAAGAAGATCAGATCTTCCTAAGGCATCCATTTGCCCGATTCCCCAGTCGTCAAGCACGAGCAAGTCGATTTTCTTTAACTCTCGCAGTTCTCTCTCAAAGCCACGATCTAGTTGGTGCGAGGCCATCATGTTTTTCAAGAGTCGTGGAACACGGATAAAACGTGCCTTGAAGCCAAGTCTGCATGCAGCATTGGTCAGCGCACTAGCAATCCATGTCTTCCCACACCCTGTTGCTCCTGTGATAATGCAATTCTGATGCGCTCGGATCCAGTCACAGTTTCCAAGGGTAAGGATTTGTGCCTTCTTAAGCCCACGAGGGCTCTTGAAGTCGATTTGACTCATGCAAGCATCTGCATGTCGAACGGCTGCATCGCTTAATCTTCTTGCAAGTGCTTTCTCTGTTCGCCTTGCAACCTCTGAGGTCAGAAGTTCATAAATAAGGTCAAGATATGGCCGAGAATTGTTTTCTGGATCCTCACTCTGCTCTTTAAGACAAGGCATTACTGCGCTCAGTCTTAAGCGCTTTAGGATGGGGGCTAAATCTTGTAGCGCGATAGATTCGTTCATGTTTAATCTCCTTAATCGTAATCGTCGCGGATATTGTCATGCTCAGGTGTGTTGTAATCTTCTTTCTCGCCTAGTTCTTTCTTGTTGCCGTTCTCATCAAACAGTTGCCCTTGATGCTTATCTTGTTCACGGCGCAGCTCGAGTTCCTTGATAGATTCCTTGACGTATCGATACGAGCAAGTGTCATAAAGAATCGCTAGCTCTAAGGCGTTGTTAAAAATCTCTCTTTTTGTTTTTCGTTGTAGCTGGGTTAACCCAAGGCACCTTTTTACGGCCGTGGATTTATTCACTGAAGCAAAGACACCATCAACAAACTTGTTTGCGATCTCTTGGGGCGCTCCTTTTTGGAAGAAGATAAGTTTGAATTTTTCGGGCGTCCATCGAATCGCGCTTTCTGCGACCGTGAGATGCTCCTTGAGGATATGGGTCTTATTGCCGATTGCGTTGTACTCACGAACGTGTAGCCCCAATGAGGCTCCTGTCTCCATGTTGAAGCATTCCACGGTTTCTTTCGTCAGCAAGACAAGAACAATCTTTCCGGCATACGAGCTTGGGACGCTGTAGCGATGTCCACAGTCTGAGTTAATGCGTACACAGTGCCCGTTATCGACACGCAAACAACGTGTTTCAACCTTCTCGTACGGAAACTTGGGAAGAGGATTTAGTTTTGCTCTCTCTCCAAGCTCAAAAAGGCTACGCCGGCTGTGTGCTCTGTTTCGTTGAATTGGCCGTAAATTAAAGATATCGCACTGCTCCCTTATCTTCTTATTGAGTTCATTGATATCTTTTGCAACGACGGGGCCCTTTAAGCCTAGTTTTGCAATAACGTGTTCTTCAACATAGCCAACACTGGATTCAACACCGCTTTTTTCCTGGGGCTTTCTAGGTTTGCAGGCATCAGGAGTCATTTTGTAATATGCGCACAGGCTCTTGATTTGCATTGGGAATATCGCTTCGTATCGATCCGCCTTGCTTACGAGGGCCTTTGCATTATCTACGACGAGACATCTAGGGCTGCCGCCGATGTATTCGAGTGCTGCGATGACACCGTCCATCCAATCGGTTCTTGTCTGATTGCTTGTGGCGTAAGCAAAGAGCAAACCGCTAGCAGGAAGACACGCAACAAATACTTGTGAAACGTGACGCACGCCGTTTGTGTCAATCCATTGAATCGGCTTTCCCGCATAATCAATCTGCAATTGCTCTCCTGGCTCTCTAGCTACGTTGCTATGGCTATTTAAGATGCCATGCTCTTTTTTCCAAAGATCAAAGTTTTGGCAAAACGTTGAATACGCCATTGGCGGAGAGCCATTTGCATCCTCTTCTTTGCAGTAAAGCTCCTCGTAAATCAGCAGAAGCGAGACTTTTTTCTTTTTGCTTTTCTGATAAACCTCGTTCCAATCAGGAACTCGTCGAATTGCCTTACGTGGCGGATAAAACTTGGATTGGAGCTCCAAGTCCTTTAGCTTTAGAAGTTCTTCAGCAGTCGTCTCCAGTTCGCAAATTCGTTTTTTAATCTTGCCAATAAGCGCATGGGAGACGCCCAAGGCTCTTTCTATTTGGGAGTAGCTTTCTTTGCGCGATAGTCGCGTGAGAATTTCTTTTAACTTGTTCATAACAATCTTCCTAGTCATGTATTGCTCCTTTTTTCTGAAAGTAGGAGCTCACACAATAGTTCAGTTTTTTATGCGAAATCGGCTTCGTTTCCCTGGGGGTCACGAAATGTCAGAACTAAGAAAAATTGGGGGTTTGAGCCTGGGGTCACGAGTTCTCAGAGCGTGGGGGTCACGAAATTTCAGAACTCGCCAAAAAGAGCGTTTGCCTTCCTTTGGCTCGAAGGGGGTCACGAAAACCTAGAATCGGGGGTCACGGATTCCTATAATCGTATCTGTCCCAAGACCGTAATAAAACGGCAGAGGCGTCAATCTGACGCCTCCATCTGAGCCTGATTATTTCTTAGAAGGGTCGTAGTTCCAGGGGAGCAAGTCATCGATAAGCATTGAGTCCCAATACTTCTCGTACTCCCACTTCACGAACTTTTTGTGTGGATCTTTGCGCTTAGTCGCATCCGGGCGTGTCCAGTCGTACCATTGCGCTCGTTGGCAATGACGCGCAAGCCGGTAAAAGTACTTTGTCAACCACTGAGCAGGATCTTCAATGCCGTTAAGCCTTGCTGTTTCCATCAGGCTCAATAGGCGGCATAAGCCAGTCGTGTACTTCATGCTCTGCATGAAGTTAATGTTGTTTCTGAGGATTGTGAGCGGCCGTATTTGTGCCTCAACAACGTTCGAGCTTAGCGGGCAACTCGGATGCGTCAGGAAGTACCGGAGCTCTTCTCTTCTGTTGAGGTAATAGATAACCGCAGGAACGTAGAACAAAGAGTCCCCTGACGAGTTTTTGTATTTTCCCGTTTTCCCAGGAACTAGCTTTGCTTTGTCCCTAAGCGCCTCCATAAGATTGTCGATTCGGTCCATGAGAGGGACGGCGTATTTTTCTCGATGTTCTTTAACACGTGCGAGATAGGCTTCGTAAGTTTCGTTCTCGCCTCGGATGACGCTTCGCTCTTCTGCAAAAATCTGTGAGAGCGCGTAAAGCGTCATATTGAGTATCGGTATTGCTGCTCCTTTCTCAATCTGCTCCTTGCAAAGAGCAACGGCTTTTCCTATCGAGTTGTCTTTCGCATGCTTTGCTTGCAGTTCGAGATTTGCGGCCTTTAAAAGCTCTCGTCTCCAGTGGACTAAGCAAGAAGCGTGTTTCGTTTCTTTCTTGTTGTCTCGAACAATCCCTGTATAGGCAGCATAACCATCGCTCATAATGATTTTTGACCTAAAAGGATCGAGCACTTTTGCAATCTCTTCCGTGGAGCGGCCTTGCATTGCATAAAAGAGAGCGAAGCGTTTATCTGTTGCGCTCGTGCTTGTCACGGCTTGGATGTAGGTTTGCGAGCTTACTTTTCCCGCTTCCTCTTTTGCCTTAGCGCTTTGGTGACCGCGTCCTTCTTCTTGCAACACACTGAAGGGCGTTTCATCAGCGATGATAACTTCAGCGTTGTGGGCTTCTTTTTCGATTCGCTTAATCAAAGGTTCGGCGTATTCGGACATCTGAAGGATATTTTCTCCTAGAGTCGAAGAACCTAAGTGAACCTGACGATAGAAGATATCGTTGATTCGGTTAAGCGGGATGCCGTTTGACATAAGATCAACGGTTGATGTCAAGGTATCGATGGCAAGTTCGCGCTTCGGATTCAGAGCCATCGGGGCAGAAGAGAAGATTGGCTGCACGGTGCCACATTTGGCGCATTCAGCAAATGTCTGCTTTAAAAGGCTAACCTTCATAACCTGAATGAAGTCCTCGAGACCGCTAATCATCTGCGCCGATTGCGATTGCTCGATAACGTGGAACTTGCCGCGCATGCCGCAGCATGGGCAGCACAGATTCTCGGGCACCTCTGCGGGTTCAACCATTTCTTCTGGAAGATCGTCTCGTTCAGGTTTCTGACGTCCCATCGATTGTTGCTTTTGGCTTTCGGATTGACGCCGTTGCTCAAGAAGATCGGATGGCTTTAAATCAATAATTGCACGCATCGCATCGATTGCGGGACTCGTTGTTTCTATCGATTTGAGAGCGGCAACGGTAATCGAGTTAACAACGTTGGCGTTTTGAACTTGGTGAACGCCAGAAGCAATCAATTTCGCTGTCGTTTCATTGATTTCTAATTGGCTTGCCTCGATATCCTTAATGCCCGCAATGGCTGTGAGTTTTTCTCCCCCTCGATTGAGTCTCTTTTTGAGCACACTGCAATCACGTCGTATGGACTTAAGTTGTTGCAAGGCTTTGATAAATTCATCAACAACAATCCGATTCCACTCTGGGTCATCTGTCATGCGGGAGTTAAGCTCTTTGGCAAAACGCTGTAGTTGCGGAATGGCTGCTTTGAGAGCCTCACTCATGAGACTTAGAAGAAGCTCACTTTCGGCAAGCTGCTTACTTGTTTCAGCAAGGCGCTTATCCGTTTCAGCAAGTGCTTGCTCTGTTTTCAGAAGCTTCTTATCTAGGGCCGCAATCTTTTTATCTAAAGAAGCAGCCAGTTGCTCGGCTCCCTTTTGTCGATGAAGAGCGTCTGAGGTTTTCGCTTTCTCTTCACTCAGACGCTTCTCAAGTTGCGCAATTTTCTCTAGCAGTTCTGCTTCTTTCGTGGTTTTCATCATCAGCCGTAGTTTGTCTCTGATGGCAAAAATCATACTCACGCAATTGCAGGATTTCTATGGAATTTTCAACTATTTTTTAAGTCCAAAAAGTCGTTTGCTACACCCTCGTGCAAGCCTTTGTTGGCGCGGGTTTTAGAGGGGTTTCCCTCGATTTTCTCAAATGCTCTTTGGCCTGTGTTGTAAATTCACACCATCGAGGAATTTCATCAACTCGTTTCGGCTTAATTTTGTCCTCGGCGCTTCGTTCTCTCGCTGGAAAAATCGTTCAAAAGAACCTTGGTTTAGCCACCGTGTAATGAGGGTTCTGCCTCGAGCGTCTCGGAAGATAATCTTGCAGACGTTGCATCGACGCGAGATAAAAACAACGGCGTGTCTTTTATCGTCAACGTCAATATTGCAATACATTCGCGCGATGCTTGCGAGTTTATCGAAGCCACTTCGACCGTCGACGGGCGCAATGACAAGAATAATCTCGTAGTCCTTAAGACTCAGATTCATATTCTTAGCCCGTTTTGGCGAAGTAATGCAATGACAAAGGCCTCAGAGGCAGAGCCTGGGTAAAAAGCGATGCTTGTTCCACTGGCTAAGGTAATTCGTACCTGGTTAATCTCTGACGGGACGCAATCGCTTACCTTGTTGGTGAGATCAAAGCACTGAACAGCCTCTTGACTTGGCTTGGTTTCGACTTTGCCTCTCTTTGGATTCGGGTGAATGTGCATACCGAAGGAACTGTAAGCCAGTGGTTTCACACCTTCGGGAACTTTCGGTAAGTAAACCGTCTTGTAGAAGGCTTTGATGCACAGATGCGATTTCTCTAATTCTCGGCGGAGCTCGTCATCGCTTTGCCAAGGAAAGAATCTTATGGGTTTCTTCTTATAAAAAGTGCTTTGAAGTTTCTCGTCGCTGCGTTTGTCTATGGGGAGCATTCTCATGTCGTCATCCTTTTTGAAGATGACGGCATTATTCAGGCAATTTCGGACGCTGCTACGGTCTTAGGAAAGATACACTTGAGGTGTCACCGCCTAGCACAGAACTGTGTCACAGGCTAGCACAAGAAACT
>CAVKJM010000079.1:0-5832 GCA_963656505.1 bacterium
GACCCCTTCCCAATAAAGGCGCACGAGAATCTCTGGGTCAAAATCCATGTGGCGCCCGGGATTCGCTTTTTTCACTATGCGAAGTAGGGGCTCTAGTGGGTAGACGCGAAACCCACACATGCTATCGACAATCGTTGAAGAAAGCGTTTCAAGCCATACCCAGAAATGCGTAATGTAGCGCCCGACTAAACGCCCCTTAGGAACTGTTTTATCGTAAACGGGAAATCCTGAAATGAGAGCTTCGGGATTATCTTCGGATAGCTCTAATAGCTTTTTAGCGTCACTAATATCGTGTTGTCCGTCTGAGTCGATTTGAAGGATGTGTGTAAAGCCGAGTTCTTTTGCTTTAAGTGCTCCATCAATCACTGCTGCGCCTTTTCCACCGTTTACGCTTCGACGAACCAAAGTGACTTTTTCTTTTGAAAACTCTTTGAGGGTTTGATCAATAAGGCGGGCTTGATCATCCCGACTCCCATCGTCGACAACAATGATGGGTAACTGAAGAGCTTCCAATGCATGCAAGACGCCGCCAAGGGGCTTTGCATGATTAAAGCACGGGATGACGATCGCAACCGATTCTTTCATTGGCTAACCTTTAAGCGACCAAGGGAAACGGTTGTTTCTTCTAAAGCGCTCGTGACGACATACTCAAATTGAAGCGTCAGGATGCCGTCTTTGGCTGCGCCCTTTGTTAAGCGCAATTGCAAAGATTCAAGTGGCAGCACAGGTCGCACAAATTTCATTGTGACGATTTCTCGAAGATTGAGGCTCCCAAGCCAAAGAGAGGCAAAGTGAAGAACCCAGCGCAGTTGCACAACGCCAGGAAGGAGTGCCTTCTTTGGGAAATGTCCTTTAAACCACACGAGGTCTTCAGGCAATTCCAAACCAACAGAAAACGTTGTCTCTGTAGCAATGCGGCTATTTTCAACTTCGCAAATTTCACGCATTAAAAAGAGCCTCCATGGCTTTGTAGTCAATCTTTCCTCGGTCGTTAGAAGGGAATCGTTTTACTTCTCGCCAGAAACGGGGCAATGCCACAGTTGGAATCGCACCTCGTAATGTCGCGACATAAGAGGGGATACTCTCACGGGTAAACGCTTTGGAGCTTTCCGTTTCAATCACAAGCCCCACACGTTTTTGTTCGCCTTTTGTTACTGCGACAGCGTAACTTGTAAAGCCCAATTTTTCTTTCACGACCGTTTGAATTTCATCAAGCGAAATCCGTTCTTCACCAATTTTAACAATACGGTCTTTGCGCCCTAGGAGTGTGAAGTGCGACGGATCTAAAAAGTCAAGACGATCTTCAAGCGTAAATAGACCTGTTTCACTTAAGGGCGTTTGAATCGTCGTGTGCTCTTCGTTTGTTTCTTTTAGGCTAATTTTCGGGCAAAAATGCCAAACCGTTTCAACTGAACCCACCTCGTGGTGCCTTGTTCCCATAACGCCTGCTTCTGTTGATCCATAGATTTCCGAAACCGGGCACTCAAAAACCTTATGGGCTTTTTCGATAGCACTGTCTTCTAATTTGCCGCCTGCAGAAAGTAAAAAGTGGCTTTCAATGGGTCCGATACTTGTATCAAGGTAACGCAGGAAGGTCGGCGTTGCAATCACAGACAAAGGTCCCGTTAGATGCGTAAAGTCTTCTTGACTTAAAAGTCTTTCCCCTAATAAAGGGATCCCTAAACTCACTGGCATCCAAATCGCAAACGTAAGGCCATAAAGGTGAGCGGGATCAACACAACTTGCAAGCGTCGTCTCTGCGAGGTCTTTTCCGAAGAGTTCTGTTGTTATCGCCGCTTCCTTATCCATTAGGGCAACGCTTTTTGCAATCGCTTTGGGTTTACCTGTGGAGCCAGACGTGTAAAGAAGAATCTCAGCGCTATCTTTAACGGGATTCAGTGCTTTGGGCTCTTCTTTTAAAAGAGCGTCAAAGGAGACTTCTTTTTCGCTTGTTGCATCCGATACGAAGGCAAGGTCAAAAAGTTCACTGCGAGAATCTGTAACGCTTTTTCTTGAGCCTAAAAGAACGGCTTCTCGGTTTTCGGAAAGCACAGCGTAAAGAGCAGCAATAAAAAGAAAACTCACATCCGTGAGAATCGCAATGCGCTTTGCATTTGTTTTGGAAATGTAGGACGCGATACAAGAGGCCGCTTCAATTAAGTCGTTTCGTCTTTTGACTTCGGGTCTTAAGCTAACAATGGGGTTGGCGTCAGTCTTTTTTAACCAGTCAGAGAACGTTAGGATTTGCATACCCGTCTCCGAACAAGATACTCAGCCAAGGCTAAGAGTCCCATAAGGACGTAACTTACGCACCCATTCCACAGTGTCCAAAGCTTCGGATCTGCAAGTAGGGCAGTTAATGTTGCAACAGAGCCATTAATTAAGAAAAAGAGAATCCAGACGTAGGTGACTTTTCTTGTGTAGGAAATCGCTTTTTCAGGAAGTTCTTCGCCCTTATTTGCCATTCTTGCGAAACTTTCCACAATCGGGCGCCCGAAAAAAAGAGAGCCTGTGAAGGCAATAAAAAGCGAAGCGTTAACCGCTACGGGGTACCACAAAATGGGAATCGAGGCGTTAAAAACTAGGCAGCAAACCGAGATTCCCGCACCAATAAGGCACATTGCTCTGTCGGCAATGGCAAGGGTTCGATTTTTCCCCGGCGCACCCAATACAAGGCGAAATAAAAAGAGAACGAGGCTAACCCAGAAAAAAAGGCGTATCGCATCGTTATAAAGCGAGACAAGCAGTAGCACAGGCCAAAGGATAAAAATCCCTCGGACAATAAACTGCGCGACTTGTCTCGCTTGCATCGCTCTTACTCAGAAAGAATCTTTTCGACGACATCAACAACGTCGTTAACCGTGCGAACGTTCTTGAAGTCTTCGGGCTTAAAGCGCTTTTCAATGACCTTTTGCAATTGAACAATCATATCGACTGCGTCAATGCTATCGAGATCAAGGTCATCGTAAAGCTTAGCCTCGGGGCGAATCTTTTCCTCAGGGATTTCAAAAAGTTCAACGAGTTGCTTTTTGAGTTCCTCGTAGATCTTTTCGCGGGTCATCGGTGTGGTCATAAAACTTCGCTCCTTACTTCGTTGGGGTTTGAGAACGGATAAAGTCCGCTAATGTCGCGACAGACTTAAAGTGCTCTCGAACTTCTTTTGTCGGTCCCGAGAGAGCAACGCCGAATTCGGACTTAATCGCAAGTCCTAATTCCAAGGCGTCAATCGAGTCAAGGCCGAGTCCATCACCAAACAGTGGGGCGTTTGTATCGATGTCCTCAGGCTTGATGTCTTCAAGATTGAGGCTTGAGACAATCAGCTCTTTGATCTGGCTTTCTAGAGAGGCCATGGTTTATCTCCGTTGAATTTCTCGTAAAAAGAATTTGTTGTAATTCTTCAGTCAATCGTCGTGCGGCAAGTGCCGTACTCTTTTCTTGTGTTAGAAAATCGTTACTTTCAAGTGTTCTGACGTAGCTCAATGCCACTTGAGGCTGCTTTGCAGGTATCGTATACCAAGGAAGTTGTTTTCCAAGCCACCACTCGGAACACTCAATATGAATTGCAATCACAGGTACGTTACAACGTAGGGCTAATTGCGCTGCTCCTCGGTGTAAGTGTGCAGCTTTTCCTGGAACACTGCGAGTGCCCTCAGGGAAAATCAGGAGGGCGTCCCCTTGGCGAAACCTGCGATGGCATTCTTCAAAAATGGTTTCTGGGTCGTCGTTTGTTAAATAGCCACACGCACGGATAATGCCCGATAAGAATGGGTTATTGAGTAGCGTCGAGCGCACCACGCAGTCAATCGTCGGGAAAACCGAAGCAATAAAGACGTAATCAAGAAGCGTGGGGTGGTTGGCAACAAGAATGGCACCAGTCGAAGGGATCTCTGTTTTCTTAAGAGCTCCCATATCAATCTTTGCCGCTCCCGTAAAGCGCACGTAAAAGACAAAAATTCGGAAGGCAAGATTTGTAAGGCGTCTAGAGGCTTCGTGAAGCTCTTTTTTCTCCGAACGCATATGCATAAGGCGCAATACGGGAAATCCAACGCCCATGAGTAGAAGGGCTCCACAACCAAAAAGCACATAGCCTGTATAGGTCGCAAGATAGCGCCACAGTGTGAAAAGAATGAATTCGTGCTTTTCGCTTCTCATTCTTTTCTCCAAGTCCAAAGGCGAGCGCCTGAGCGGACTGTAAAAAGGGAGCTCCCTGAAGCAACGCCTTCAATCCACTGCAACATATCCGGGGTTTCGGGTTCAAGTTCTTTAATTGTTTCACTAGTGGCGTTAAGTTCATTTCCCTTTTGTAAAAGAAGAGCCACAGCAAAAGTCTCTTTTACAGCGGGAAGTCTTTCTCCGAGGATCTCAGGCAAAAGATTCTCGTAACTTAAAAGAAGAACGGTTTCTTTCCCGTCATTAAGAAAGTTCACCGCTTCAAAAAATGCAGCCTCAAGCGTATTGGCTCCTGCGGCAACACTTGTCACAGGAACGGTGAGTTTTTTATGAATCGTAAGAATTCCAGAGGCCGCATTGTGTACGCTCATCGTAAAGTCTGTTGGAGACGGACTTTCGTTTTTAGCAATAGCAATCAGTGACTTTTCTCCACGAGGCGTTTCTGCGTGGCGACTTGCGTTCACAATGGCATCAGCGTTGTGGTGCTCTAAGAGCTCCAATGCGCACTCAACAGCGTAGCGGCTTCCTAAGCTCATTCTCCGAGAAAGCATCATCGGAAGGCGCTTAGGAATAGCGATAGGTTCTTTCGCAGACAATGGGCTTAGCGCCTGAGGTTCAGTTGATCCCTCAGGTCGAACAAGAGCAAACCAGTCAAGTAAGCGAAAGGAAAGTTCCATTAGTTCGCTCTCTTTAAGATAAGAAGCGTGTGGCCAGTTCCTAAGCCGTCGTATTCCTTTTCAATCGCTAGGCCTGCGGCTTTAGTAAAACGCTCAAAATCTTCCAAGGAGTAGAACTTACTCGTGCCATTGGCAAGAGCCGTGAAATACAAAGAGAACGCTGTCAAACAAGCGTCACCTACAGCAAAGGGTTGTTTACCGATTAAGGGCTCTAAAACGGCAATGCGTGCCGTATCTGACATTGCAGCGGCGATTCGCTTCAAAATAGAGACGACGTCATTTTCGCCAAAGCAATCGAGAAATTGGCTCATCCACCAAATATCGGCATCGTTTTTCTGGAAAGGTTTATTTTCAAGAAGATCAACAGGGTGGGTGTCGATACGGCCCTCAAATCCTGCTTTTTTCGCATTTTCTTTGGCGATGGCGCACTGCTCGGGCAAATCAAAGATGGTGACGTGAACCTCACTATTGTATGTGCAGCACTTAATAGAGAACTTTCCTGTGTTTCCGCCGACGTCGCAGATCCTTTTTGGCTTTCTTTCAAATAGATAGGGAAGAGCCGCATCGTAAGAGACGTCTGAGTAGTAGTGATCGAACTCAAACCAACTTGTGTGGGCGGGTTCTGGCAACTTGGAAATCACGGGATAAATCGTCTTCATCCCAGGGTAAAGCGTCTTGAGTCCGGCGGGTTTCCCCTCTAAAAGGGCGTCTTTTAGAAAATCAAGCCCTGCGTAGCAAACATCGTGCGCAAAATCGAAATTGGCTCGCGTCATCGCGTCGTGCAAAAGAAAGAGCGATTCTTTTGTCACAAAGTATCGCTCCTCATTCTTTCTGAGTAGTCCAAATGCAGTGCCAAGTTCTGTGAGAACACGAAGGGCGTAGACAGTTAATTTTTGAGGAATGCCGTCTTGAACTTCATTTAATGTGGCACCTTCCTTGGCTTTTTCTAAAAACTCAAGGATTCCAAACTCACGCAAGCAATAAG
>CAVKJM010000080.1:0-5806 GCA_963656505.1 bacterium
GAAAGGCCTGTGGCGTCATCGGAAATGCCAGGAGCGTAATACGTGTTTCCTTCCTTACGAACCTTAATGGGGGTGCCTTCGGCGAAAACCGTATCAATGTGAGCACCAAGAACGAGCACGGGGCCGTTTCCCGTTCCCTTACGGCGAGCGATGACGTTACCGAGCTCATCTTGCGTCACATCGGTAAGACCATTGATGCGAAGCATCTGCGCGAAGGCCTTTGCGCGGAGTTCTTCTTTAAAAGGAGGCGCAGGGATTTCAACGAGCTCAATTTGTTCTGCGATACGCTTTTCTTGTTCTTCTTCGGCCTGCTTTAAAGCGGCGCACACTTGAGGATTGGCTGCCAAGGCCTTCATGGCCTTGATGCATTCGGGGCTACAGATTGGGCTAGATGTCTCTGCCATTGTTGTCTCCTTGGACGAATAAGTAAGGAAAGCGTAGGTTTTTGAAAAAACACGACGCTTTCAGGCTATGGAGAATCCTAACTGAAACTACCTAGAAAAGGCAATGCGAAAAAACACTAGATAACAGAATGGCCCCGAAGGGCCACTTGTCTAAAACGGCATTAAGACGCTCTTATTTTTTCGTCGCCTTCTTTGCTGGCTTCTTGGCGCCTTTCGCTACGAGCGTCTTGACGCCTTTCACTGCAGACTTCTTAGCAACGACCTTCTTAACGGCTACTTTCTTAGCTGACGCTTTCTTAATAGGAGCCTTCTTCGCGGCAACTTTCTTTGCTGGCGCTTTCTTAGCTACGAGTTTTTTGGGAGCTACTTTCTTCGTAACAGGTTTCTTTGTAGAAACGTTCTTTGCGACGTTCTTTTTTGAGACGATGGTCTTTTTCCCAAGAGCCTTCTTTGCTTTCGGAGTCGCTTTCTTTGGCGCGCTCTTTACTACCTTCGCCTTTTTGATGGCAACTGCCTTTTTAGCTGGTACAGCCTTTTTCATTGGCACCTCTTTCTTAACTGCTACCTTGGCTTTTTGACTCGTAACCTTCTTTGTTGAAACCTTCTTTTTGGCGACAACCTTTTTTGGTGTAACTTTTTTAGCCGCCTTTTTCACCGTAACTTTCTTCGCAACTTTCGCAGGTTTCTTTGTAGTGGGTTCTTTTACCTTGGCGACTTCTTTCTTTTTCGCAGGCGCCTTTTCTTTTACGGTAACGAGCGCTTTATCTGTCGCTTTCTTCTCGCCTTGCAATTGCTTAATTTGCTCGGCCTGTTCTTTTACAAGTGCTTGAAGTTTTTCGAAGGATTCTGCTGTTAAAGGTAGGCTCTTTACGCCACCTTCTGTGTTTTCCACGACGTGATTGGGTAGCCCCACAGAAACGCTTGCGCCAACAGACTTTAAAACCACGGCGCTCGGTCCAATCTGAGCATTCTCACCCACAGTAACGCCACCTAAAATCTGTGCACCCGCGCCAACAACAACGTTATTTTTAATTGTCAATTTTCCTTGCTCAGGACCAATATCTGTGCCGCCAATTGTGGCTCCCTGATAGATTGTGCAATCGTCTCCAATCTCAACGGAATTGCCGATTACAACGCCCATCCCGTGATCGATAAAGACGCGTCGTCCAATCTTGGCTCCTGGATGGATTTCTACGCCCGTGAAAAAGCGCCCCAATGAGCTCACAATGCGCGCGGTCGTCGTCCAGCCTTGGATATAGCACCAGTGCGCCGCACGGTGAAACTGCAGTGCATGAAATCCTGGGTAGCAAAGAGCGACTTCAAAGCGACTTTCTGCTGAGGAGTCTTTTTCGTAGATTGTCTTTAAATCTTCTTTGATTAAATCAAACATGGTGCCTTTCTCCATCCTTAAGTAAAGATTCCTTTCTCTTTACTTAACCCAAGAAATATCCTTTTCTCGCATTCTATTAGGCTTTGGCCTCTTCTTTGTGCGACTCTTTATTTTTTTTCTAGAAGAGTTTTCGCTTTCTTTCTCCCAATGCGCTCGGTTTTCGAGCAAATAATTGCCGAGCAAACGCCACGCAATAAATCGACTTCGCTTTGCGTTAAGTGCGCTCTTTCAAAAAGCGCCCGACTCATTGCCATGATGTTTTTGGGCTCTTTTGGGTCAAGCGCCTCGCAGGCAATCATCGCTTTTTCCCAATGTGAGAAAAAGCCTTCTAAGGCGGCAATCGGAGCGGGCGGCTCGTGGGAAAACCTATCTTGCCAATCGTAAAGAAAGCCCTCCCCTTTTTCTTTTTGCAAAATCGACATATGCATCTCGTAGGCGACGATTTGTACGGCTTGCGCCAAATTTAGGCTTGGGCTCTCGGGATTAGCGGCAATCGCAGCGCACGCGCTACAAAGCGTTAATTCTTCGTTTGTAAGTCCCGATCTTTCGCAGCCAAATAAAAAAGCAATGCGACCGTTACTGTTTTCTTTCTCACTTAAAAAAGTGTGTGCCTCTTTAATGCATGAGTGAAGGTCTTTTAGTGGCGGGCCATATTCGCGGCTGTAACCGGAAAGCGCCACAGCGTATGTCACATCGGAAAACGCCTCTTGAAGCGTTGCGTAGGACTTTGAATTCACTAAGACATCGACTGATGTCGTTGCTAAGGCAACCGCCTCTGGATGCGTACGGTAATTGGGATCTTTGGGAGCGACAACACGCAAATCGGTAAAGCCCATCGTCTTGATGGCGCGAGCCGCCGACCCGATATTTCCTGGGTGACTCGGTTCTGCGAGAACAAATGCGATACGTTTGGCGCAATTCGGGACTACTTGCAAGGTTCTTTTCCTCTAAAATGATGCGACTTGTATTTTAACGGCGCAACCGACACCGTGTCGGACTTTGCCTATTGATAAGATTTTTGTTTTCGGACATTGTTCTATGACTTCACCTCAACTTCAGATTGCAATACGCGCGGCCCTTGCTGCAGGAAAAATCATCAATCGCGAATCCTTACGGCTCGATCGAATTGAGGTTGTCGAAAAGGCGCAGTTCGATTACGTGAGCGAAGTCGATATGCAAAGTGAGCAATCCATTTGCAAACTCTTGCACGAGTACTTTCCCCATGACACGATTTTCACAGAAGAATCGGGTAAGTGCTACAAGGGTTCTGACGATTTCGTCTGGATTATTGATCCGTTAGATGGCACAACCAATTTCTTACACGGCTTTCCGCAGTACGCCGTTTCTATTGCCTTAACGCAGTTAGGCCACGTTGTCGTGGGCGTTGTCTATGACCCCATTCGAAATGAGCTATTTTCTGCCGAACGCGGTAAAGGCGCTTTTTTAAATAACCGTCGCATCCGCGTTTCAGGTTGCACGGATATTGCCAAAGGCCTTATCGGAACGGGATTCCCATTCCGCCGTAACGACAACTACACGGATTTCTTACCGAAGTTTGAACGCGTGGCGCGGGCCGCGGCAGGATTGCGCCGCGCTGGCTCTTGCGCATTAGATCTTGCGTATGTCGCCTGTGGCCGATTAGATGGCTACTGGGAAGCCAATGTCAACAGTTGGGATATGGCAGCAGGAACACTCCTTGTGCAAGAGGCCGGGGGACTGGTCACAGACCTATATGGAGAAGATCAATATCTTGAACGCGGCAATATCTGCTCTGGAACGCCAAAGATCTTCTCAACCTTACTGATGAAAGTCTGGGAAACCAAAAAGCCCACAGAAGAAAACAAAGACAATAAGTAATGCTTTTGCCAGAACGCCAAAATACGCGAAAGATTATGCGGCAAGACTCTGACCCCTACGCGGGTCACACCCCGCTTATGCGGCAATACTTTCGTTTGCGCGACGAAAATCCTGGCATTCTTCTTTTATTTCGCTTAGGCGACTTTTATGAAACCTTTTTTGACGATGCCGTAAAAGTTTCTAGCATCTTGGGATTAACGCTTACGCGCCGTGGCACCTTTAATGGTAAGCCGATTCCGATGGCAGGAATCCCTGCCTCAACGCTTGAGCAGTATCTCGCGCGCTTAGTGCGCCATGGCGAATCTGTGGCAATTTCTGAGCAAGTCGATGCCATCGGTGCCGATAAAAACGCGATGATGGAGCGGCGTGTTGTGAGGATTGTCACGCCTGGAACATTGACAGATAATACCCTACTTAGCGAGAAATCCGATTCGGTTCTTTTGGCGCTTTTCTTACCAAAACTAAAAACAGCCGATGTTGCTCTTGTGTGGCTGACACTTACAAACGGAAAGTTTTGCGCTACGAAGACTTCTCTTGCATCGGTAAACGAAACACTGACGCGCATTGGCCCCTCGGAAGTTCTTGTTGATGAAAAAGGACGCGCCTTTTTAGAGAGCTTAAATCTCACGCTTAAAGTCACAGAACTTCCCGATTGGCACTTTGATAGTGAAAAAGGCGAAAAGACACTTAAAGCGCTCTTTGGTTTAAGCACATTGGCCTCGTGGTCGCTAGAAAATGAAAATACGATTTTGGCTGCCACAAACGCTCTTTTGGATTACGTCGATCAAACGCAGTGTGAGGCAACACCACATATTGAACCCTTAATCCTTCAAAGCGAAAGCGCCTACATTGGATTAGATCCTGCCACGCGTCGCAATCTTGAAATCGATGAAGCACTTCACGACGCAGGTGGCATCACCCTTTTTCGCACACTCGATAGCTGTAAAACGGGAATGGGAAGCCGCGCCTTGCGTAGTTGGATTACGCAACCCCTAAGAGATTCGCGCGTTGCGAAAGCGCGTCACGAAGCCATTAAACTTTTTATCGAAAACACTTCTCTAACTCGAGAAATCACCGAACACTTAAAAGAGCTTCCCGATATCGAGCGCATCGCAGGGCGCATTGCTCTTAAAAGCATTCGACCAAAAGAAGCGGCCGCATTGCGCGATGCACTGCCTGAAATTGAGGCTCTTAAAGAAAAGCTTATCTCTTATAAAGACGCCTCCATATTAATCGGCGACTTTCTTTCGGTACTGCACTTAAATCCGACTCTTTACACACGCTTAAAAGAGACGCTTTTAGATGACCCTGCCTCGCTTTTGCGAGAGGGCGACGTGATTCGCAGTGAAGCAGACGCAGAACTTGCCGAACAACGAAAACTACGCGATAACGCCGGAGACTTCTTAGCGCAGCTTGAAATCAGAGAGCGTGAACGCACCGGTATTGCCACGCTTCGAGTCGAATATAACCAAGTTTCAGGCTACTACATTGAAGTTTCCCGTGGACAAGCTGCGAATGTTCCCGAAGACTACAGGCGACGCCAGACGCTAAAAAACACCGAGCGCTTTATTACCCCAGAACTAAAAGCCTTTGAAGATAAGGCACTAAGCGCCAAAGAGCGTGCCCGTCAAATTGAAAAGCGCCTTTGGGATCGATTAGTTCTTGAACTCAATGAATTTGTTGAAGCTCTTTTAAAAGCCTCCTACGCCATTAGTTCCTTGGATGCGCTTCTTGCTTTAACCTCGCACGCGATTGAATGCAATTGGGTCGCACCAGAATTTAACGAGACCAATAGCGTTGAAATCCGCCAGGGGCGACACCCAGTGATTGAAAAAGTGATCGATAACTATGTGCCAAATGACTGCGTGTTGGGGCCTGGTCGCCGATTGCTTGTCATCACGGGCCCAAATATGGGTGGAAAGTCAACCTACATGCGCTCGATTGCCCTTATTGTGCTACTGGCTTACGCGGGATCTTACGTTCCTGCGAAAGCGGCAAAGATTGGCGCCGTCGATAAGATTTTGACTCGCATTGGGGCATCAGACGACTTAGCGCGCGGCCGCTCGACCTTTATGGTCGAAATGACAGAAGCGGCAACAATTCTTAATCAGGCAACAGAGCACTCGCTCGTTTTAATGGATGAGATTGGTCGCGG
>CAVKJM010000081.1:0-5800 GCA_963656505.1 bacterium
GCTTCGCATCAATGGTCTTACCGATGTGACGCAAGATGAGCTCGGTAACGTCATTGCTCGCCGTAAGGGAAAGGGTAACGGCCCCGTGCTCGTTCTCGGTGCCCATATCGATACGGTTTTCGCCGAAGGCACCCCCATTAAGGTTCGTAAGGAAGGAAACACCTACTACGCGCCTGGCATCTCCGATGACGCCACAGGTCTTTCTTCTTTGTTGCAAGTCGCGCGCGCCTTACACGATCAAAAGATTGAAACCGAAGGCGACATCGTCTTTGTTGGCACGCTTGGCGAAGAAGGTAATGGCGACCTTCGTGGTAGCAAGGCGCTTTGGAATGCGCCAAACGACTATGACGGCATGATTGTGGTTGACTTCGCGTCTGTGCACCGTTTGACAAAGGGTGGTGTGGGTTGCAAACGTTATCGCATCACGTTCGAAGGTCCTGGCGGCCACAGCATGAAAAAGTTCGGCATTAACGGTTCTGCCGTTCACGGTATCTGCCGCTTAGTGCATAAGATTGACATGATTGACTACCCGAAAGACCCCGTTTGCACGTTTAACGTCGGCGTCATTAAGGGTGGCACAACAGTCAATTCGATTGCAGCACAAGCCGAAATCGAACTTGATATTCGTAGCTACGAGCAAAAGTCGCTTGAGAAGTTTGTTGCAAGTATCTTGCCGCTCGTCGAAGAGTCCGTGAAGGAAGAAAACGAATACTGGCACTTAAGTGACGCAGGAAAGATCTCTGCGAAGATCGAACAAATTGGCGATCGCCCCGCAGGTGTCAATCCTGACGACAGTCCCGTGATTCAGGCTTCTTACGCTGCGATGCAAGAGCTTGGCATCGAATTAAAGAACTATAACTTTGGTGCAACAGACCAAAACGTTCCGCTCTCTCGCGGCATTCCTGCAACAACGCAGGGCGCTGGCGGCACCGAAGACTACAACCACTCGGTTAAAGAGTACTGGAATTGTGAAAAGGCCTACTTAGGTCCGCAGTTAACGATTCTCACAATCTTGGCTCTTGTCGGTTTAAAGGGTGTCACAGTGCCAGTGTTACCGAAGTTA
The DNA here is from genome assembly GCA_963656505.1 of bacterium. Taxonomy (GTDB): domain Bacteria; phylum Pseudomonadota; class Gammaproteobacteria; order Burkholderiales; family Burkholderiaceae_F; genus Duodenibacillus. The sequence continues at coordinate 1,064 of CAVKJM010000081.1, forward strand.
GCGCGCTAAGTTAGCTAAAAACTTAAGTTAAACGAAAGGGGCCGTGAGGCCCCTTTTCAATCGATGAAGTTTCTTTATAGGTCGTGCACGGCAGAGGCGACCGTATCAAAGTTCTTCTTCATCTCTTCTGTGGGTTCTTCTGTCATCAAACTCACAACGAAGATGGCGATACTGGCAAGGATGAATCCCGGCAAGATTTCATAAAGATTAAACCACGCAAATTGGTGCCAGATAAGGACAGTGGCAGCACCTGTGACCATACCCGCTAAGGCTCCTTTACGGTTCATTCGACGCCACCAAAGACCAATAAGAATCACAGGACCAAAGGCAGCACCAAATCCAGCCCAAGCGTAACTCACTAACCCAAAGACTAAGCTATTGGGGTCTAGAGCCATCAAAATCGCGATTAAAGCGATTAAAAGCACCATGCCGCGGCCAAAGCACATCAACTCAAACTGAGAGGCCTTCGGGCGTAGAAAGACGCGATAGAAGTCTTCGGTTAATGTCGAAGAGCAAACCAACAATTGGCAAGAAAGTGTTGACATCACCGCGGCAAGAATTGCTGACATCAAAATGCCTGCAATCCAGGGATTAAACAATAGTTGCGCGAGAATAATGAAGATGCGTTCGTTATTTTCAGCAACCTGTGCGACCTGATCGACGTGCTCGGCAAAGTAAGCGGCGCCAAAGAAACCGACAGAAACCGCACCCGATAAGCAGAAAATCATCCACATAATCGAGATGCGACGAGCGTTCGGTAGCACGCGGATGGATTCAGCGGCCATAAAGCGCACAAGAATATGAGGCTGCCCAAAGTAACCCAAGCCCCAGGCTAATAAGCTTACGATTCCCACGAAGGTTTGGCCTTTCATGAGATTAATCATATTGGGATCGATTTGAACGACGCGATCGACTGTCGCGGAAAAGCCTCCTAAGTCACTCATCACAACAATCGGAGTGACAACGAGCGCGACGCACATAAGAGAAGCTTGAATCGCATCGGTCCAACTTACGGCTAAAAAGCCTCCGATAAAGACATAGGCAATTGTCGCAGCGGCCCCAAGCCAAATTGCGGTTGAGTAAGGCATATCAAAGGTGCTTTCAAAAAGGCGAGCACCCGCAACAATGCCGCTAGAGCAGTAAATCGTAAAGAAGATAAGAATCACAATCGCAGACATCACACGAAGGGCGCGCGATGTGTCATTGAAGCGATGCGTAAAGAAATCGGGTAGGGTAAGCGAATTGTGCTCAAGTTCTGTATACAAACGAAGACGAGCCGACACTAAGCGCCAGTTAAAGTAGGTGCCAAGCGTTAAGCCGATGGCAATCCAACTTTCGCAAAGACCTGCGGCGTACGCAGCTCCCGGCACCCCCATTAAAAGCCAGCCACTCATGTCGCTTGCGCCCACAGAAAGCGCCGTGACGATGCCGCCTACGCGACGACCGCCCAAAATATAATCATTGAAGTTTCGCGTGTAGAAATAAGCGCAAAAACCCAAAGTAATCATTAAAAATAGATAGCCACAGAACGTGACGGCAATAGGATTCTCAAACATCGGCGTATTTTTCGTTTAGGATAATGGGTTGTCTTCGTTGGAAAGAAATCATTGTACGCTTTGGGTTTGTCAGAGCCTTTTTAGAGGCTTTAAAAATGCCGCAAAGTGTGCGAATGCGTAAGATTTCCGCAAAAAAGCTAGCGTTTTTAGCTTAGTGTGGTTTGAGAGAAGCGATGTTAGAGAAAGAATTCATTGTCCCTGTGAAGCCAGAGAAGGCTTATCGACTCTTAAATATTGGTGCGGTCACGGTCGTTAGTGCCGCTTATGGAAAGGATACGGATGCGATGGCTGCAGCCTGGGTCTGTGCTTTGGACCTAGAACCCGCGAAAGCGACAGCCGTAATCGATAAGAGCCACTACACACGTAAATTGATGGAAAAAAGTGGCTACTTTGCCGTGCAGCTTCCAACCGTGTCGATTGCAAAGACCGTGATGCAGTTAGGAAGCGTCAGTAAAAACGATGATGTGAAAAAGCTTGAGAAAACCTCGGCTCGTTTCTTTTATCAGCCAGGATTCGATATCCCATTGCTCGAAGGGTGTGCGGCTTGGATGATTTTCCGCATCATCCCTGAACCCCACAATGAGAAGACCTACGACTTATTTATCGGTGAATGCGTTGCCGCATGGTCCGATAGCCGCGTTTTCCGCGACGGCCACTTCCAGTTTGAAACAACGCCTGCGAACTTAAGAACGTTGCACTACGTTGCTGGTGGCCACTTTTATGCTGTAGGCGAGGCCATTCACGTTTCCTAAATAAAAAAACGGCGTAGCCTCACTCGACTACGCCGCCTTGATTCCTGCTGCTAACTCGATTACTGCTCTTGACGATAGTTCGGAGCTTCCTTCGTAATCTTCACATCGTGCACGTGGCTTTCACGCCAGCCCGCGGCGGTGATCTGAACGAATTCAGCCTTGGTGCGCATTTCTTCAATGGTGCGGCATCCGCAGTAGCCCATCGAGCTACGTAAGCCGCCAGCCATCTGATAAAGAATCGTAAGAACAGAACCCTTATAGGCGACCATACCTTCGATGCCTTCTGGAACGAGCTTATTGATGTTACCCGAGTTGTTATCTTGGAAGTAACGGTCGGCCGATCCTTTGAACATCGCGCCCAAAGAACCCATGCCGCGGTAAGACTTATAAGAGCGTCCTTGGTAGAGAATGATTTCGCCAGGAGCTTCTTCGGTTCCCGCGAGCATGCCGCCCATCATCACAGTGTTGGCGCCTGCAGCGATTGCCTTTGCGACGTCGCCCGAGAAGCGAATGCCGCCGTCAGCAATCAAGGGAATTCCTGTGCCTTCAAGCGCTTCAGCAACATCACTAATCGCAGTGATTTGCGGAACGCCGACGCCTGCCACAATACGTGTGGTGCAAATAGAACCTGGGCCAATACCGACTTTCACAGCGTCTACCCCACATTCGGCAAGAGCTTTCGCGGCAGCTCCCGTGGCGATATTGCCACCGATTACCTGTAAGTTCGGATAATGTTGTTTGATCCAACGAATCTTCGATAAGACGCCTTCAGAGTGGCCGTGCGCCGTATCAACAACAACCACGTCAACGCCCGCATCAACGAGTTTTTCAAGACGTTCTTCGGTTCCTGCGGCAACACCAATGGAGGCGCCTGCAAGAAGTTTTCCATCCTTGTCTTTGGCGGCATTGGGGTGTTCTGTGGCTTTAACAATATCCTTAACGGTAATGAGGCCTTTAAGGTTAAAGTCCTTGTCAACAACTAAAACGCGCTCTAAGCGATTCTCATGCATAAGGCGTTTGGCTTCATCTAAGCTACTACCTTCTTCAACTGTGACAAGACGTTCTTTCGGGGTCATCACATCACGCACTTGAGCCTGCATACGTGTCTCAAAACGAAGGTCACGGTTTGTGACGATACCGAGAACTTTCTGGCCATCGACAACAGGGACGCCACTGATCTTATGTTCTGTACACATAGCGATCACATCGCCAATGAGCATATCGGGAGCCACAGTAATGGGGTCGCCTACGATACCGGCTTCGTGGCGCTTGACGCGTGCGACTTCGTGAGCCTGTGCATCGGAGCTCATATTCTTATGAATGATGCCGATGCCGCCTTCTTGGGCCATGGCAATTGCGAGTGTGGATTCGGTAACCGTATCCATAGCAGCAGAAAGCATCGGGAGGTTTAAGCTGATTTCACGAGTGAGCTTGGACTTAAGTTCAACTTCACGCGGCAAGACTGTTGAGTGGGCAGGGACGAGCAAGACGTCGTCGAAGGTAAGAGCTGTTTTGAGTAGACGCATAGAAGACCCCTTCGAGTAAGATTGAAATATCATTGAAATTCAATGCCGAAATTAGGGTCTTTGCTAACCCCATTTGGCGGTTAGCGCCGCATTATACCGTGTACACCCCTAGGGATGTGGCAAATTCCCCGTGAATTTTGCGTCATTTTGTCAATGGCGTTGCTCGAGAGTTTTCCACAGATTCTGTGGAGAGCGATCTGCTTTTCTAAGCAAAGGGGACGTAAGCCCTTGATTTCATAGATGTGCCTATTTTATAGGCACGAAAAAAAGAGGCCTTACGACTTTTGCAGTTGATGAAAACCGCCGTGGCGTGCGAGCGTTTTTGTTGGCGTTTTTTGAGCGGTTTCGGCGCGTAGTTTTCGTGCTTTTTGCCTATCAACACGCAGCGCACACCCAACATCGATTCGATCGCCTTCGGTAAGAATCGTTTCTAAAGAAACCTTCTTACACCAGAGTCCCACACTATCTTCTTTCGCAGGGATGCCTGCAGCAGCAAGTGCCTCTTTGACGGTTGCGCCTTCGCAAAGAGTTACTTCACGCATCTGAGCTTGCGCCGTTTTCGGATCAATTTGTGCAATCGAAATCTTCATGGCGGTTTTGGTTAAAATAGTCGTCCCAAAAAATTTTGCCTGATTATAAAGAAACCCTACTATGGCTGGTCCTATTAAAAATAGACGCGCAACGTTCGATTACTTTATCGAGGAACGGTTTGAAGCTGGTCTCGTGTTGCGTGGCTGGGAAGTCAAAAGCGTGCGCGCAGGGCGTGCCACAATTAATCTCGCACACGTCTATGTGCGAGAAGGTGAACTTTTTCTTTGTAATGCGCACATGACGCCCGCAGATCAAATCAGCACACACGAAAAGCCAGAACTTTCTCGCACTCGTAAGCTCTTAATGCATAAG
>CAVKJM010000082.1:0-5796 GCA_963656505.1 bacterium
GGCGCAATGAATATAAAAAGGGCAGGACTTGCCCAGTTCGCCTGTGGGAGCAAGCACGAAAGTGCCTTGCAAGTGAACCTCGTAGGAGGTCAGCAGCAGGAACCCACCGAAGGGAGTGCCAGGCATGTTGCTTAGTCACACCAGTAGGAATCCCTTGACTTTAGTCATGGGAGGATGTCAAGTAAAGAGCTCTACCTAAAAGATATTGAAGATCGCCACGGCTTAAAAGGCAATCACGTGATGTCCACGCTTTTAAGCGTTTTGGCTTCTTCTGTTGGGTCTCTAACAAACCCTACGAAATTAGCTAACACCTTCAAAAGTAACGGTATCGCTGCCAACGATAAAACGATTGGCGCCTATATCGATTACCTTTTGGATGCCTACCTCATCAGTAAAGCCGACCGATTCAATATTAAGAAAAAGAAGTACAAAGCCTCTCCCTTTAAGTACTACTTTACCGATATCGGTTTAAGAAACGCGCAACTAAACTTTAGGCAACAAGAAGAAAACCACATTATGGAAAACATCATCTATAACGAGCTTCGAGCTAGAGGCTTTAACGTTGATGTTGGTGTGGTTGAGCACTCTGAGAAAAGCAAAGAAGGAAAAGTCATCCGTAAGCGCCTTGAAGTTGATTTTGTCTGCAATCTCGGGAGTCGTCGCTACTACATTCAGTCGGCCTTTGCGATTTCGGACAAAGAAAAAATGGAGCAAGAGCAAAAGTCCTTAAATCGCATTGACGACTCGTTAAAAAAAATCATCGTCGTTAAAGACAGGATCAAACTCTGGCGCACCGAAAAAGGTATTGTCGTGATGGGAATCATGGATTTTCTTCTCAACGCAAATAGTCTTGATTTGTAAGCTAGATGTAAAATTAAACATTCGTTTAGATTACTAAACTTCTTTGATGAAAATCTTTTGCTTAATGCTAAAGAAACAAAGGAGCAAACCGTATCAAACGAACAAAAACTAATCGAAATCGCATAATATTGCTTGGTGTGTTATCTATCTATCGCTAGAGACTTTCCGAAACTTTTGAACCATGTCAGAAAAAACTCTTAAGCCTCTGCCCTTAGGAACCTCGGACTTCGAAACGCTCCGTATGCGAGGGCAGATTTACGTGGACAAAACGGCTCTTATCTACGAGGTTGCAAAAAAGACTGAGAAGTTCTTTTTAACTCGTCCACGTCGCTTTGGAAAATCTCTGCTTGTCAGCACCTTCGCTTCTCTTTTTAAAAATGGACTGAAATTTTTCTCAGGACTTGCTATCGAACAACTCTGGGAAGACACGACGTACAACGTCGTTGAAATCGATTTTTCTAAGGTAAGAGGCTTTACAGATAAAGAAAGTTTCGAAAAGAAACTGCGCTCAGTTGTCACTGGTTCTTTTGAACGTGTTGGCTTCACACTTAACGAAGAAAAAGAAGAGCATTGGATCGATCAAATCTCTGACTGGATACAAAGCCAACCCAATAATTCTCTCGTTTTGTTAATTGACGAATACGACGCGCCTCAAACGGCATCTCTTGACAACAAATCGCTCTTTTATGAAGTTCGGCGACTTTTGTCGTCCTTTTACGTCATCATCAAATCCAATGACGCAGCTCTTCGCTTTGTCTTTATGACAGGAATTGCGAAATTTAACCAAACGGGTATTTTCTCTGAGCTCAACAACTTCACTGATATCTCTTTAAATCCCGTCTTCGGAACTCTGCTCGGATATTCAGAAGACGATATTAAAAATAATTTCGCTGAGTATCTCGAAAATGCTGCCAAAGCACTATCGATCTCACAAAAGGAAGTCCTCGATAAGCTCAGGGATAACTACGATGGCTATTGCTTTGATGAAAAAGCTTCGAGCCATGTCTATGCCCCGTGGTCTGTATTGAATTTCTTTAGTTGGCCTGAAAGAGGATTTGATAACTACTGGATGCAAAGTGGCGGGAAACTCACACTACTTGAAAAATACCTTCATTCCCACTCACTTAAAGCACCGAAAGAGTATGCCAACGAAAAAGAAGTCAGTGCAGAAACACTCAAAGGTTCTGCTGACTTCGATGAAATTGACGATGTAACTCTTCTCACACAATCAGGGTATCTTACAATCAAAAGTCGCAAGCTTGACACTTTCTTTGTTGGCTATCCAAATAAAGAAGTGGCCTCTTCGATGGCCTCGTTGTATGCACGTAAACTTGTGAAAAAGAATTCTCTTTTTCAGGTAGGAATCGCACCGATTCAGGACGCTTTAAGCACGGGAGACATCAATTCTCTTTTTGAAGCAACGAATCGGACATTTTCCTCCATTGACTACATCGACTATCCAATACACTCAGAAAAAACACTTCAGGCTTTCTTCCAAATTTTCTTAAGTTGTACAGGCTTTGACGTCATTTCAGAGCGCCATAGTTCTTTAGGGCGAAGTGACCTTGAAGTCGATGCGGACTCGATTCACTGGGTCTTCGAATTGAAATTTGAGAGACTAGGGAAAGACGCAGGTGCATTATTGGAGGACGCGCTTGCGCAAATTAAGAATCGCGACTATGGCTCTCATGCGAAAAAACGTCTGATAAAAGTCGCTTGTGTCTACTCAGAAGAAAAGAGGGCTTTTGTCGCCTGGAAAGCCGCTCTCTAGAAAAAACCTTTAAGCCAAAAGGAAATTTTTAAACCTATCGATCTATAAGAACCAAACAGGGTATCTTATTCGTAGCATTTTCTTCAAAGAAAGTAGCCTTTTACATTTCTCAGATCAAACTGCGAAGTTTCCTCCGTACGGCGTAGGTGTTTTACCCAACCCATTTGTTAGAAAAAGTAACAAAATTCGACAAATTTCCGTGTAATATATGCCTGTGTTTATCTTCACAGAAGTACACGCATCACTATAGCTGGCATCTTATAAACAAACATGGAGGGGGATCCCTATGTCATTTACTGCCTGGATTGCCTTAGCCGTCATTTTCGTCACGGTTTGGGCGCTTATTAAACGCTACGAGACACGTATCGTCTTGATTGCAGCCGGTTTATTCCTTTGCTGCATTAGCTTGACGCCGATGGTCGGTCTCAATCAGTTTGCAAAATCGATGACGAATAACTCGCTCATCATGGCAATCTGCTCGTCAATGGGCTTTGCTTTTGCGGCAAACTACACAGGGTGCGACCGCTCTCTCGTTCATTATCTTGCTTCACCGGTTCGCGGCCTCGGAATCTTCTTGGTTCCTGTGTGCACAGCGATTACCTTCCTCGTTAACATTGCTCTTCCGTCGGCTGCGGGTTGCGCAGCCGCTGTTGGCTCAACGCTCATCCCCGTGATGCTCCGTGCTGGTATTAAACCGGCGGGCGCAGCTGCGGCAGTTTTGGGCGGCACGATTGGTTCTTACTTATCTCCTGGCACATCGCACAACCCGTTTGTTGCGAAGTTAGCCAACATGAACGTTATGGACTTTATCGGCACGCACTTTAACTACTCTGTGATGTGCGGTGCGATTCTTGTCGTCGGCGTTTTGATTAGCTGCTGGGTCCTCGGTGACAACAAGGGTGACGTCAATGCCAAGATCGACGAATCCAAGATTAAGAAAGACGAGAACTTCAAGCCGAGTATCTTAAAGGCTCTCGTTATGATTGTCCCGATCGGCATCCTCGTTAGCGGCAACCTTTGGATTCCCGCTATCAAGATGGGCGTGGCACAAGCCATGGTCATCGGTGCGATTTTGGCCCTCATCATCGATCGCTCGAACGTTCAACAGTTCTCCAAAGAATTCTTTAACGGTATGGGCAAGGGCTACGCCGAAGTTATGGGCATCATCATTGCCGCTGGCGTCTTCGCCGCTGGTCTTCGTGCCGCAGGCTTAATCGACATCTGCGTCGATGCTCTTAAGCACTCCAATGAATTCGCTCGCTGGGGCGGCTCTTTAGGTCCGTGGATTATGGCTGTTATCACCGGTTCTGGTGACGCGGCGACCTTGGCCTTTAACGAAGCTGTTACTCCGCACGCTGAATCCTTCGGTATGACAATTCACGGCTTAGGTGGCTTGGCCTTCTTAACAGGCGCCTTAGGTCGTACGATGTCGCCGTTGGCTGGCGTTACGATTCTCGTTTCGGGTATCGCGATGGTTAGCCCGCTCGAAGTCGTTAAGCGCACCGCGGTTCCGTGCTTTGTGGCTGTCATCGCTTGCGCGGTCTTGATGGTCTAATAGCACCGATCCGATGCCTTGATAATTAAGGCATCAAACGAACAAAACCCCACTTTGGATAATCCGGTGGGGTTTTTCATATCGAACAAAAATAATAAAACTCTTTGAAATCAGATGCTTTCATCGTCTATTATACAAAACGCAGGACTTCTATTATACATATCGCAGACTTTCTAATATACATTTCGCAGTAAATCTAATATACAATTCGCAGTATAGCTACTATACATATCGCAATCGTTTTACGTTCGAGGACATCTTTTATGGGCTATATCGCGCGCTGGGCTGAAGCTCAATATAACTTAGCTCAAACCGTCTTTAAAGTTCTGATTTTTTCAGGTGCTCGGCAATGCGGAAAAACCACTCTCATGAAAAGGGTCCTCACAGAAGAGGGGGCTTTTGTTAGCCTTGACGAGGCGAGCAATCGCCTTTTTGCGATCAATGAACCAAATGGTTTTCTTAAGGAATACGCCAAGTACTCGTGTCTAGCTATTGATGAAGTTCAAAAAGCTCCCGTTCTTTTTTCAGAAATTAAAGCTTTTGTTGACCGAAAACAATCCTTACGCCAATACCTTCTCTCAGGGTCATCAAACTACAAAACTATGGCTTCTGTCACTGAGTCGATGGCTGGTCGCTTAGGAGAAATTCGGCTTCGAACCTTAACCGAAGGTGAAATTCAAGGGAATAACCCCACCTTTATTGAAAGCATCCTTGAGAAAGACTTCTCTTTGGATATGGATAAAGAAACCTGCAGCCGAGAAGCCATACTGCAAAAGGCAATGCGCGGCGGATTTCCTGCAATCTTAAATAGCAGTGACGAACAAAAAGCACTTTGGTTTGAAACGTATGTCGATTCGCTTGTCAATAAAGATCTTCTTGAAATGCAAGAAATCCGCAGACCGGCACATCTTAAAAAACTTCTCAAGATTTGTGCAGCTAACTCAAGTCGGATTTTGAACGTATCAAGTTGCGCACGGGATTTGGAACTTAATCGAATTACCCTTGCCTCATACATGGATCTTTTAGAGATGATGTTTCTTATCGATTACCTTCCCGCCTGGAAACCCAATGGAGCGAAGCGCGTTGGCACTTCACCGAAAGTATTTCTTTGCGATACGGGATTAATGTGTCATCTCACGGGTATTAATCAAAGAAAAGTTCTCACAAACCCGTACGACAAAGATGAATCCGATTTAATTGGCAATATCGTCGAAACGTGGGTTTACCAACAACTCATCACCCTCACTGACATTAACCGTGAGTGGTCGATTTATCACTTTCGAAATCGCCTTGGAATTGAAGTTGATTTTTTATTAGAAAATCGCGCAGGAGTGCTTATTGCCATTGAAGTGAAGGCAAGTGAAACCATTAAAAGCGAACACTTCAAAAACCTTCGCGCCTTTAAAGAAGCTTTCGGTAAAACACACCCCACTCAAAGCGTTGTTCTTTATTGCGGAAAAGACGTAAGACGTTTTTCTGACGATGAAGTCGCTCTTCCTATGACAGCTTTATGGAGCTAGAGGAGACTTCAGTTAGTAGCAGAGGATTTGTTGCTTTCCTTACTAGCGGATTGGATCTTCGCTTTAAAGGGACTATCCTCGGGCTCAAT
>CAVKJM010000083.1:0-5746 GCA_963656505.1 bacterium
CTTATTTCACGGTCTTACTTCCCGTTCATGCAGCATTTCTTAAGGAAGGGACTCTGCAGCAACCCGCAAAGGCAGATTGCGAAATAAAGAGAAGGCGAAGCGCCAACGAAATTCGAGCGCTCATCTTAAGAACCTTTGCTCAGCGTAAGGAACTTTCAACTTCTGCCCTTTCTAAAGCCTTAGGCTACAAGAGAATCAATAACTCAGTCAGCAAAGTCATCCGAGATTTGCTCGATGAGCAAGTCCTCGTTTACACGCACCCAGAAAGCTTGAAAAATCGCAATCAAAAGCTTCGGTTAACGAAATAAAACTTATAACTCGTACAGGGGCAAGAGCGCGCTTAATTTCTCTTGTCTTTTCAAACGCATTTGATGCTCAATTCTTTCAGATGTTTTTGCCGTACCATGCTAAAATCGCGCACGCCTAAGCGCCTTTGAAGGAAAATGCTTTCTTTAAAGGTCGGGTTCATATTTCCTAACGGGTTCTATTTCCCTTGAAAAGAAAGGGAAAAGAGAGCCCTTTTGTCATGTCCGCTCGCTACTCGAGCAGGACCTTTATGAAAGAGAGAAAAGAAAATGGCTGTTGAACGCACCCTTTCGATTGTTAAACCTGATGCTGTTGCTAAGAACGTGATTGGCAAGATTTATTCTCGCTTTGAAGATGCGGGTTTGAAGATTGTTGCCGCCCAGATGCGCCTTCTTTCTAAGGCTGAGGCCGAAGGCTTTTACGCTGTGCACCGTGAACGTCCCTTCTTTGCTGACCTTGTGAAGTTCATGACCTCGGGCCCCGTGATGATTCAAGTCTTAGAAGGCGAAAACGCCATTGCTAAGAACCGCGAATTAATGGGCGCCACAGACCCGAAGAAGGCTGCTCCTGGAACCATCCGCGCTGATTTCGCGAGCTCCATTGACGCCAACGCCGTTCACGGTTCTGACGCTCCGGCGACAGCGGCTGTTGAAATCGCGTACTTCTTCCCGACATTGTCGATTCACTCTCGCTAAGCCGAGTCGACTTGTTGTAAAGACTGAGGCCTTTTGATGGAAAGCGGCGAAAAAGAAAAAGTTAACCTCTTGGGACTAGATTCCGAGATGGTTCGTGCGTGGTGCGCCGATATGGGGGAAAAACCGTATCGGGCAACGCAGCTTGTGCGCTGGATTCATCGCTTTTGCGAAGATGACTTTGCGAAGATGAGCAATCTTGCGAAGTCGTTTCGCGAGAAGCTTCCTCAAAAGGCCGTCATTGAAGCGCCGAAGGTTCTAGATTGCCGCTATGCGGCTGACGGCACCCGCAAATGGCTCTTTGATGTCGGTGACGGAAACGCGATCGAAACGGTCTATATCCCGTCAGAAAATCGTGGGACGCTTTGCATTTCAACGCAAGCCGGATGCGCGATGGGCTGTTTATTTTGCTCGACAGGTAAACAAGGCTTTAACCGCAACTTAACTGCCGCAGAAATCGTGGGGCAAGTTTGGACAGCGGAACGCACTTTGCGGCGTGAAGCAGGAATCACAGATCCTAATGATCGCGTGATCAGCAACGTTGTCTTAATGGGAATGGGTGAGCCTTTACAGAATCTTGATCAGGTACTCATTGCGCTTCGTCTATTTTTAGACGATAACGCCTATGGGTTATCAAGAAGGCGTGTGACGGTTTCAACGTGTGGCCTTGTTAGGCAAATCGATAAATTGGCAGCAGCGGTTCCCGTTGCCCTTGCCGTAAGCCTACACGCTGCAACCGATAAGCTTCGCGATCAGATTATGCCTGTAAATCGCAAGCACCCATTATCTGAATTAATGGCTGCTTGCAAGCGGTACTTAGCCGTTGCCCCGCGCGACTTTATTACCTTTGAGTATTTGCTTTTAGGGGGAGTGAACGACTCGGACAAAGACGCGCAAGACCTATTAAAACTTGTGCGTGATGTGCCGTGCAAATTCAATTTAATTCCCTTTAATGCGTTTGCTGATTCGGGCCTTAAAGCCCCGAGCGCAGAGCGCGTCACACGGTTTGCATCTCTTCTTAACGAAGCAGGTATTGTGACAACGGTGCGTCGTACACGAGGTGACGATATTGCCGCGGCCTGCGGGCAACTTGCGGGCGAAGTGCGTGATAGAACGCACCGCGCGATTCGCTTAGCCGAGCAAAAGAAAGCTGCGCACGATGTTTTTAAAGGGGACGCATCATGAGTGAAGTGTTTACCCCAAGAAAACACACGCACACGGTCTCAATCGCAAACGGCGATACGGTTCTTCGTATCGGAGGCAATGCCCCCGTTTGCGTGCAGTCGATGACAAATACCCCAACAGAAGATGTTGAGGCAACGGTTAATCAAGTAAGAGAACTCGCGTGCGCAGGTAGCGAACTTGTTCGCTTAACTGTCAACACGCCGCAAGCGGCAAAAGCCGTTCCCTACATCAGAGAAAAACTTGACTCCTTAGGCTGTACGGTTCCCCTTGTTGGTGACTTTCACTATAACGGTCATAAGCTCCTAACAGCAGAAACAGCTTGCGCTAAAGCGCTCTCGAAGTACCGTATTAATCCTGGTAACGTCGGTAAAGGTGATGCGCACCAAGAAAACTTTGCGACGATGATTGAATTGGCTCTTAAGTACGACAAGGCCATTCGCATTGGTGTCAATGGCGGAAGCGTCGATAAAGAGCTTCTTGCCCTTCGGATCGAAGAGGGTCGGAAAACCGGAAAAGAGGCGAAAACCGTCTTTTTGGATACCGTTGTTGAAAGCACCCTAGAGAGCGCCAAAGCGGCTATCACGCTTGGGTTACCTGCCGACAAATTGGTACTTTCGGCAAAAGTTAGTGGCGTTTCCGATTTGATTTATGTTTATCGAGCGTTGTCACAAGGTTCAGACTTTGCGCTTCATTTGGGATTAACGGAAGCCGGTCTTGGACTTAAAGGCGTGGTATCAAGTACAGCTGCGCTTTCGATTCTTTTAAGTGAAGGAATTGGCGACACGATCCGCGTTTCAACGACACCAGCGCCTGGTGAACGGCGTTGTTCAGAGGTTGAAGTTGCGCAAGAGATTTTGCAAAGTCTTGGATTACGTCGTTTTACGCCGCAAGTGACATCGTGCCCAGGGTGCGGAAGAACATCCAACGAGCTCTTTCAACGGCTTGTGAAATCCACACAAGACTTTGTGCGTGCGAGAAGCCCTGAGTGGGTAAAGAAGGCACCGGGATCAGAAGCCCTACGCATCGCTGTGATGGGGTGCGTTGTAAACGGCCCTGGGGAAGCTGGAAACGCCGATATTGGATTAAGTTTGCCAGGCCGAGGCGAAAGCCCCGTAGCGCCCGTTTTTGCGGATGGAAAAAAGATTGCGAGTCTAAAGGGTGAAGCAATCGAAAAAGATTTCGAAGCGATTTTGGAAAACTATGTGATAAGTCGCTTTGGGGAGAATAAAAAATGAGTCAGGCAAAAATTGCCGCAATTAAGGGCATGAATGACATGCTTCCTGAGGACACCCCGATTTGGGAAGCGTTCGAAGACGCCGCCAAAGGCGTGGCCTTAAGTTATGGGTATCGTCAGATTCGTACCCCCATTCTTGAATCAACGGCTCTTTTTTGCCGCGGCATTGGTGAAGTGACCGATATCGTTGAAAAGGAGATGTACTCCTTTGAAGATAGCTTAAATGGCGAAAAGTTAACGTTGCGCCCCGAAGGGACAAGCGCAATCGTGCGTTGTGCGATTGAACATAATCTTACCTACAACGCTCCGCAGCGCCTTTGGTATTTCGGGCCGATGTTTCGCCACGAAAGACCACAGCGTGGGCGCTATCGCCAGTTTTATCAATTCGGGTGCGAAGCCCTAGGCTTTGCGGGTCCCGATGTTGATATCGAAATGCTCGCGATGACCTCTCGCCTTTGGAAGGTTTTAGGGATTGACGCCAAGCTTGAGATTAATTCCTTGGGAGCCGCTCCCGAGCGCGCCAAGCACCGCGAGGCCTTAATTGAATACTTTAAGGCCCACGAAGAGATTCTCGATGATGATGCGAAGCGCCGCCTCTTAACAAATCCCTTGCGCATCCTTGATACGAAAAACCCAGCGATGCAAGAGTTAGTTAACGCAGCTCCAAAGTTAATCGATTATTTAGGAGAAGACTCTTTAGCCTTCTTAAAAGCGCTTGAAAAGGGGCTTACTTCGCTTTCGATCGATTACGCGATCAATCCGCGCTTAGTGCGAGGGCTCGATTACTACAACCACACCGTCTTTGAGTGGACAACAGAAAAGTTGGGTGCTCAAGGAACAATCTGTGGTGGTGGTCGCTATGACCCCTTAATTGAAATGCTTGGGGGCCGTCCCACACCAGCTGTGGGTTTTGCGATGGGAGCGGAGCGCGTCATTGAACTCATGAAAGAAGAGGGGAAAGTCGTCACCACTCCTTTAGCTCAAGTTTACGTAATGCACCAAGGGGGCGAAACGGAAGTGAAAGCCCGCCTTCTTGCTGAAACCCTTCGCGATAAAGGGAGAAAAGTGATTTGCCACGCAGGTAGCACTTCTTTTAAGTCGCAGATGAAGCGCGCGGATGCCTCTTTAGCGACATGGGCTGTGATTGTCGGTGAAGAAGAACTCTCCAGAAGCGAAGTGACCGTTAAACACTTACGAAATGAAAAAGGCGAGCAAGTCTTTGAAGAGCAAAAACGGGTTGCCGCTAACGAAATTGAAACAATTCTTTCTTTAGGCTAGTCGCAAACACGATAGATTAGTAGGATTACAGGATTCGAGAAGGAGCCAAGAACTATGGCATATGATTTAGAAGAACAAGAGTCACTAGACCAATTAAAAGCGTGGTGGGAAAAGTGGGGAACGCCAATTACCGTTGTCATTACCTTAGGGTGTTTGGCTTTCGCGGGATATAACGGCTATCGCTACTATAAGAAAAACGAGGGTGCGAAAGCGACGGCCGCCTACGTGCAGCTACAAAATGCCGTCGTTACAGCCGACAAAAAGAATGTGAAGTCGCTTTCCGAAGGCCTCATGAAAGAGTACCCCGATCACGTCTTTGCCTCATTGGCCGCTTTTGCTCTTGCCTCAAACGCAGCAAATGAAAACGATTATGAGGCGGCTCGTAAGGCTTTAACTTGGGTCATTAACACAGGTAAGCGCCCCGAGTACGCCACATTGGCTCGCGTGCGTTTAGCCGCGGTTGAATTGGATGCGGGAAATGCCAAAGAAGCGCTTGCAGTTTTGGAAAAAGAGGCACCAAGCGCAGGTAGCGAAGTGATTTTCTACGATCGCTTAGGAGACGTTGAACTTGCCTTAGGCAATGTTGAAAAAGCGCGTGCTGCTTGGCAAAAGTCTCTTGACTTCGATAAGAAGGTCAATACGTTGGCGCCCTTAGTGACACTTAAGATTGAATCCTTACCCCAACCTTAAAAAAACCTTAGGAACACAAAACTATGACAAAGATTCGTTCTCATTGGCGTGTGGCACTCGTAGCAGCAGCTTGCGGCGCTTTTCTCTGTGCGTGTTCCTCTACGAGCACGCGAGAGCCCGTGGATTTAGAAAAATTCACCGCGACTATGAACGTGGAAAAGGTGTGGTCCGTGAGTTTGGGTGAGAATCCCACAGGGCTTTTAACACCGAAGGTAACGGAAACGGGAATCTATGCGGCGGGAGGCAATACCCTATATCGTATCAATCCCGAAACAGGCGAATCGGTTTGGACAGTCAAACTTGATTCTTCAGCGGTTGCCGGTGTCGGTAGCGACGGTCACACCATTGCGCTATCAACGAC
>CAVKJM010000084.1:0-5608 GCA_963656505.1 bacterium
AAGATAAGACTCAATCGATAGCCCTTAAGATCAAGATTCATAGCCTCTCTCCTTTGAAGACGTCAATCATTTCTAAAACAAGTAACTCAGGGTTGCCTGTTTCAAATTCCACCGTTGTTCCGTCTGGTAATCGAATAGCAATTTGCCGAAGACGACGAATGCGGACGTTTTGTCTATAAAGGAGCTCTCTGAGTTTTTTCGAGCGGTATTTGTCAGCGTCAACGATGTTGACAGTTTGAGTATCGACAACTTCGATTTCTGGTTTTGACTCATTCGTCTTCTGCTTTGACGCAGAAGTCTGTTGCTCTAGCGCTGAGTTAACAGATTCCGGTTCGAGCTTCTTGCGCATACGGCTGAAATGCCAATGAACTGTTGCCTCAGTTGGTATGCGACCAGGTCTTATGAATTTTTTGAACTCTTTGCTGTAATAGAACTGCTTTTGAGAGAGCTTGCTCTTCTTCCAAGCCTTGTAGGCCTCGTCCCAATTAACTTTGAAAGTCATTATCGCCTCATCGTGATGTTAACGATGGGCGAATTAGACCTGAACTTAATTAGGGCTCCTGAGCGATGGGGAACTTACTGAGTTACTAGCAAAAAGCTTACAAAAGATACAGGCTATTAGGTAAGAGTGCAGATGTGACACTCAATGAGAAGAAAAAAGGCTCAGTCGCTAAAAAACAACTGAGCCCTGAATTACTGGTGCGCCAGGTAGGATTCGAACCCGCGACCCCCTGGTTCGTAGCCAGGTACTCTATCCAACTGAGCTACTGGCGCACGCTTTACTCTTTGCAGAGGAAGCGCATTCTACAATCAATTTTTTGGAAATGCAATGCGTATTTGAGCTTTGTTTGGCAGGCTTTCGTAACGCAAGGCCATCCTCCTGTTTTTCCCTCTTAAAGACGACTTTCCTAGTTACATAAAAAGCCCGCAAATCATGAAAAATCTGCGGGCTTTAAAGGTAAGGAAACTACTCAAGATTAAAAGAGAAGAACCTTATTAAAGTCTAAGAAGACCTTTGTGCCGTTGGGGAACAATGTTGTGTTCGCACCCTTTACGCTAATACGGAAGAGGTGATCGCCACAGGCAACTCGGAACTCGGTGGAGTCTCCTAAGAAGAAGCTATGACGCACAACACCTTCTAAGGCACCAGCCGTTGTCGAGATTGTGATGTTCTCGGGACGAACGGCAATGGTGACATCAGGCCCTTTGAGATTAGCCGTATTGGGAAACGACAAATCCGTTCCCGTAAGGAAGACGCGATCTCCACGCACCTCTCCTGTTTCAAAGTTCACAAGACCAATGAAGTCTGCGACCATTTTATTGACGGGGTTAGCGTAAATATCGTGCGGGTGACCAATCTGCTGGACAACACCCTGACTCATCACCACAACGCGATCGCTCATAGCCATAGCTTCGCTTTGATCGTGCGTGACATAAATCACGGTAATCTTCATCTTCTTTTGAATCGCCGAGATTTCAAAGCGCATACTTTCACGCAACTTCGCATCAAGGTTACTTAAAGGTTCATCAAGAAGAAGGAGACCTGGGCGCATCACAAGAGCGCGAGCCAAAGCCACACGCTGCTGCTGACCGCCAGAGAGTTGGCTCGGGAAGCGCTGGCTATATTCAGCTAAGTGCACGAGTTCAAGCATCTCTTCGATGCGACGTTTTCTTTCTTCAGCGGGTACCTTCTGAATCTTAAGTGGGTAGCCGACGTTATCGAAAACCGTCATGTGGGGCCAGACGGCGTAGCTTTGGAAGACCATACCGATGCCGCGCTTTTCTGGCGGAACGAAGATCTTCTCATCGGAACTTGAGACGACCATATTGCCAATCGAGATACGGCCTTCGGTCGCTTTCTCGAAACCTGCGACCATACGAAGCGTTGTCGTTTTGCCACAACCCGAGGGGCCAAGGATCGAGACGAACTCGCCGTCTTTCACTTCAAGGTTGAAGTCATCGACAACGGTAATGTCGCCGTAGCGTTTAAAGACATGTTCAATTTTTACTTCTGACATTTCAAAAACTCCTAAATTCCGACATTACCCTTTGTCGCCTTACTCAAGATTAAGTTACCGATTAAGACAATGAGTAAGATGATCACACTCAAAACGGAGGCGTTCTGAGTATCTGCGTAGGTCTGTAACTCGTAAAGCAAGACACCGATGGTCTTGGTTTCACTGCCGTAAAGCAGCAACGACATCGTCAACTCATAGAACGATGGCATGAAGATCAAGAACCAGCCTGCCACAATCGAGGGCGCGATAAGCGGTACGATGATGTCTTTGCAGCAGCGAAGCCAATCGGCTCCCGAGTTAAGGGCCGCTTCTTCAAGCGATATGTGAACCTGCGTTAGGGCCGCTGAAATTGTTCTTACAGACATTGTCATGTATTTCACAAGGTAGGCGACAACCAAAATCCACATCGTCGAGTAAAGGTTCAAACCGAAGTTACCGCTAAAGGTAATAATCAACGCCAAAGCAATAACGATCGATGGCGTACTACCACCAACGACAGTGAGTAAGTCAGGCAACGTACGGCCACGAAGCGTTGTTTTCACTGCAAGGTACGCGACAAAAAGACTTAACATCGTACCAATCGTTGCAGCAATCACGCCGTAAAGGACCGAGTTCCAAATCGTTTCCATGTACTGCGCTGATGTAATCACAGGAATCCAAGGATCGATGCCGTAATTGGAAAGCGAGAGCACAGACTTCGAAAGCGACTTCAAGAAACTTGTCATCACAATCGATCCGATTGGGAT
Source organism: bacterium (assembly GCA_963656505.1). Lineage (GTDB taxonomy): Bacteria > Pseudomonadota > Gammaproteobacteria > Burkholderiales > Burkholderiaceae_F > Duodenibacillus. Next base: position 2,765 of record CAVKJM010000084.1, read on the forward strand.
AATCACGGCAATCGCGGCATAGGTTGTAATGCCTGCGACCGCTACCCACTTCCATTTGCCGAGTTCAACGATATTGGGGCGCGTCGATTTTCCGCTAATTGTTGTGTAGTCCTTGCGGCCCATCATCCAAGTCATAAAAAATAGAAGGCCGTTAGCGATAAACATCAAGGATGCGGCAAGCGCTGTTGAATCTCTTACACCTTCATCGCTACCCATATAGAGATAAGTGACGATTCGTGTTGTTAAGACTTCGATATTGCCTGGCATACCGACAATCGCGGGAATGCCAAAGCAGCTGCCTGCCGCGATAAAGACGAGTAAGCCACCAGCAAGAATGGAAGGCGCCATCAAAGGCAGCGTCACATTAATTAATGTACGCAAGGGGCTTGCGCCAGAAATTCGTGCGGCTTCCTCTAGCGTCGGGTCCATCTTTTCCATCGCGCGAGAAATCGTGATGAAAGCAAAGGGACTGTAAAAGAGCGTTAAGACCCAAGCGATACCACCGAAGGTGTAGATGTTAAAGGGCGCAGTCTGCAAGTTAAAGAGCCACTTAAAAATATCGTTAAGGTATCCGACACTTGGGTTTAATAACTGTGTCCACGCGATAGCGCCCACGTAGGGCGGAATCATGTAGCTCGAAATCAAAATCGTGCGGTAGAACTTTTTACCCGGTAAATCGGTGCGGCCCACAAGCCACGCAAGCGGGAAGGTAATCACAACGCTTGCAGCCATCACAAGAAGAGATAGTTCAACCGTGTTGGTCAATGCTCTCCAGTTGACATCGAGGCTATAGACCTCGCGGTAGTTTGAGAGATTGACAGAGCCATCCTTCCAAACCGAATCAAAGAGCAAAATGCCCATCGGAAGAATGACAAAGTAAATCAGTAAGAGCACCGCAATACCGATGACGATGGTCTTACTATTTAAGCGAAATCGCATAAAAGGAACTCCCTCGGGGAAACTCACAAAAAGCGGGGAGCGAAGCGCTCCCCGCCCGAGTCGCTTTAGATCAATCGCTAAAAATTAGCGGTCCATCATGCGTTTACGGAAGTTTTCCTTAATCTGCGCATTGTTATCAGAAAGATCCTTCCAATCGATTGCAACCTTGGTGGCAGCAATCTTACTTGTCGGGATCGAGCCTAAAGGCGCATCGATGTCGCCACGCACCGGGTGCATCCAGCCCTTAACCACAGCGGCCTGACCATCTTTTCCAAGCCACCAATCCATCAAGGCCTTGGCGCCAGCCGGGTTCTTCGTTGTCTTTAAGATCGCGATTGGAGACGGAATCATGATAACGCCGTCAGTTGGGTAAGAAACCGCGAGCGGTTCTTTCTTCGCTACAGAGAGCTTTAAGATGTTTTCTTCAAGAATCATCGCAGCAGCGTATTCGCCCGTTAAGAGCTTATTCTGAATCGCCGAGTTACCCTGTTCGACTTTCATGCCGTTGGCGGCTAACTTATCGAAGTATTCCCAGCCGTATTTCTGCGCTAAGGCGCCCACTGCCACATAGGCCGTGCCGCTTAAAAGCGGGTTGGGCATGGCGATCTTACCCTTCCACTTCGGATCTAAGAGGTCTTTCCAGGACTTCGGAGCGTCAGCAGGATTCAATTTATCCTTGTTGAAGGCGATGATCATGTTGCAAACGCGAACAGAGTACCAAGCGCCATTGGGGTCTTTATCAAGGATAACCTTGTCGTGGTCTTTCGCTTTATAAGGAAGAAGGAGTCCTTGCTTTTGGAGTGTGAGGTAGTAAGAGGGGTCAGCAACCATTAAGAGGTCTGTGCCGATTTTCTTGGCGCGGATTTCACCATTCATCTTGGTCATGATGTTTTCCGTGCCGCCCTGGAACCAACTGACCTTCATCTTCGGGAAGGCTTTGGCGACATTGGGCTTGCACATATTGTCAACGATGTCCGGATACATCGAGGTGTAGACCATCGCTTTACCAGAAACTTCAGCTGCGTTGGCAAAACCGACAAAGCTCATAGCGGTGGCCGCAACGACGGCACCTAAGAGGGCTCTTTTCTGCATGTAAAACTCCTTCAAAATTTTTTTACTTGGTCATTTTTCCCTAAAGAAACTTTCAGTCCTCTCCTAAAGAATTAGAACGAAAGGTCTAAGGAAAATCGATTACAGTCTACTCACGGATTAGGGCGCTTCGCAATGGGAAAAGTTGACTTTAGTTAAAAAAAGAACGGCGTTCGGGTTTTCACCTAGAAGCCGTTCGATTTCCTCTTTTTAAAAGAAGAATTTCTTTAAATTTCAATAAAGTTTAAGAAGTTATCCTTTTTTCTTTTATTTGCGAGATTTCTTCTGTTTTTGGGCTTTTTTCGGGAGATCCGCCTTTCTAAAAGTGATGGGCAAATCAAGTTCTTTGGCAACCTTGTTGGCTTTAGCCACAGTCAATGTTGTCGAGACAAAGTCAGGAGCATGGATGAATTCGAATAGTTCTAGTAGCTCAGGCGATCGATCATAGGGCTCGGCATCATTGGAATATTCGAGTTCGAGGTTATCTTGAACGAAAAGAGAAAGGCCTCGTAAGACGTGGACAGCCGCGCCCGTTGCCGAGTCTCTCATGCTAGAAAACACATCGTGGAAGTGATTGACATACGTCTCAAGATAATTTTTCAGGGTTGCAACGAGCCCAGCAAATTCCTCATCGGTTGACATCCTCCCATAACTAAAGTCAAGGGATTCCTACTGGTGCGACTAAGCAATACACTTAGCGCTTCCTTCGGTGGGTTCCTGCTGCTGACCTCCTACGAGGTTCACTTGCAAGCTACTTTCGCGCTTGCTCCCACAGGCGAACTGGGCAAGTCCTGCCCTTTTTATATTCATTGCGCC
>CAVKJM010000085.1:0-5538 GCA_963656505.1 bacterium
CGCAACCTTGCCAAGGTTGAGGTCGCGAGTTCGAGACTCGTCTCCCGCTCCAAAAACATTTGTGTTTGAGGAGCCTAAAGAGCGTAACCGACGGCGCGATAGCAAAGCGGCCATGCACCGGATTGCAAATCCGTTTACGGCGGTTCGACTCCGCCTCGCGCCTCCAAAAACGCGACGAAGTGACATATTGATGCGGGAGTAGCTCAGTTGGTAGAGCGCAACCTTGCCAAGGTTGAGGTCGCGAGTTCGAGACTCGTCTCCCGCTCCAAAATCCTTCTCATTTCCCCCTTTTCTTCTACAAAATACCCCAAAAGTAGGTAATTGATCTTAGGTTATCTTTCATTTTATTGGGAAAAATTCTCTTCTTTTCTGCGCTAGAATCCCAAATTGTGAATTTTGGATATTTTTGCGAGTATTTCTCTTAGATCAAAACGTTCTCAAACGTTTTTTAGATTTTTCTAAGAATTGCTCATTGGGGTGAAGCGCATGGCTACAGCAACGAAACCGAGCTTTGAAGAAGCGATTGCCGAACTCGAAACGATTGTCGAGCAGATGGAATCGGGAAAACTCTCTTTAAATGAATCCGTCGAGAAGTTTCAACGCGGACAGAAACTTGCGCAAATCTGTCAGGATGCGTTAAAGGCCGCTGAAGAGAAGCTTCGTATCTACGGAGAAAAAGAGGGCGCAGAAATCTCGAAATCCACAGACGACGTTCCTTTCTAGAGTAGGCGGGAAATGTCGTTTGATCTAAAAAATTACGCCTTCGATAGTACGCGCTTTAACGCTTGGGCCACGCCCTTGCGAGGGAATATTGAAGCGCTTGCTAATCGCACGCTTACAAGCCAAACCAAAGAAACCGAGAAGCTTCTCAGTGCGATGCGTTACGCTGTCACTGGCGGCGGAAAACGCATTCGTGCGCTTTTAACGTACGCTACAGGCGCCTTAACGCAAGCGAAAAAAGACGATTTAGATCGCATCGCTCTCGCTCTTGAATTCGTGCATGCGTACTCGCTTATTCACGACGATCTTCCTTCGATGGATAACGATACGTTGCGTCGTGGAAAGCCTACCTGCCACGTGATGTTTGGTGAGGGGGAAGCAATGCTTGCGGGGGATGCCCTGCAGCCAGAGGCCTTTTTATTGCTCACAAACTTATCGATTCCAGAAGCGGCTCGCTTGGAAATCATCGCAATCTTTGCCCGAGCCTGCGGCAAAGATGGGATGTGCGCAGGACAAGCGATTGACTTAGAAAACGTCGGGCACCACATTGACCTAAATCTTTTAACTGCGATGCACCGCAAAAAAACGGGCGCCTTAATTGAAGCTTCCATTCTGATGGGCGCGCTTTGCGGAAAGCGTGAACTCTACGATTTAGCAAAAGGCGTTTTATTAAGTTATAGCGCTGCCTTGGGTCTTGGCTTTCAAGTTGTTGACGATATTTTGGATGTCACTTCTGACGCTGCTACTCTTGGGAAAACTGCAGGGAAAGACGCAGAAAACGATAAACCCACATTTGTTTCTTTACTTGGTTTAGAAGCCTCTCAGAGGCTTGCGAAAAAGTGTCTTACGGACGCATTAAGCGCTATTGCGACGCTTGAAGGCCCTGCATTTAACGAAGCAGCTCTAACCCAATTATCTGACTTAGCCCACACCATGATCGAGCGCACAAAATGAGTAATGCCAAATTAATGAATTCAATTGATAGCCCGAAAGACTTAAGAAAGCTAAGCCTAGAAGAGTTACCGGAACTTGCTAGCGAAATTCGCTCCTACATTATCGAGTGCGTCAGTCACACCGGAGGCCACCTATCGAGTTCCTTAGTTAGTGTGGAACTTGCGATAGCCCTTCACTATGTTTTCAATACCCCAGATGACCGCCTCGTCTGGGACGTCGGTCATCAAGCCTACGCGCATAAGATTCTCACAGGGCGTCGCGAAGCGCTTAAGCACATCCGTCAATACAAAGGCATCTCAGGCTTTCCAAAACGAGCCGAAAGTGAATACGACGCTTTCGGTACCGCGCACTCCTCAACCTCGATTTCTGCGGCTCTCGGTATGGCAGTTGCCTCTCACTTAAGTGGCAACGATGAGCGCTGGCACATCGCTGTGATCGGAGATGGGGCACTAACGGGCGGAATGGCTAGCGAAGCTCTCGATCACGCAGGCGATTACAAGGAAGGAATACGGCTTCTTATTATCCTAAATGACAATAACTGTTCGATTTCACCACCGGTGGGAGCCCTTTGCGGGCACCTCGGGAAATTGGTGAGTACAAGCCACTTTTGGAGAATGCGAAATTTTGGTAAGAGTCTTCTTAAAAATACGCCGCTCCTTCATGAGCTTGCTAAGCGTATGGAAAAGCAAACGGTAAACTTTTTAAGTCCTCCCTCATCGATTTTTTCCACTTACGACTTAAATTACTTTGGACCAATCGATGGGCATGATTTACCAGGCCTTGTTCGTATGCTCTCTAAGCTTCGGGCGCTTGAAGGCCCCATGGGTCCGATTGTTCTTCACATCACAACTGTTAAGGGTAAAGGATACGCGCCCGCAGAAGAAAACCCCACCATCTATCATGGGGTTTCCGCATTTGACCCCAAGGTCGTGATTACACAGAAGACCGACCCCGAGCACCCCACATACACAGAAGTTTTCTCAAAGTGGATCTGCGATATTGCCTCTGTTGACCCGAAGATTTATGCGATTACGCCTGCGATGCGTGAGGGAAGCGGGTTAGTGGAATTTGAAAAGAAATTCCCCGAGCGTTATCGGGACGTTGCCATTTGCGAGCAGCACGCCGTGACCTTTGCCGCTGGATTAGCGTGCGAAGGATTGCATCCAGTGGTTGCAATCTATTCGACTTTTGCGCAGCGCGCTTACGATCAGATCTTGCACGATGTGGCGCTACAGAACTTACCTGTCACATTCGCGGTTGATCGCGCAGGGCTTGTAGGTGCCGATGGCCCAACGCATCACGGCGTTTTCGATATCGCCTATTTACGCAGCATGCCCAATATGACCATCATGACGCCAAGTGATGAGAAAGAAGCGAGAATGATGCTCACAACGGCTGTGCGTTTAGGGACCCCTGCTGCGGTGCGCTACCCGCGCGGTAAAGGCCGAGGAGTTGCCGCTGGGGACGGTTTTGAAACTCTTGCGATTGGTAAGTCTCGCACGTTACTTAAAACAAAAAAGAGAAAAGGGAAACGCGTTGCGATTTTAGCCTTCGGTTCAATGGTAAAGAACCTAATGGATGTTGCTGAGCACTTAGGGGCAACGCTTATTGATATGCGTTTTGCTAAGCCTTTGGATGAAGAAGCTATTGTTGATGCAGCACGCACACACGACTTACTAGTCACCGCCGAAGAGGGGGTTGTGGCAGGTGGCGCAGGCTCTGGTGTCTTAGAGGTTTTATCGCGAGAGAACATCACGGTACCTACGCTACAAATTGGAATTCCAGATCGCTTTATTTTGCAAGGAAAAACGCAAGAACTCTTTGTCGATTGCGGGCTCGATAGCGCGACAGTGGAAAAAGAAATCACCGAACGTTTGGGAAATTTAAGGGAGTAGACCCATGACAACGGTTCAAACGAATGTCGATTTAAAAGATAAGAATACGATGCGCTTACCAGCGAAGGCGCAGTACTACGCTGAATTTAAAACCGCTGAGGATTTGCGCGAGATTCTCTTAGACCCAACGTATGCGAAGATGCCGCGCTTTGTCTTAGGCGGGGGTTCTAACACGATCTTTACGCAAGACTTCGAAGGGTTGGTGCTTCATTCAACGCATAAGTCGATTAATGTGATCGAGCAAGACGACGATACGGTTTTACTGCGAGTTGGTGCTGGAAAATCGTGGTGTGATTTCGTGCGCCTGATGATCAAACACCACTGGTGTGGTTTGGAGAACCTCTCGGGGATCCCAGGGACTATTGGCGGCGCGGTTGTCGGAAATATCGGAGCCTATGGCGTTGAGGTCGAAGACCGCTTGATTTCTGTCAGTTGCTACGACCCTGAGCACGATACAGTCTTTGAACTTTCCTGCAAGGATTGCGAGTACGCCTATCGCACAAGCATCTTTAAAACTAAGAAAGCGAAGAATTGGATTGTGCTTTCTGCGACATTTCTTTTATTTAAGAATTTTGTCCCGCGCTTAAAGTACAAGGGCCTAGCCGAGCGCATTCGCCCCTTAAGTCCTGTGGAGATCTCCCCGGAACTCATCGCGCATGAGGTTTTGGCGCTACGCCGTGGAAAATTGCCAGGCCTTCGCTGTTTAGGCAGTGTCGGAAGTTTCTTTAAAAACCCGATTCTCTCTCGCATGAGTGGACGTCGCTTTTTAGCAAGAAACCCAGATGCCTGTGCGCACCGCATGACTTCAGGGCGCTTAAAGGTCTCTGCGGCCTGGTTAATCGATCAATCGCGATTAAAGAATAAATCAGCAGGAGACGCTTGCGTATATCGTCGCCAGCCGCTTGTGTTAGTTAACACGGGTAACGCCACAGGAAAAGAAATTATGGAAGTGGCGCGCCTAGTGCAGATGGGTGTGAAAAAGCGCTTTAATATTATTTTGGAGCCCGAGCCCGTGATCCTTTAAAGGCCTTGAAGGCTTCGCCTTTAGGCCAAGCGATGAGCGCATCATGCTTTACTGTATCCAAATCCGGTGCGCCTGTGTAGGCGGTATTTACGGCGTAATTTAACTTAGCGTAAAGCGCAGGGATTTCGTGCTCGAGTACGCCTTTGGCGTGACGGGGGTCTTTTTCAAGTAAATTAAGGGCTTCAGACAATGCGTCTTGTGCATCCAATAATGTATCTTTGAGCCACTGAGCGTCGATGGTTTGAGTCATATTTTTAAGCGCAAAAAGGTTTTGAATACCGGCATTTTAAAATCGCGCCACGTGCGTGGGTAACCCAGAAGGGAGAAATCGATGTCTTCTTCTAGTTTCGGTGAAGTTTTTGTAGTGACAAATTTCGGAGAAAGTCACGGGCCTGCAATCGGGTGCGTAGTCGACGGCTGTCCTCCGGGAATGGAACTTAGCGTTGAGGATATCAATCATGAATTAGAGCGCCGTAGACCTGGCGGCTCTCGCTTTGTCACCCAGCGAAAAGAAACCGACGAAGTTGAAATCCTCTCAGGCGTTTATGAAGGGAAAACCACAGGAACGCCTATTGCGCTTTTAATTCGTAATCATGACCATAAGAGCGCCGATTACAGCGATATCGCGCACGTTTTTCGTCCTTCGCACGCCGATTTCGGGTACTTCGCCAAATTCGGTATCCGCGACCCACGCGGTGGTGGCAGAGCCTCCGCTCGCTTGACAGCTCCGACAGTGGCTGCGGGCGCCATTGCCAAAAAGTGGCTTAAAAAAGAATTAGGTATCGAGATTCGCGCTTGCGTCAAAGCTGTTGGCTCTCTCAAAATCACGTTTGAAGACTGGAAGTATGTCAGCGAGAACCCCTTTAATATCGCCAACGTTTCGCAGGTCTCTGAACTTGAAAGCTATCTTGATAGCGTTCGTAAAGACGAAGATAGTGTAGGGGG
>CAVKJM010000086.1:0-5304 GCA_963656505.1 bacterium
TTGTTTTGATTTAACTCACTCATTTAAACCTCTCTTTTTGGTTAGTTTGATTGCCAACATTCGAGTCAAATGCAGGCAGGATTTTTTTATTACAGTGGAAGAGTCTTTTCTTTTAGCCAAGCCTTTTCTTCTTCGTTGAGATAGTGAGAAAGCTTGACGTAAACTGTTGCGTGGTATTGATTGATCCAATCAATTTCGCTTTGCGTCAGTTCACTGAGGAGAATCGCCTTGCGCTCGTAAGGCAGGAACGTGACCGTTTCGAATTCCATAAACTGCCCGAATTCGTTTTTGACACTCTTTTGGACTAAGAGCGAATTCTCAATACGGATTCCGTGTCGACCAGGTTTGTAAAGCCCTGGCTCATCTGAGAAAAGCATCCCCTCTTCTAAGGCAACATTTCGCGCATAAGGAAAGAGCGGCGCAAATTCCGTGATGATTTTCGCGGGACCTTCGTGAACATTGAGGATGTAGCCCATACCGTGGCCCGTGCCATGAGAAAAATTCATCAAATGGTTCCAATGGTTGGCCTTGGTAACAGCATCAAGAAGATTGCCAGTCGTGCCATACGGGAACTTCTGGCGAGCTAACGTAAGATGCGCCTTTAGCGTTAACGTGTAGTCGTACTTCATCTCTTCGGTGAGGTCGCCCACAGCCACCGTACGCGTAAGGTCTGTTGTGCCACAAAAATATTGTGCGCACACATCAAACAACAAGAACCCTTCGGGCTTAATTGAAGCTGACATCGTTACCGATGGCCTGTAGTGAGGCAAAGCGGCATTTTCTCCGTAGCCAACAATGGCGAGATTGGCTGGCTGCATATAAAGAGAATTGAGCTTTCTTAATTCATTGAGCTTTTGCCCGACAGCGTATTCATCCAATTGTCCTGACGCGACATTGGCTTCAATCCAGCGCATAAGGCGAATCACAGCGACGGCTTCGATTGTGTTGGCGCGACGGATGTTTTCTTGCTCGCCCTTACTTTTCTGGGCTTTCATACTTGTAACAAGATCCAAACCCGTTTTGATCGAAACATCTTTCGGAATCGCCTCAAAAAGCTTGAAGGGCGTTTTTGTCGGATCAACGTAAACAGTTGCTGGCGCCTTAATGGATTTAATAACCTCTAAAACCTCTTTGTACTCATGAAGCATCCAGCCTTCTTCTTTGAGTTTTTGAGTGAGTTCCTTGGAAAGCTTGAACAAATCCGTGCATAAGTGGGCCTCGCTCTGAGAGACGTAGGCGTATGAATGAAAGAACGGATACAGGGGGTTGTCGTTACCACGAAGGTTGGTTAACCACGCAACATCATCCAAGCCACAGATAAGAGTTGAAGCGTTTTCTCCATACTTTTGTAAGCGCGTGCGAAGCGCCGTTAATTTCTCAAAACGCGTTTCAACAGCCGACTCTGCGCTCAACTCCCAGATGCAATCTTCAGGAACAGGCGGGCGATTCTCCCAGATTTCTCCTACTAGATTTCTTTCATAAAGAACGCGTAGGTTTTTAATGGGAAGCTTCTTTTTAAAAGACTCAAGCATCGCCTCGCTTAAAACTTCACCATCAACGGCTAGAGCCTCTCCCTCTTTCATTTGGCCCGTTAGCCATTCATTCCAATCGGGAGTGCCTGGTTCAGAAACGCAATTAATCTGAAACGTGCCCGCCTCAATTTCGCGAGCCGCTTGCGTTGTGTATCGACCGTCCGTCCAAAATTGCGCGCAATCGTCAGTGACAACCGCATAGCCCATGCTCCCAGTAAATCCTGTTAACCACTGAAGAGCCTTCCAATGAGAAGAAACCGACTCGGTTTGATGGGGATCTGTTGTGCCGATATAAAGAGCCTTTGCATCGATCTCTTTCATCAGGCCCCGCAAAGCTTTTAGCTTTTCTGATGTGTTCATTTTTCCTCCTTTTTATAAAACCCGTTTAGCTGTGCTAGACAGGTAATTTCTTTTTGCAATCCGCACTCTTCGAACCTGATCCAAAAAGAAAACAACGATGCTTAACCAGATAAAAAGAAGCGGAACAAGTTCACTTAAATGAAAGCCTTCTTTGTAGACAAAGATGCCAAGACACAGCGTGAGTATTGGGCTTAAGAATTGGCAAAACCCCAGAAGGCTTAAAGGCAAATAATTGGTTGCGTACGTGTAGGCGATTAAAGGAACGGATGTGAGAATGCCAGTTCCTACAAGAGCCAAAGCAAGCACGTGATCTTCAAAGAGAACGTGGAAAAAAGCTTTTGCTTCGCCAGTGACAATTAAATAAGCGCAAGCGAAAGGAACGACCAACACTGTTTCAAGAAAAATCGCAATTGTTGGCTCGAGTTGAAGTTTCTTTTTTAACGCGCCATAAATAGCCCACGTCGAAGAGACTCCCAATGCAATCCACGGGAATTGTCCGAAGTTAAAGAGCATGATGAAAATCCCAACTAGAGCCAAAAGGACACTAATCTTTTGCGTGGGATTTAAAGATTCGCGAAAAAAGGCCACGCCCAAAATAACACTCATAATGGGAGTGAGAAATAGCCCGATGCCTAATTCGATAACATGGCCACTAATGGGCGCATAAATATTGATACACCAATTGAGAAATCCCATTAGTGCAATAAAAAATAGAAAAAGGAATGCGCTTTTACTTTTGAAAAGAACTGCTGTCGTTTCTCTTAAAGCGCCTAATTTCCCGGTAAGCGCCATGAATAAAAGCAAAGCAACCGCCGTCCAACAAAAACGGTGCGCAATCACGGCTCCCGCATCGAGCGTTGCAAGCATCTTCCAATAAATCGGCTGCAAGCCCCAAATGAAATAGGCGGTAACGGCTCCAGTTACTCCAATCATTAAGTGACGGTTGTTGCTACTTTCCATTGGATTTACCTAAAGATTTTCGTAACTGGGCCGGGACGCTAAAACGATTCATGACTCGGGAATCGAGGAAATTTCTAGAAAAAGTGAATAACGCCCGAATCTTATTTTTGTTACACTCATAAGTAAAACGAATAATTTTTCTAATCACTATTACAAAAAGTCATAGATATGAGTCTTACGAAATACCGTGCTTTTCTAAAAATTGCGACGACAGGAAGCTTCAGTGCCACAGCAGAGCAAATGCACTGCACGCAATCTGCGGCAAGTCGCATGATTCATGATTTGGAAGATCTCTGGGATATCAAATTGTTCACAAGATCCAAATCTGGTGCCGCTCTTACGCCAGAGGGAAAAGAACTCCTACCTTTAATTCAAAAGGTTGTTCTCGCTGACGATGATGTGAAAGCCGCTGTATCGTCTATGACTAAACTCATGACAGGAACCGTAAGAATTGGATGCTTTGCAAGTGTCGCCTCTGTGTGGCTACCCAAAGTTATTAAGGAATTTAAGAAGCACTTTCCTAATACGCAGTACGAAGTTCTCATGGGAGACTTCGATGAAATTGAACGGTGGGTAAAAACAGGGCGCGTTGACTTTGGCTTTACCAGCGTAGCTGCAGGCGAAGACTTGGACTCCATTTTAGTTGCAAGAGATGAATTGCTCTTAGCTGTCTATTCAGAACACCCTCTAGCGAAACTGAAATTTGTTCCAGTGAGTCGCTTACAAAACGAGTCCTTCTTCTTATTGGGAAAAGGAAAATCGAATTTTGTTTTGTCGTATTTACTAAAGCACGATGTCGTCCCAGCCATTAGTCTTACAACGTTTGAAGACTATGCCATCATGAACATGGTCAAGATGGAATTTGGCATTGGGATTCTTCCAAAACTTGTCCTGCAATATCCTGTTGAAGGCGTGGAAATCAAAGAACTTAGACCAAAAGGGTACCGAGAAATCCGCTTGATTCTAAGGTCCGATGGCAAGCTTTCTTTTGCTGCCAAAAAGTTTTTATCGTGTTTTTCTACCGAGCTTAAAGATGTCATTGCGCCAGATTTTTTTGAAAATCTAAATCCTTATTTGCGTTAGCTTTACGCTAGCTCTATTAAACGCATTGACTTCGATTATGAAAAACTAAATTTTTGATGTGCTCGGTGAAAACCCCGAGCCCATCATCCGTTTGCTCTACCCCCTAATTCGCAACGCAAAGAAATCGGATTCAAAAATCCATTACCTCATATAACAAAACGATTCAAAAAATTTTGAATCAAAAATTTCTCATCTTCCAAATTTCTTCGGGTTAACCCGATTAAAAAAACAACCAAAACTCTCGCTTCTCTTATGAGCCAAATAAACCGTACCTATCACGGTTTGACTGGGTATTAGGGTTTGTCACAATCGGAACTTGTCGTCTAAAAAAACACACGGCAAAACGAGATTCATTGCGAAGAAAGGTCCGGGCGCTCTTCCTTTTTTTCGTCAAATAAACGCAGATTTAATGAGGTTTACAAAGGCACTCTATGAACAAGATTTACAAGGTTATTTTCTCTAAAGCCCGTGGCGCACTGATGGTTTGCAATGAAAGAACCTCGTCGGCTCAAAAGAAGGGCGTCAAACTCGCCGTGGCAACCATAGGGCTCATTGCAGTAACTGGTGTATCGGTAGCAGCAACTGACAAAGGAACTCTCACATTTGAAAAAGATGTAGCAGCAGAGCCTCGCGATGTTGCAACAATTATCGGGCAGTTCAAAAAAGGCACAGCAAGTGGCGGTACAAAAGAAACCACCTATAACTCGTCGACAACTTCGTATGCTTCTGACGATTATTTTTCTGGGATAAAACTCAAGAATGTTGATCTTCACACAACAAAGGGGAGCACAGGATCGGCAAGCCTTAGTGGCTTAGATACGATTACCTTAAGCAACGCGAAAATTTCTGTATCGAGCGGCGAAAGCGCAGCAAAGTCCGCTGTATCGGCTAAATCATTGAAAACGGATGGGGGCGCCAATGGCATTTTTGTTGGCGAGATTGGAAACGGCAATGGAGAATTTGAACTCAAAGGAGGCGGAAGCCTTATCCTCCAAGGGGACAAAGACACTCTTGAAGTTTTGGATGGTCACGCCAATAGCAGGATCTCGCTTACGGTTAGCAAGGCAGATATTAACTCAACAACCTCTGCAAACCTTAAGGGCGTATCAATAACCACAAATACGATGACAGTAAATACGCCACTGTTAACGTTAGCTAATGTCTATGTTGAGTCTCCCGAACAGATTGATTTCAGCGGTCAAAATCAAGAAGTGACATTCGGAGAAGGAGCAACGGCAATCTATGCATACAAGGGCGTGAAGGCCTCCGGAACAAAATTTACGACAAAGGCAAATTCAACGGGAGCCCTTTCTATCTCAGGAGACTCTAGCGCAACGGAACTCTCGGGATTAGTAATTAACAATGAGGG
>CAVKJM010000087.1:0-5249 GCA_963656505.1 bacterium
GTTCTTTGACTGTTGATCAAGCGATTAACGGCTACACCTTCTATCGCAACCCAGCGATTGCCAATGCTTTTAATTACGTGCATCTTATGGAAAAGTGGGCGAGCGGCCTGCCTCGTGTTTTTCACTGGTTCAAACTTTTTGGCTTAAGAGCGCCAGAGATCATCGATGAAGGTAACGCAGTGCGCATTACGCTTTATCGCCCAGGAATTAGTTGGCCAAGTCCGAGTCAAGAGCGAGAAATCGTTGCTGCTCTTACAGGAGCCCCTTTGCCAGAAACGAAAGTCAGCAAGCCGATTTCAAGTCGCGCAGAGAGCATTTTGGAGGCGATTAAAGCCAATGATGCGATTACGCTTGATGAGCTCGCTAAGAAGCTTCAACTTCATAAGCCTCAAGTGCGCTATGAACTCTTAAAACTTAAGAGAAAGGGTCTTGTGAGCCGCGTAGGCACCTTGGGAGGCCGCTGGAAGTTACATCTTTAAGGGAAAACTCATTGTAAAAAGCCGAATTTCCTTTAAAGAAAGATTAAAATTCGCCCACATTTAAATTTTGGGTATAGCAACTCGTAGACAATCGCTTTGCGAAGTTGCTCGCGACATGCAAGAAATTTTGATTAACTGTTCCCCACGCGAAACGCGTGTGGCTCAACTCGAGCAGGGTGTGCTCGAGGAGCTTCATATTGAGCGCGTTGCCGTGCGTGGTCTCGTCGGCAATATCTATATGGGCCGCGTTTTGCGCGTGCTCCCAGGAATGCAATCGGCATTCCTTGATATTGGTCTAGAAAGAAGCGCCTTCTTACACATTATCGATATCGAGCAACACCTCAAAGAAGGCGAAGAACCTTTAGGGATTGAAAAGCTCTTAACCGAAGGCCAAAGCCTTATGGTGCAGGTCTCAAAGGACCCCATCGGTACTAAGGGTGCTCGTTTAACAACAACGATTTCTCTTGCGGGTCGTAAGCTCGTGTATTTACCGAGTGATGCGCACGTTGGCGTGAGCCAACGCATCGAAGATGAAGTGCGGCGCGAGGAACTGCGTAGCCAAGTGCAGCGCTTACGCGATGCCAATGAAAAGGGTGGCTACATCGTAAGAACCTGCGCTGAGCGTCCAACAGAAGACGCTGAGTTCTTACGCGATATGGAGTACTTAGGGCGGCTTTGGGAAGAGATTACCGAAAAGTCGCAGCATCGGCCTGCTCCTTGTCTACTTTACGAAGACCTTTCGCTTGCGCAACGCGTTTTACGCGATATGGCGCAGATGGAAACCGACGTTATTTTTGTCGATAACCCTGAGGTCTACGAGTCGCTTCGCCTTTTTGCGAAGCGCTTTGTGCCAGGGGCCTTAAAGCGGCTTACCTTGTATGAAAACGAACGCCCCTTATTTGAAGTGCGAGGGATTGACCAAGAGATTTCCAAGGCTCTCAATCGCCGTGTTGATTTAACTTCAGGTGGTTACCTTGTATTCGATCAAACCGAGGCGATGACAACGATTGACGTGAATACGGGAGCATTTGTTGGTAAGCGCGACTTCTCAGAAACGGTTTTCAAAACCAACTTGGAAGCAGCGCAAACGATTGCACGCCAATTAAGAATTCGCAATCTCGGCGGTATCATCATTATCGATTTTATCGATATGGCTAGCGACGAAAATCGCGCCGCAGTCTTGGCTGAATTGCGCCGCGCCGTGCAGCGAGACCACACGAAACTCACGGTTTCGGAATTCACAGAGTTGGGTCTTGTGGAAATGACGCGTAAGAGAACGCGTGAGTCATTGGCGCATGTGCTTTGCGAATGTTGCCCAGTCTGCGGTGGTCGCGGAGAAATCAAAACAGCTCGTACGATTTGCTACGAAATCATGCGTGAGACTTTGCGCGAATACCGTCAGTATCGTGATGCAAAGAGCTTTAAGGTTCTTGCCTCTCAAAGCGTGATTGATTTCTTCTTAGAAGACGAATCCGCGGCTTTAGATCTCTTGCAAGAGATGATGGGTAAGGTTGTTACCCTTGAAGTTGAACCCTCGTATAGCCAAGAGCAGTACGACGTCGTTATTCTTTAACGGCTGTTGCTTCGCTCGGTTTTTCTTTGAGTAAAAAAGCCCCAACCGCGCAAAGCATTGCAATTGCCACGAGAATTAAAAATACCACGTCCAAAGAGTAGATATCGGCAACTTTCCCGAGGATGGGAACAACCATACCGCCGACACTAAAAGAAAGCCCAAGAGTAACGCCCGAGGCAAATCCAATATTTTTAGCGAGATACGTTTGCCCTAAGACCACAAATGAGGGGTATGTGGCGTTGATTCCGAAACTTAAGACAATAAGAGCGACATAGACCCAACCGATATTCGGGCACAAGAGAAACACAGCAACGCTAGGCACTAACACAAGAGATCCAAAGCGAAGCGTTGTAATCAATCCAAAGCGGTCTCCAAGCCAACCGCCGACAAGCGTCATCACAGTGCAACCGAAGGCAAAAACGGCAAGGGTGGTTCCCGCAAGAGCCTCTGTGATGCCAAAAGTCTTAATGCAATAAAGCGGTAGGAATGCAGAAAATGAGCAATAGACAACCGAGCGTCCAATAATGACAAGCGTGAGCTTCATAAAGGAGTGCCAGTCGTTCTTCCCTTCAGCGTTGACTTTATTTTTGACGTTGAGTTCTGCGTTATGGAGCGTTGCGGCATCGCGCTCAAGCTTCGGTCCTAAGAATAGAAGCGTCACACCAAAAAGAAGACTTAATGCTGCAAAAAGCGAGACCCCTTTAAGGCCCCAGAGAGTAACTGCCCAAACAGCAAGTAAGGGACCCAAACCGAAGCCTGCGTTGCCACCGACGGAAAATAGGCCAATGCCCGTGCTCTTTTTCTTACCTGAAATAAAGTTTACGTAGCGCGCCGCTTGCGGGTGAAAAATCGAAGAGCCTGCTCCCATCGCCACGACGGCCCAAAAGATAAGCCAGTAATCAGAAACCCATCCTGTGACGCCGAGTGCAACACCTGTGAGTAACACACCAAATCCGATAAACCAACTCTGATTGGATTTATCTGCCATCAAGCCGAAAACAGGCTGTATGGCAGAAGATAGACAAGAACTCGCAAAGACAAGTCCTGCGACTTCCGTATAACTTAACCCGTAGTAAAGCGCGAAAAAGGGGAGCAGTGCCGGAAGCGCCCCAGGAGATAAATCGGCGACAGCGTGCGAAGCAGAAAGTAAGTAGATAAACCCGTGGCGCATGGTGTTACTTAGGACATTGTCGTAAAGGCTTTGTAGAGCATATAGCAAGCAATAATCAGTAGGTTACACGCAAAAATCCGCTTTAAGGGCTTGGTGTTAATGCTGTGCGCGACTTTGGCCCCAAGAGGAGCAATTAAGAAACTTGCGCCCGCGCATAAAAGAAGCGCTGGTAAATGAATAAATCCTAAGGTGATGGGTAGTCCTGGGAGAGCGGCTACATTAAGTCCCGTCCAGATGTAGCCCACGCTACCAAAGAGCGCGATTGGGAACCCTAAAGCGGCAGACGTACCGACCGCCTGTTGCATCCTCACATTGCAATAAAGCATTAAGGGAACAGAAATAAAGCCGCCACCAGCGCCCACAAAGGCACTCACAGCGCCAATGAGAACGCCTGCGGCAAAAAGGCCAACGAGCCCTGGTAACTCACGCGTAGGCGATGGCTTTGCATCCACAAACATCTTGAGCGCTGAAAAGCCCACAAAGATCGCAAAGATAAACGCAATGACAGACGTCGATAAGAGGCTAGAGATCTTTGCGCCCAAAATTGCACCCACGAGAATGCCAGGTGCGACACTAAAGACAACGTGCCAAAGCACAGCGCCTCGCTTATTGTGCGCTCGCATCGATGAAATCGATGTGAAAACGATGGTTCCTAAAGATGTGGCAATTGCGACGTGAACAACAACGCTATCGCTAATGCCAGTCATCGGGAGAAGGAATGTGAAAAACGGCGTCAAAATCATGCCGCCGCCGATACCCAAAAGGCCAGCGAGAAACCCAACAAAGGCGCCTAAACCCACAAGAGCAACACAAAATACCAAAGACATATGTTCTTCTTTTTATTTAAATAATTTGGAATCAATGCGTGAAGATGCGCATTTTCTCACAAATAAAACGCGCTAGCTTGTAAAAAATGCTGATTATTTAGTGTGCTAGCCCAATCAAAACCACACCAAGAACCATAGAGACAACACCTAGGAGGCGCTTTACGGTGAGTTTTTCTTTTAAAAGAAGGGCTCCGATAACAACGCCTACCATCATGCCGACTTCGCGCCCTGGAGCAACGTAAGAAAGCGGCGCAAAGGTCATCGCAAAAAGAACGAGGATATAGGCGCCAGGAGAGCCAATACTTGTGCAAATCACGGCTTTACGCTGCACGGGATCGGTAAGCGTCTCCTTAAGGTGCGTTTTCCAATCTGAGGTAAAAAGCATAATGGGCCAAAGAATAAGGCACCGTAACGTTAATGCCGGAAAGTAAAACGTTAGGGGAGTGAGCCCCGTTTCCTGCTGCACGGCCCAGGCATCACAAAAGGAGTACCCCGCGATACAAAGCCCTGTTAATGTGCCCCAAATAAGGCCTTTAATGACGCGCCGGTTGTCGCCTGTGTCTGAGGTTTTTTCTTTAGAAGCTATAAAAAGAATGCCTAAAAGAATCGAAAGAATACCAAGTGCACCCAATAGACTCGGGCGCTCTCCTAAGATAAAAATAGCGGCTAGAACTGTGAGCATGGGGCCCGTTCCTCGCGCTGTGGGGTAGACAACCGAATAGTCCGATTGCTTATAGCCGTATTGCAAGACGTAGGCGTACGTGATGTGAATGGGCGCTGATAGGCAAATCACCAACCAGCCCGCAGGCTTAATGTCCGTGAAAAGCGTCGGGTTATAAATGAGAAGAATGGGTAAGCAAACGATGAGCGTTATAAGGTAGCTTACAGGCCAAAATAAAAGCGAGGGGCTTGCTTTTTTGAGTTGATAGTTCCACGTCGCATGTAAAAAAGCGGCAGCTAAAACAAGAAGTAGCGCAGTCGTGGACATGGTATTGATTGAGGACAAAAGCAATTGCTCAAAACTATAATCCTCTTTTCAAAAGATGTCCTAGAAAAAGGGGCTTAACTATGCAACGCATCACGATTTCTGTTGACGATCAATTGGCCGAAGATTTTGAACGACTCTTAAAAGAGCGCCACTACAAGAATCGCTCGGAGGCGTTTCGCGATTTGGTAAGAAAAGAGTTAAGTAACGACGA
>CAVKJM010000088.1:0-5209 GCA_963656505.1 bacterium
TGCGATTGATGCGGAAAACTTTGTTGTCCATATCGAAAAGGGACTCCCGGAGTACCGAGGTGTGTATCCGACAATCGTTAAAAACTTCGCTGAGTTCGGAATCCCCGAGAGTTTCCGGTTTATTAACCGCGAACAAGACTTGGGCGATGAGGGTCTTCGGTACTCAAAGATGACCTACCAACCCTCAGGCTTTATTGAAAAAGCGGCTTTCGTCTTAGGTTAGTTAGAGTTTAGCCATCATTTCCTTGATGGTATCTACGGCATCGGCCTCTAACCAATAGTCACAGACTTCGATAATCGGTGCTTCTGGGTCGTTATTAATGGCAACGATGGTTTTGGAGTCTTTCATGCCAGCTAAGTGCTGGATGGCGCCCGAAATGCCAAACGCGAGATAAAGGTCAGGCGCCACAATCTTTCCTGTTTGCCCGACTTGCGTATCCGCTGGAGCAATAAAGGCATCGACTAAGGCTCTCGTTGAACCCACAGCGCCGTGAAGTTTCTCAGCAAGCTCTTTTGCCGCCTTAAAGCCAGCTTCGTCAATCACACCACGGCCAGCACTCACAACAATCTTGGCGCTCTCAAGGTCAACCGAATCACTCTTACGAGTCGATTCGAAACCAACGTGAGTAAACGTGCGAGATGAGCCAATTGCATCAAGTGCTTCTGTTGCTACTTCGCTTGAAGAAACCTCAACGGGTTCAAAAGCGCTTTGCCGTACAGTCGCAACAACAGGAGTCGCATCGATTCTCACTGTTGCCAAAAGGCTTCCTGCGTAGATGTAGCGTTTAAAGGTAATACTTGACACAACTTCCGTAATTTCAGATAGCGCTGGAACATCTAGGAGTGCTGCCAAGCGTGGCATCACTGTTTTTGAGAAGACGGTTGCCGAAAAGAAAACGTGTGTGTACTCGCCACAAAGTGCCTTTAGAACTTCTGCCATATGTTCGGGAGCCGTGACGGCATCCCTTGCTACACGCACACGAGAAACGCCAGAAATCGCCTTGGCTTTTCCGACGACCTCAGTGTTTCCCTGCGGAAAAACCAAGAGATCGATATCCGTGCCAATCGCACTTGCAGCGCGCACGACAGACTGTGTAACAGAGCCAAGAACCTCAGCAGGGTTGGTCGCAACAACTAAAACACTCATTTGGCCTCCCGTACGAGTTTCTTATCGGCAACAAGACGTGCGATTAATTCATCGACTGAACTCAATTTCTCTGCAGCTCGTTCTTTACGTGGTTCTGTGACTTCGAGAATTTGAGTCTTACGCGTTAAATCAACGCCAAGGCTTTGCGCATCGATTGTTTCAATCGGCTTCTTTTTCGCACGCATCATGCTCGGTAGCGTCACGTAGCGCGGCTGCGCTAAACGAAGGTCAGCGGAAACAACGGCAGGGAGTTCTCCCTTAAGCTCAGCTAACCCAACGTCCGTTTCAGAGCGAACTGTAATCGAATTACCCTCAATTTCGATATGAGAGACGTGCGTCGCAACGGGGAGATCTAAAAAGGCAGAAAGCATCTGCGAAACTTGATTGGCATCGTTATCGACTGCCTGCTTACCCAAAAGAATCAAATCGGGTGATTCTTTTTGAGCGACTTTGGCGAGAATCTTCGCAATCGTAAAAGGCTCAACGATTGCATCCAAGACAACGTGAACGGCGCGATCAGCACCAATCGCGAGAGCCGTGCGAAGGGTATCTGCCGCTTTCGCATCTCCAATACTCACAGCAACCACTTCTGTGGCTTTTCCAGCCTCTTTTAATTGAATAGCTTCCTCAACTGCAATCTCATCGAAAGGGTTCATGCTCTTTTTAAGAGCCGCCGTTTCAACAGACTTACCGTCTGAAGCCGGATGCACCTTCACATTGCAGTCAACAACACGCTTAACAGCAACCAAAACTTTCATAACAGAAAACAAAAAGGACATAGCAAAAATAAGGAGTCGAATTATACGGGGTTCTCACTAGAAACAATTGGGGGCAAAAGCTGCAATTTCCCAACTTTGGAATCTCTTGTTTGTCTCATTTTTGTTTAGTCTATTAAACAAATTTATATGGTTTTTGTTTAGTTCATTAAACAAAACCTGCCATAATGAGGCTATCGAACTGAGGATCAATTGCCATGATCGAGCTTTCTACTCTCCAAAACATCATCGCTGACAACCGTGAATTCGTGAAAGGCATCGAGCTTTTTCGCCGCGATATCGCGACTCCCGACTTCGCTAACTGCGTTGCCGTGGGACTAAGGCGCGCCGGAAAATCTTATTGGCTCTTTCAAGTGATGCACGACTTTGTGAAAACTGGCGCGGATTGGGAAAACCTCATCTACATTAACTTTGAAAGCGAACGACTCATTGGATTTGAACTCGCTGACTTTAATCGCTTGCTTGAGGCACACTACGCAACGCGAGGCGAAAAGAGCCGCCCTATTCTCTTTCTCGATGAAATCCAAATTATTGATGGTTGGGAAAAGTTCGCGCGCCGTATGGCAGATGAAAAAATTACAACCTTCATCACAGGCAGTAACGCCAAGATGCTCAGTACTGACGTGGCTTCTCTTTTGGGTGGTCGCTACTTCACCATCCCCATTACAACGCTAACATTTGCTGAGTACTTAAGAGCAAAGGGGCTTCCCTATGAAGCCAAGGCCCTTCTTTCAACAAAAGCCCAAGCGCGCCTTTTCAATCAATTTATGGCGTACTTACACTTTGGAGGCTTTCCAGAAACCGTTAACGCTAAAAAGGAAACGCAACTCCTTTACTTGGAAAACATTTTCCAAACGATTTATCTGCACGCGATTTTGGAGCACTCTCCCATTAAACACCCTGCAGTGCTTCGTATGCTTCTTAAAAAAATCGCTGAAAGCGTAGGAAACCCCCTTTCTTACTCTCGCCTTACAAATCTCTTAACTGAGGTCAATAACAAAATCTCCAAGGTCTCAACAATTTCCTACGTTGAAGTAGCAAAGGAAGCGTGCCTACTTCATGCAATACCAAACTTCGCAGGAAAACTCGCTGAACGTGAAAGCGTTCCTAAGTACTATTTTGCCGACACAGGACTCTTAAAAATCCTTCGGCTCGATTCAGAAAGCGCACAGCTTGAAAACCTCGTTGCAATGGAACTTATCCGACGCTTTGGAAGAAACGATGCCGTCTTTTACTATAAGAAAAATATCGAGCTCGATTTCTATATCCCTGAAGAAAAAATGGCGATTCAGGTCTCCTGCGATTTAAGAAAAGACCCCGAAACCGTTAAGCGCGAGGTGGGAGCGATCGAAAAGTTCTCCAAAGTTTTCCCATGCAAAAAGCGCCTTATTCTTACCCTTGAAGAAAGCAACACAATCGATTCTGCCGTAGGAAAGATTGAAGTTTGCCCCCTTTTCAAGTGGCTTTTGCCGCAATAGCACAACCTAGGGTTATCCTCCTTTCGGTCAATTGCCTTTTTTAGCCGTTCCGTGGCATAGTCCTTTTTCCATTTAGCGCCAAAAGCGCTTTTCTCTTTAGCAGTAAAGATTTCAGGCTTTCTTCGGAGTTTTAAGCCATGCTCAGTGATATCGAAATTGCCCAATCCGTCAAACTCAAAAGAATCGATGACCTCGCTCATGAATGGGGGCTTGCCGATGACGAATTCGAACCCTACGGACGAGATAAAGCCAAGGTCACACTGCATAAAGACCGCAAGGCAAATGGCAAACTCGTCCTTGTGACTGCAACATCAGGAATGCCTGCGGGTTCTGGAAAAACCACGACCTCGATTGCCTTGGCTCAAGGCTTAAATCAGCTCGGCACAAAAGCCGTTCTAGCGCTTCGTGAACCCTCATTGGGACCGGTTTTCGGGATGAAGGGAGGTGCTGCTGGTGGTGGCTACTCGCAAGTACTTCCGATGGAGTCGATTAACCTCCATTTCACAGGCGACTTTCATGCGATTTCATCGGCCAATAACCTCCTTGCTGCCCTAATTGACGCGGCCCGCTACTTTGGTCAGGTCGATTTAAAGGAAGTCACTTGGAAGCGTGTTGTAGATTTAAACGATCGCCAGTTACGCTTTATTGTCACGGGTCTCGGTGGGCCAGTAAATGGCATTCCAACTGAAACCGGTTTTGATATTACGGTCGCAAGCGAACTGATGGCCGTTTTGTGTTTAGCAAACGACGAAGCCGACTTACGGCGCCGTATCGACGCGCTTGTCGTAGGCTTTAAGCGCGATGGCACGCCCTTTACCTGTAAAGAACTTGGCGCCACAGGTTCCTTAATGGCCCTTTTATCTGAGGCTGTAAAACCCAATCTCGTGCAAACAATCGAAGGGACACCAGCCTTTGTGCACGGTGGGCCCTTTGCGAATATCGCCCACGGGTGCAATTCGATAGCCGCAACGCGCGCTGCGATGACATTAGGCGACGTTGCAATCACAGAAGCCGGTTTCGGAAGCGACTTAGGCGCTCAGAAATTCTTTGATATTAAGTGCCGCGCCGCAGGCTTTGTGCCTGGCGCTGTGGTGCTCGTCACAAGCCTTAAGGCCCTTCACTGGCATGGTGGCGTTGACTTAAAAGAAATCGGCAAACCCAATATTGAGGCTCTTATTGCAGGGCTCTGCAACTTAGACGCGCATGTGGCAAATCTAAAGCGCTATGGGGCGCCCATCGTTGTTTCCATGAATCACTTTGCAGGTGACGACGAAGACGAAATCGCCCTTCTTACCAATCACTGCAATAGCCTAGGGGTGCGCTTTGCCGTAAGCCGAGGCTTTGCCGAAGGCGGTAAAGGTGCCCTAGAGCTCGCGCAAAACGTCTTAGAGGCCCTTAAAGAGGCTCCCAAAGAGATTCACTTTACCTATCCAGAGGAAGCCCCCGTCTTAGAAAAGATTGAGGCTGTAGCAAAGAATGTCTATGGCGCAGGTGCAGTATCACTTTCTGACGCTGCGAAAAAAGACCTTGCCCTCCTAGAGAAGCTTGGGATGGATCGCTTAGCCGTCTGCATTGCAAAGACGCCTCTTTCCTTAACGCACGATGCGGCGCTAAAGGGAGCTCCAAAGGGGTGGACTCTCCCTGTAGCAAGGTTGCTATTAAACGCAGGGGCAGGCTTTATTGTCGCAACCACAGGATCGATCCTACGCATGCCTGGGCTTCCGAGAAACCCCGCTGCCTATCGCATTGACCTCAAAGACGGGAAGATCACGGGTCTATCCTAACTTGCAGATTGCTCAAAAAGCCAT
>CAVKJM010000089.1:0-5197 GCA_963656505.1 bacterium
TTAGGAGATGTTGTTATGAGCGTAACAAATATCTCGATTCACATCCTAGCAGATTTTTCGTTAGATGTGACGCAGTTACCATGGGTAATCTGCATTCTCATTATAGCGAAAGTTCTCGTTAGAGAGTGACGAAAAAGCATCGTCTCTGAATCCAATTTTGTGGATACGAATTTGCAGGGCGATTGCGTAAAAGCACAGTCGGTTCCTGCAATGTAAAAATGAATCTTTTGAATTGAAAAGAAAAGTCCCGCAAACTCGTTTGCGGGCAATATTTTCACGAGAAAATGTATGTCTGAGCAAGAAAAAGTCGAAGAAAAGAAGTACGAAGTGACACCAGAAATTCATTCGGCGATGGCAACCATTCGCCGTGGTGTTGATACGCTTTTAATCGAAAGTGAACTTGAGCAAAAATTAGCTCGCTCTAAGGCAACAGGGGTTCCTCTTCGTTGCAAATTAGGGCTTGATCCAACGGCGCCCGATATTCACGTCGGTCACACAGTCGTTTTAAATAAGTTACGCCAACTGCAAGACCTCGGTCACACCGTTATTTTCTTAATCGGCGACTTCACTGCCTCTATCGGCGACCCCTCTGGACGCAACACGATGCGCCCGCCCTTGTCGCGCGAACAGATTATGGAAAATGCCAAGACCTATCTGACGCAAGCAGGTCTCGTTCTTGACATTGATAAAGCCGAGGTGCGCTATAACTCCGAGTGGAGCAATAAGCTTTCTGCCTCAGACTTCGTGCGTCTTTGCTCGCGCTACACACTTGCGCGCCTTCTAGAGCGCGAAGACTTTGCTAAGCGCTACGCACAAAACATTCCTATTGCCATGCACGAGATGATTTATCCCTTAATGCAGGGCTACGACTCAGTGGCTTTAAAGGCAGACCTTGAATTAGGGGGCTCTGACCAACGCTTTAACTTAATTGTTGGCCGTGAATTGCAACGCCAGTACGAACAAGAACCGCAGTGCATTCTGACGATGCCTCTTCTTGTTGGCTTAGATGGCGTCAATAAGATGAGTAAGAGTAAACACAATTACATCGGCATTACAGATACTGCTGATGAAATGTTCGGTAAGGTCATGAGCATTTCCGATACGTTGATGTGGAACTGGTATGACCTCTTAAGCCTTAAGAGCAATGAAGAGATTGCCAAACTTCACGCCGAGTGTGAAAACGGTCGTAATCCACGTGATGCGAAGGTCGCTCTTGCGAAAGAAATCATCGAGCGTTTCCACGATGCGAAGGCAGCAGAGGCCGCGGAAGCGGAATTTAATGCGCGTTTTCGCGCCGGGGCCGTTCCAACAGATATTCCCTCTGTTACGGTTCAAAGTGAAAATGGCGAAATCGGTGTTGCGCGTTTGCTTAAGGAAGCTGGTCTCGTGCCAAGTAACGGTGAAGCCAACCGCAACATCGAACAAGGTGGCGTTCGTATCGATGGCGAGCGCGTAAGCGATAAATCACTCAAACTCAAACCCGCGACCTACACTGTCCAAGTCGGAAAGCGTCGTTGGGCTAAGGTCACGCTCGTTTAAGGGGTCGCACCATGATTGTTGTTTTGCAGCGCGTTACTGAGTCGCACGTTGATGTCGACGGGAAAACCATTGGCGCTATCGGTAAAGGCTTGATGGTTCTTGTGTGCGCAGAAAAGGGTGACACAGACGAAAAGGCCGTGCAACTAGCGCAAAAGCTTTTGCGTTATCGTGTTTTCGAAGATGACGCAGGAAAGATGAATAAGTCGGTCACGGATATTGCAGGAGACCTACTTCTTATCTCGCAATTTACGCTTGCCGCAGATACCAATCACGGCAATCGCCCGAGCTTTACACCTGCGGCCCCACCCGACGAGGGCTTAAGGCTCTTTAACCTCTTTGTTGAAGAGGTGAGAAAGAGCAACTTGCGCGTTGAGACGGGGGAATTTGGCGCCTATATGCGTGTAAGTTTAGTAAACGACGGTCCCGTGACATTCACGCTTCGCAATTAGTTTTTAGCTAAGAGTAACGGGAAGCTCGATGCGCATCTCCAAGCCATGAGGCGTTAGGTTGGATGCGCAAAGCGTCCCGTTATGGCGCTCAACGGCGCGCTTAGCAATCGCAAGACCCAATCCAAAGCCACTTCCTGTGGCTTGATTTTTGCCTCGGGCAAAGGGTTCAAAAAGTCGCTCAAGGTCTTCAGCAGGGATTCCAGGCCCCGCGTCTTGCACCGCAATGTGAATAACGCCCTTTTCTTTGTGAGCGATAACCTTGACAGTGTCTCCTGCTTTTGAGAATCGCAGGGCATTACGAACAAGGTTTTCAAGAGCGCTTGAAATCGATTCCAAATGCACTTTTGTCTTCAGCGTTGGATCACATTCAAGGGTTACATGAACATTCTTGGCGCTTCCTTCGAAGTCAGCATCAGAAACAATCGCTTCGAGAGCCAATGAGAGATCTGTCTCTTCATAAGAAATCGGAGCATTTTCATCAAGACGCGCGTAAGTTAAAAGCGCTTCGACTAAGTTATCTAAGAGTTCAACTTCGGCTTCAATGCGCTTGATGGCGCGCTCTCTATTAGCGGGGTCTTTTTCAATTAACGCAAGAGCCACATCAATGCGCGCTAAGGGACTACGCAACTCGTGGCTTACATCATGAAAAAGCGTTTTCTGACGCGCAAGAAGCCCTGTGATCTTTTCAGCCATCGCGTCATATTGTTTGGCTAAATCACCAATCTCATCGTAGTTGTGCCCAACAAGAGGTGCGATACGGTCTTCGAGGTTTCCGTCAGCGGCACGCCGCATCGCCCAATCGAGCTTTCGAATCGGTTTTGCAAAGTTCCAGGCTAAGAGACCAGCCACAATCGCTGTTGAAAATAGCGCAAGGAGCGCATGCACCCACCACGGGGTTCTCCAAAAAGTCATCGACCAGATGCGCTTTGGGCGATCAAGACGCACGGCAAAAAAGCGTAAGTCTTCTCCGTTAATAACTTGCGTTGTGATGCGTGTGTCGTTATTGGCAACTTGCTTTAATGCTTTTTCTGGAATGGCGCGCCCTGAGATTTCAATGCCATCTTTATTTAAGACAAAGACTGTCGGGTGGTTGTTGGTTTTATCTTCGCGTAGCCACTTAATGAGTACTTCACTTCCGCCCCATTGCGCAATGCCAAGGGCTGTGTTTACCGCCTTTTGTCCCGGGTACTCAAAATCGATGCCTTCAAAAGCGCTTGAGGCGTACTTCTGATAGCTCGCACTCAAAAGCCACACACAAAAGCCCAACAGTAAGAAAACACTTAATAAACCCGTAAAAAGCGTTAAGAAAATGCCGCTTAAGCGTCTTCTTTTTTTAAGCATACCGTGTGCCTTATTCGTTGATAATCAGCTGATATCCTACGCTACGGATGTTTTCAATCGTGAACTTCCCTTCGCAGGCGGCATTGAGTTTACGACGAATAGCACTGACGTGAACATCGATTGTGCGATCGAATCTCCCCATTGTGCGGCGTAGAACTTTGGCGTAAATGTCGGCTTTGGAAACGGGAGACCCCACGTTTTGCGCGAGCATCTGTAAAAGCGCCATTTCGGTACCCGTAAAGTCAATTTCTTTTCCATCAATTGTGGTGCGTCGGCGCGCAGGGTCAATCGTTAAGGGGCCCGCGGTGATAACAGTGCTCTTAGCTTGATTGTGCGGAATTAAAACGCGGCGCAAGATGGCGCGCATTCTCGCGACAAGCTCACGGGGTGGGCAGGGCTTTGGAACGTAATCGTCGGCTCCAAGTTCAAGGCCTACGATACGGTCAACGGGGTCGCCCTTGCCGGTGAGCATTAAAACGGGGGTGTCGTACTTTTGACGGATCTCTGCCAAAACTTCTGTGCCACTCATCCCAGGCATCATCACATCTAAGACAATTAAGTCAAAGCACTCGTTGGTAAGGCGCTCAAGCGCTGTTTTTCCGTCGCTTGCGTAGCTTACGCAAAAGCCTTCGAGCATTAGGTAGTCAACTAAAAGGGAGACTAAGTCTTTGTCGTCATCAACAATCAAAATTTTTGGGCTCTCTAAACTCATGAAGTTCTCTCTAAAAAGGAAATAATCACAGCAAAAAAGAAAAGCGTTCCAACGTATCAACGGAAAGCATCATTGCACGAATAAAAATCTTTCGTGGCTAGACACACGGTTCGGTGCATCTCTTTTCACTTCTTTACATTTCTCGGACATGTCTTTACCAAGCGAATGAGTAGATTTCGGGATAAAGAAATTTTCTTTGATGAGACTGACGATGCAAACCCCGAAATTCTCGAAAACTCTTGTAGCGGTTGCGGCAGTAAGCCTACTTCTCACGGGCTGCGCCACGTCGCTACAGATGACTGAAGTTGAGCAAAAGGCTCTTGGTACGAGCTGGAATGCTTCCCTTCCAACAAGCTCTGCGCCTAGCGTTGAAGACGCAAAAGCTTGGTGGGCCTCGTGGAACGACCCAGAATTGACGCGCTTAATTGACGTGGCGCTTGAAGCCAATACTGACATTCGTGTGGCAATGGCCAATTTAAAGGCTGCGGCGGCGCTTTCCGATGAAGCGACTGCCAACCTTTTCCCGAGCGCATCTTTATCAGGAGAGGCTTCTCGCAGTAGAAAAGAAAACAAAACCACCGAAAACTACTCGGCAGGAGGTTCTGTGACGTGGTCGTTTTCTCTAGTGGGAGGAAACATCGCCGCGCAACGCGCTGCCAATCGCGAAGCGATGGCTAGCGCCATGACGCTTGAGGATACAAAGATTGCTGTGGCTAGCGAAGTGGCGCAAAACTACGTGAATCTGAAACTCGCTCAAGTGAAACTAGCGATAGCGAAAAAGACAGCGCAAAACTACGCAGAATTGTCTGAAATCGCGCGCTGGAGATTGGCCGCAGGGCTTGCCACGCAAACCGAAGTCGATCAAGCCGATTCCAGCCGAGATCTTGCGAAAGCCCAGATTCCAGCTTCAGAAAGCTCGATTGCCAAGTACCGTAATGCGATTGCTCGCCTTTGCGTAATCAACGCGTCAGAAATTGAAAAGGTAACAACTGCTGCGATTCCAGAGGCGCCAAGCAATATTGCCGTAAGTGTCCCAGCCGACACTTTGCGGCAGCGCCCCGATATGAGGTCTGCTGAATATTCGGTTTTAGCTGCCTACGATCGCGTCTACGAAGCGAAAACAAAGTGGTTTCCGAGCTTGAAACTTTCGGGAAAC